>DATJOW010000144.1:0-72302 GCA_035506715.1 Candidatus Acidiferrum sp. | reverse complement strand
CTGACCTGACCCCAATAGCTGGACACATCATAAGTAGAGTTCTGCCATTGGTTTGATGTTTGGTTCAGCAGTTCGGGACGGAGGGAGGGCGAAGCCCGACCGGAGTACCGAACTGCTGATGGCGCGGCCAGCAAACTCCGTCGGGGTCTGATACCCCAGCGAGCTGTGCGGCCGCTCCGCGTTATAATAGAGGCGCCACTGCTCAATGACAACCCGCGCCTCCCACAGGCTGCCAAAAATTTCCCGATTCAAACACTCATCCCGCAACTTGTCGTGGAAGCTCTCAATGTAAGCGTTCTCCCACGGCGAACCGGGGGTGATGTAAATCGTCTTCACGTTCTTGCTTTTGAGCCAGTCCTGGATCGCATAGGCGATGAACTCCGGGCCGTTGTCACTGCGCAAATGCTCCGGCACACCGTAGCGTGCCATCGCCGCTTCCACCACTGTGATCACGTCCACGGCCCGAATCGACCAGTCCACGTGCACCGCCAGGCATTCCCGGGTGTGCTCATCCAGCAAGGTCAGCACCCGAAAGCGCGTCCCATTCTCCGTCTGGTCCTCGACAAAATCCCAGCTCCAGACGTGGTTGGCATGGCTGGCTCGCTGCCGCTCTGCGGTCGAAAGCCCCAATCGACGCAGCTTTCTCTGCCGCCGGCTGACTTGCAACCCTTCCCGGCGACGTACCCGCTGTACCCGCTTGGCGTTGATCTCATGACCCGCTCGGCGCAACAGCGCCGTCACCCGCCGATACCCGTATCGCGGATGCTCCTGGCTCAGGCTCACGATCTGCCGCTGAAACGATCGACTCTCCGAACTCATCATGCTGTTGCGGTAGTAGCTCGACCGGGCCAACCCAAGGGCACGACAGGCTTCCGTCGTCGTACCAAGCCCACTCTCGACTACCTGCTTGATCGCCCGGCGCTTGGCCGACGGGCTTACCACTTTTTTGAGTTCACCTCCTTGAGAATTTGAATCTGCACGGCCTGGTCGGCCACCAAGCGCTTTAACCGGCCATTCTCCTCTTCCAAGGCCCGCAACCGCCGCGCTTCGTTCACTTCCATGCCCCCGTATTTGGCTCGCCACTTGTAAAACGTCGCGTCGCTGATGTTGTGTTTGGCGCATACCGCCTTCACGGGCGTTTCGCCTTCGGCTTCCCGGAGTATCCCGATGATCTGTTCTTCGCTGTATTGGCTCTTTCTCATAGTTCCGCTGCCCTTTCTTTTCGCAGCAGAACTCTCCTTTTGTCACGTCCATCTTTTCGGGGTCAGGTCAGCACCAATACCCTAGTTTTGAATGCTTCTACTCCGGCGTGTGGTGCGTTTCAACTTCATTTGACCGGGACTGCTGGTCGCAGCTTTGTCTTGGAGGCTTCCACAAATCTTGTTGATTGGGATTCAATCCTGACCAATTCAAGTCCCAGTTCCACTTTTGATTACATGGACACGAACGCGAACAATTTCCATTGCCGTTTTTTCCGTGTGGTTCCTCTTCAATAACAGCAGGCTCCAAATCACAAAGCATCGGGCGTTCTATTTGAATCCGGACCTTCCGCCTGCGGCATGAGCTGCGACTGTCACGCGCACGCCCGCACTCGTTTGGAACAGTCATATCCGGCTGGTGAGTTTTTTTAGACCAATCGCTTTTTCCCGGATTTTGTATAACATCTCTGCATGAAACAATTTGTGATGACGATACCCCGCAATGTCATCGGCTGTTTCAAAGGCTGGATGATTGTCTGTCATCTCGTCGCCATCGCGCTCACCGTCATCCTCGTTTTGTCCGGATTTGACTGGAATTGGTTTGTCGCCACGCACAGTCCGGCATTGCGGGCCTGGATGTGGCCGGCTGTGGGAATTGGCGGGCTGGTGCCGCTCGTCTTGCCGCTTTACCTGCTGATCAGCGGGGTCATTGTCAAAAACGCCCGCAGGAAATGGACCGGCTGGGCCATCGGGCAGGCGGAACTTATCGGCGCGTTAATCGCCGCCACCGGCAAGGCGTTTACCGGTCGCGCTCATCCGACGATGGCGCACGGCATTGGCCCGGACTACAGCCATGTCTTCCGGTTCGGCTGGATGCGCGGTGGGATTTTCTGGGGCTGGCCGTCATCGCATACCACCATCGCCTTCGCCATGGCGGTGACGGTGTTCATGCTGTTCCCGAAACAGCGCTGGCTGGGTTGTATTGCGATCTGTTACGGTTTGTATGTCGGGATTGGCGTTTCCATGACCATCCACTGGTTCTCCGATTTCGTGGCCGGAGCCATCGTCGGCTCGGTCATCGGCGCCGTGGTCGGGAAATGCTTCAGGGAAACATTCAACGCGCAACATTCAACGCCCAACACCAAAGTGGTATAAATTCGTTGCACAGCGAATGTTCGAAGTTAAATGTTGGGCGTCGAATGTTGAATGTTCTCGTAATCAGTTCTTCCAGACCCAGTCACCTTTTCCCCGGTCTTCCGAAGCTTGGCCGCCGTCGTCCGTTTCGTTCCAGCCAATTGAATAGAGCAAAAATTTGCCATCGCCCGTGCGGCGATAATGCAACGGCTGGCCGCCGATGACATCCGTCGGAATTTTTTCGATGAACTGCGGCATCAGTGCGGCGAGCGATTCAGGATATTCGCCGTGCGCCAGCCGGTAGCGCTCCAGCGCACACGCAATTTGCGCCTGGTTCACAAGTGTCTGGTTGAAGGCGGTGGTTTGCATGGCTTTGGTTGAATTGGGGATGGCAATCCGCGCCAGCAGATAAAACGGCGAATGATTTTTTTCGAGCACGCCGGCAATTTCGCGCGCCGCCTTTTCATTGCGCTTGGGCGACACGTTTTGGTTCTCATCCAGAACACTCTCGCGCTGGATTTGAATCAGCCGGGCGCTGACTGCCATGTTTTGATAAATCCAACCGCGCGGTGCCAGGTCAACCAGGTGGTCTGGTAGTTCCTGAATTCTTTGCCACAGCGTCTTTTGTTTGGCGATGGGGATGATCTGCCAGATTTTGCTCAACGGCACCAGTTCGGCGGTGTGGCAGATGGCAGCTTGTTCGGCTTGGAAAGCCGCCGCGACCCACGGCGGCAGGTTGATTCCGGCCAGTTGCACCTGCAACGCGGCCAACTGCGGTTCCTGCCACTCGCGCAGGCGGAAGCCTTCCTGCAGCGTCGCGACATACAGCCCGCTGATGGCGACGTTGATCATTGCCTCGACCAGAGTCTCCGGCTTGCCGGTGGGCGGCTTTTCCAAAATCCGGCAGGCATCGTGCATCAAGGTCAATTCACGCAGCGCCGGCTCCGGCTGGTTCAGGAGCAGATAACATTGCGCCCGTTGCGCCAGCGTTTGCGCGAGCGAGCGCATCATCACGAAGTTGGGAATCGGCTGCTCAAATGGCCGCGCGTAATTGCCGGGAATCATTGCGTAAGGCCGCTTCAACGCCTCGCGGACTTCGTCGAAAGCCGGCACATATTGATCGCTCCAAGCCAGATAATCGGCAGCCGCTATTACTCTTGGGTTGCCATAAATTTGAAATGAATTCGTTCCCATTGTTTTTGCGGTATTTTTCAAAAACATTTCGCTCATTTCCTGGACACCCGGAGTTTTGTTTGCCCAAACCACAATATGCGCCGGCCTGCTCGATGGCGGCGGGTTCGCAACGAACGAAATTCCTGTGGCGCCTTGCAGGATGACGCCACTAAATCCGTTGGTGTCCGAGTCAAGAATACGAGAAAGCACCAGGCTCATTTCCTTTTTTGCAGCCGGTTCCATATAGATTCCGCCTTTCGTGGGAACAATGCGGGCTGTGCCTGTTTTGGAATCTTCGACCAGCGCCAGATCATAATTTTCCAACAGCGCATACAAAGCTTCGCGCGCCGAGACATTTTCCCACCGGATAGTAACCAAAATGGGCTTACCTTTTGAATCCACCCATTGAATTTCGGAACTACTGGTGTAATTCAGGTTTGCCTGTCGCGACAATTGTTCGAGTGCCTCTTTTAAAGGAACATCCTTCAATTCAATGGTTGGGAGAACAGGAGACGGCTCTTCAGAAAAATCTTTATGGGATGTTGCGACGGTAACAACCGAATGATCATAACGGAGGTATAAATCAGCGCCGTTGGGAACCACGTCCGAATTTGAAGACACGACTGTCACCTCGGCAATCATGACTGGGTCAATTGATCCAAGCCGAAGCCATTGCAAATGTGAAGCCGCTTCGTTTTGAGCTTCAGTCTGCGCTTTGACGAATCTCACCGCGATGTTCGTGCTGGCGGTATAAAAATTCTGGTCGTCCGGCACCGGCGGCGGGATGTAATTATCCCAATCCAGCACCGCGCCTTTGGCTTCGAGGTCCGCTTTGCACCGTTCCCACGCGTGTTGGCCGCGCCAGTTTTCCTCGGTGTAAAAAATCGCCACCAGCGTGGCGAAGATGGCCAGCCCAATCAAGGCGCGCTTCTGCGTCCGCCGGCGGATCAGCCAGCGGAAGAACCGGCCGCTTAACGAGGGTCGCCCGCTATCAGGAGCTGGTGTTTCGTTCATAAAAACTTCTCCGTCCAGCATTGGGCTTGCCACAGTCAGGCCGGACTGATGCCGACATTACACTTTCAATTCGACTGCACTTTCGGTGCGCGGTTTCGGCAAAGAAATCTTTTGCCGGTCAACGTCTGGCGGCGCGGCGTAGTCGCCCAGTAATTCCGCCAACAACTTTTGCTGGTCTTTGAACGCCACAATGATTGCCGTTGACGGCATGGATTTGGCGATGGCCGGAGAATGCTCGCGCTCCGAAAGACTTACCATGAGCAGGACCACCCAGACTGCTGCCAGACCCGTCCAAACGCGGCGCGACGACCAGATTACGTCCTGCCACCAATCGCAGAAGGCCATCGTTGCGGCGGGCCGGCGAACCGGCTCCGGCCGGGCGGCTGCCAGGATCGCCCGGGCCCACTGCCGCTGAACAGCGGGTTCGGGCTGGATGTGCCTGAAATTGTCTTCCCAGTTGTTGAGCGGCACCGTCACGGCCCTTAGTGCGTCGCCATACTTCTGGCAATCCACGCAGGTTGCCAGGTGGTTTTCGACTGCGGCCTTCTCCGGTTCCGACAGCGCGCCGCCGGCCAGAAGGCAAATATCCCGGCGATAGCTTCGGCATGAATTCAACAAAAGCCTCATATCTGTTTATCCCCGGCCAAGGGGGGAAGGTTCATTTTCATTTTACGCAATTTTCCCAGGGCATGATGCAGGCGGGATTTCACCGTTCCCACTGAACAGCCCAGCACGGCGGCCATATCCGGCAGCGACGCGTCCTCGAAAAACCGCAGCCGGATGACCTCGCGATGCTTGTCCGGCAGCAGCTTAACGCACCGGTTCAATCGGGTGAACGTTTCGTATTGCGCCGCGGCTTCCGCCGGCGAGAGTTCCGCGGCGGGCAGGTTTGCCTGTTGCTCGTGAAGTTCTTGAGCTTCGAGCAAGGGCAACCCGGCCAGCGCAACCGGGCGGGATCGGGCGCAACGGATGGATTTCCGGTGGCGATGCAGCAGGATGGCGTAGAGCCAGGTGGACAGCCGGCAAGTCTCGTTGTAGCGCGGCAGGCTTTTCCAGGCTTCGACCAGGGTTTCGGAAACCAAGTCATCCGCCGCGCTTAAATCGCCTGCCAGGGCGACGGCCTGTCGCAGCAGGCGGGCCTGGAGCGGTTCAATTAACAGGCAAAACGACCGGGCGTCTCTAGCGCGTGCGCGTGCGAGCAGTTCCCGTGCGGTTGACAGCTTAAGGTGGTCGTCCGTAATGACCATCTGCCTATTAATCCCCGCTGCCGATGGAAAGGTTCAAACAATTTTTGTGGAGCTGGGGCTGTCCAGCGTGGCAGTTGGAAAAACACTCACCGCTCAACATTCAACTTCCAACACCCAAGTATCGCCGCCCTGAATCGCACATTGAATATTCGACGTTGAATGTTGGGCGTTGAATGTTCTCCAATTAATACTTCCAAACCCAATCGCCGTTTTCACGACCCACTATCCCCGACTTGGTCAGAACGACGGTGCCGCCGTCGTCGGTCTCGTTCCAGCCAACGGAGTACAGCACGAATTTGCCATCTTCGGTGCGCCAATAGTGCAACGGCTGGCCGTTGATAAGGTCATGCGGCAGTTTCTCGATGAACTGCGGCGCCAGCGCATCAAGCGTCTCGGGATATTCACCGTGCGCGAGATGATAGCGTTCCAGCGCGCAGCCCACCCGGGCCAGATCCACACCGGACTGGATGTAGGCGAATTTCATTATGCTCTGGATTACGGCCGGCAGGGTTAAGAAGGTTTGAATTTTGTAGGGCGAAAAATGCTGCGCCTCGCGTTTCAACTCGGCTTCGGTCCGGCGAACCGCGGTCGGGGAAACCATCCGATTGGTCAAGTCAACCAGCGGCAAAAGGGATTGGTCGATCCCCCGCGCACACGCGAGTTCGTTTTGATAAAAAAAGGCGCTGGGCATCAGGCGCATGCTGATCGTGACGGCTTTTGGTTTGCCATTGATGACCTCCACCGTTTTGTATTCGCCGCTGATTCTTTCATTTTCGAAGAAATCAATCGCGAACGTCCGTTCTCCTCCCAAGGCGCGCCGGCAATCGGCCAGAAAATCCTCCGCAGCGAGCATCCGTTCGAGTTCGGCGAGCTGGGCGTCATTCCAGCGATGCTGTGCCAGGCCCTCGTAAATCGGCTGGAGGGTGATGGCCGTGATGGCGATGCCAACGAGATGCTCGATCAGCAACGGCTCCTGCCGCAACAGGTCGCCGAGGCGCAGAAGCAGCCGGATATCGTCGAGCGCCTGCGTGCTCTGGTTGTCGTTCAACTCGGCGATGGCGCGCAACTGCAGGACCTGGGCACAGCCTTTCAGTCTGACCAGATATTGCGTCAACAGACCGAATCCTTGCGTGTCATCGGCGGAAAAGACCCCGAATCGGGAACAGGGTCGCTGGCTCGCGGCGCGCAACTCCTCGATGGCCGGCGCAAATTTGCTCAGCGCCAGCAACACATCCGCGGCGGGAGACTGCGGCTGCGACGCAACCGGAAATTCACCGACGCCGTTGGTCGCACCGCTGCGGTAATAATCCTGCCAGCCTTCCAGTCGGCTCAAACGTCCGCGGTCCCACGCTCCGTCAACATTGGTTGGCCAACCACCGTCGTGGCGATAGGGAAACATTCTGAGACGATCCGCTGTATTGGAGGTATTGGATTTCCAATCCTGCGCTTGCGCGTCCCATTCCATGGCCCAGAGATTGGAAAAGACCGGCGCCTTTACAAAATTCTGGTCCTCGGGAATGTTGGTTGGCGCGAACGCCAGCCAGTCAAACCGCTCGCCACGCGCCTCGGCCTCGCGTTTGTAGGCTTCCCAATCGCGCTTGCCGCGCCAGTTTTCTTCGGTGATCAAAACGGCAATCAGAGTTGCCAGAATAGCCAGCCCGAGTAATCCCCAGCGCATCAGCCGCCAGCGCCATTTTTTTTCAGGTCGATCATTCATAGTCAAACCGCAGTTGGAGCAGAACTTTCCGTGCGCGGGCCGGGGACAACGTTTCGGGGGCGGTCGGCCTCCGGTGGCATTGGACGCTCCGTCAGCAATTCGCTCATCCAGCGTTGCTGGGTTTGCCAGCTGATCATCACGGCGCCTGAACGGACCGGTTTTCCCGTGATGTTGCTCACCGGATCGCGCATGGAAAGATTCACGGCCAGGATCAACAACCAGACTGCCGCCAGCCCGGTCCAGATCCGGCGGCACGGCCAGATCACTTCGCGCCAGATCAAGAGCAGGACAGGCATCTTGCCTGTCTCTGGTGTCTTCAGGCTTTCAGATGGGGACACGCTCGAAACCCGTCCTGGACCATGGAATTCCGCAGCCACGACTTCGCGCCGGATTGCCTCCAGCTTCGGCTCGGCGGCGCGGTGCCGATCCAATAAAATTTCACGCGGGGTTTTCATATTTCTCCTCCATCAACTTCCGAAGCGCTGTTTTGGCGTAATGCAGCCGGGACTTGACCGTGCCGACCGGCGTTTCGGTGATATCGGCGATGTCTTCGAGCGAGAATTCCTCGACATAATGCAACAGCAGCACCGAGCGTTGCGGTAGCGATAGCTGGTTCAACGATTGCATGAATTCATCTTCTTGTTCCCGTCGCAGCAGCAGTTCGTCGGGACTGTCTGCCGATCGTACAGCTTCGTCGGATATTTCCGCGCGCAACATGTCTTCGCGGTCCTGCTTCCGCCACCGCTGAATGCATTTCTGGTGCGCGATGCCGAAGAGCCAGCTCCCGAATTTCGCGTCGTCGCGCAGACTGCCGATGTGCCGGACGGCGGCAATAAACGTTTCCTGCACCAGATCGAGGCTCGCCTGTTCGTCATGCACCAGTTCAAAAACATAAACGTAGAGCGGCAGTTGGTAGCGGCGGAAGAGGGTGTCCCAAGCCTCCGGTACCCCGGCTTTGGCTTGTGGCACGGGCAGATGTTCGCGTTCAGCCACCACCAGCATTTACACCCGGAAGAATGCCGGAGGCGAGAAAAGGTTCAACCGATATGGAAATCCGTTGAAGACCAAAGAAACTGGCTTGTTTCGTGCTTTTTGGATTGCTTAATTGCCCCAAACCATTGAAAAATCAAATTATGCCAACGGTCGCTGAACAACTTCGTGCCGCCCGCGAATCCCAAAAACTCACGGTCCAGCAGGTGGCGGATGCCACGAAAATCCGCACCGACCTCCTCCGCGCACTGGAGGAGGGGAATTTCAATGTGTTTTCAGCGCCGATTTACATCCGCGGCTCGGTGAAAAATTACGCCACGGTGCTCAAGCTCGCTGTGCCGCAAATCATGGCGGCGCTCGAAGCCGAGCTGGGCCGCACGGAAAAATTCAGCGAGCCGCCGCCGCTGACGGAAGTGTCCAACACGCCGGTTGATCGCCTGATGTTTCAACTCTCAAAATTGAACTGGAAGATCGGGGTGGCCGGCACCGCAGTTTTGGCGGTGGCGCTGGCCATCCTCTTCGTTGGCCGCCACCACAAGCACAGTGACCCGCTGGCGGGATTGCAGCCGGCGGTTTATCAATCGGCCAACGCCGGCCAGACGCTGCCGCTCGCGGCGCACCGCTAAACGAATGCAGAAGGAAGAAGGCAGAAGGTAGAAATCAACCTCAGGCAAAATTCACGTTTTCATTCCGCATTCCGCACTCTGCCTTCTACCTTTGTTTTCAGGCGTCGCTCAGATAGATTCCGCGGTTGCGCCACAGATATACCAGGCCCGACACCGCCGTCAGCGCCACCGTCAGCCACAGGCAAATTCGCGCGAAACCGGCCACCCACGGCTGGAAAAGGTTTTGCAACCACGGCACCCATTCGTTAACCGCATCGGTGATGAGCAGCGCGATGATGGTGACGATCTGGAGGATCGTCTTGATTTTGCCGAGGTTTTCCGCCGCCAGAACAATTTTTTTTGACGCCGCCAGCAGGCGCATGCCGGTGATGGCCAGCTCGCGCGCGACAATAATAATGACCATCCATGCCGCGACCTTGACCGGCGCCGCCGGATTCAGGTGCGTGCTTTCCACAAACGCGATAAACGCGGAGCAGACCAACACCTTATCCGCCAGCGGATCCATCAGGACGCCGAAGTTGGTGACCAACCCCCGCCGGCGCGAGATGCTTCCATCCAAGTAATCGGTGATGCTCGCCACGCAGAAAAAAATCAGGGCCAGTGTGTCGTTGAACCGCAGCGGCGAGAACAGAGCCCACAAGAACAGTGCCGTCAGCACAAAGCGCGACACCGTCAGCTTGTTGGGCAGGTTCATTAAAATTTAATCTTCCTCTTCGTCATCCTCATCCTCATTCATCCAGTGCGAGGATGAGAATGAGATCGAGGATGAGGAGGATTGTCATGCGCCAAATTTGTCGAACATCCGCGCGTTCGCCTGCATCAGGCGGATGAGATATTTCGACGCGAACACGCCGAGCGAGCCCTGGTTGGCGCCGGTTTCGGTGAATCGTTCCAGCTTGTCCGAGCCGCTCACGGCCGAGTGGAGCAGCAGCGGTTGCGGATGCCACGAATGGCCCTTGACCGCGCACGGTGTCGAGTGGTCGCCGGTGATGGCCAGCACGTCCGGCCTCTTCTTCAGCAAAATCGGCAGCGCGGCATCGAAATCCTCGATCGCCTTCTTCTTCGCCGCAAAGTTGCCGTCCTCGCCGTACTTGTCCGTGTACTTGTAATGGATGAAAAAGAAATCGAAGTTGTTGTATTCCTTCACATAACGCTCGAATTGCTCGGCAATGGTGGCCGGACCTTCGATTTTTTTCATGCCCACGAGCTGCGCCAGGCCCTTGTACATCGGATAAACCGCCAGGCAGGCGGGCTTCAATTGGTAGCGTTCCTCGAACAGCGGGATGTGCGGCTGATGCGCAATCCCGCGCATGAGTAAACCGTTGGCCGGCTTTTCCTTGGCGATGACCGGCAGAGCTGCCTTGTAAAATTCGGCGATGAGCCCGGCCATTTTCCTTTGTCCGGCATTGTTATCATCGCGCGGATGGACGGTCGGGATGGCAAAACCCTCGCGGTTCGGGTCGGCGTCCGTGAGCGGGCCCTCCAAACCCGGGCCCCGGAAGACGACCACAAAACGATGCTCCTTGCCGGGCTGGATGATGATCTGGGTGTCGCCGATTTTTTTGATTTTGGCGGACAGCATTCTGCACAGTTTCTCACAGGTTTCGGTCGGGATGCGTCCGGCGCGGCGGTCGGTGACGACGCCCTTGGCGTCGAGCGTGGCAAAATTGGCACGGGCGCAGACATCGCCGGGCTGGAGCTCCACGCCGAGGCCGAGCGCCTCGATGACGCCGCGTCCGACCTGGAATTCCAGCGGGTCATAGCCGAACAGGCCGAGGTGGCCCGGCCCGCTGCCGGGAGTGATGCCCGGCGCGGCGGGAATCATCCGGCCCTGTGCGGAATCCTTCGAAAGTTTATCGAGATTCGGCGTAGCCGCCGCTTCGAGCGGCGTGAGATAATTCTGTTCCTTGGTGGCGATATCGCCCAGCCCGTCCATCACGAGCAACGCGAGCTTGGCATTGGTTTTGAGCGTCAATTCGGAATAAAGGGCGTCTAAATTCATCCGGCTATTCTGCCGCAACCCCGCCCAAGCGCAATTCGATTTCGTTTCACTGGGTTTTGGAGTGCGCCGGCAAAGCGGAGCGGCGACGGCGCTTTTGTGGTGGCTAATTATGCAATTGATCCGCTGTATTCCAAAGCGGTGTCGCGCTTCACTTGCCACCGCAGTCCAAATTTCCCCAAGCTTTTGGACAAAGGCCCGTCAGGGCTGGCATCTCTGTAGTTCCGTCGTTCCAATTCCAGCCAAGCTCCGCTAGGAGCGGCATCGTCTGGAAATCGAGTAGAATGTGCCGCTCCTGACGGAGCTTGAATTGATTTGGATGGCAGACTACAAAGATGTCGCGCCTATGGCGCTATAAAATGGCGGTATTTCTCAAATGCGAGTGCCCGAACTGCGGCCAGCCGATTGAATATCCGTCGGAAGGAACGGGACAGACGGTTCCATGTCCGACGTGCGAAAAGCTGTTCGCATTAGAACCAATAAAGCACCAATAGCGGGTTAAACGAATATTCTCGCCCGCATTTCCCTTTCCCGGTTAAATCCCCGCCGCATGAAACCAAAGGCTTACGCCGCCGCCGGCGTGGACATTGCTCTGGGCAACCAAGTCAAAGCCACCCTGCCGCAATTGCTCGCCTCCACGCACCGCCGCGAGGTGCTCGGCAAGGTCGGCGGCTTCGGCGGCCTGTTCGCGCTCGACCTCAAGAAATACCGCGAGCCGGTGCTCGTGTCGTCTGTGGACGGCGTCGGCACCAAGCTCAAAATCGCCTTTGCCATGGGCCGGCACGACACCATCGGCGCCGACCTCGTGAACCATTGCGTCAACGACATTGCCGTGCTGGGTGCCGAGCCGCTGTTTTTCCTGGATTACCTCGGGGCCGGCAAGCTTGAGCCGCACGTCTTCACCGAAATCATTCGCGGCTTCGCCCGCGCCTGCGCGGAGAATCGTTGCGCGCTCATCGGCGGCGAGACCGCCCAGATGCCCGGCTTTTACCAGAAAGGCGAATACGACGTCAGCGGCACGATTGTCGGCATCGTCGAAAAATCAACGATGCTCAACGGCCAGAAAACCGTGAGGGCAGGAGACGCCGTACTCGGCATCGCGTCAAGCGGCCTCCACACGAACGGCTATTCGCTGGCGCGGAAAATTTTCTTCGAGCAGATGCGGTTGAAGCCGGCCAGCCGCGTGCCGGGATTGAAAGGCACAATTGGCAAAGAGTTGTTGAAAGTCCACGTCAGCTACGGCCCGCTCGTGCAGGCCTTGTTGAAAAAGTTCAACATTCAACATTCAACGTTCAACGCCCAACATCCAATCAAAGCCTTCGCCCACATTACGGGAGGCGGGTTCGTGGACAACATTCCGCGCGTGCTGCCAAAGAATTGCGACGTGGTAATCCGGAAAGGTTCATGGGACATGCTGCCGATTTTCAAATTGATTGAGGCCAAAGGCCGCGTGCCGGACGCCGAGCTTTACCAGGTATTCAACATGGGCATCGGCATGGTCGCCATCGTGTCGGCGAGTCAGGCGGATGCCATCCTGAAATTCATCCGCGCTCAAAAGCACAAGGCTTGGCTGATTGGGGAAGTGGTCAAAGGCAGGGGCAAGGCGCGGGTGGAGTGAGGAAATACCCAAATTCCAAGCGCCAAGCTCCAGAGAAATTCCAACGTCCAAACATCAAACATCGCAACGTCCGTTTTGGGATTGGAGCTTGATGCTTGGAGTTTCTCTGGTGCTTGGATGTTGGGGTTTTGGGCGCTTTTAATTCGCAGCCATCCGCATGATCTGCGGTTCAGTAGCTCATCCGGTCCAGCTTCACCTTGCCACGGAAGATCCAGTAAATGCTGAAGGTGTAGGCGATCACCACCGGCACGCCGATGCAGGCGATGATCAGCATGATACCCAGCGTCTTCGGCGATGAGGCGGCATTGTAAACCGTCAGGCTGTTGTCCGGATTCGGCAGGCTGTAAACCAGGTTCGGGAAAATGTCCACGGCGAACAGCGCCATCAGCGAGGCAATGGCCGCGCACGACGACAAAAACGCGCGCCAGTCGCGGCCGTGGTGGAATTCGCGCGGGATGTTGGCGATGGCCAGCATGTTCAGCAGCGCGATGCTGAAGAGCTCAGGGTATTCCCGCACGCGTGCGGACAGATGCGGCACGTAAAGCAGCGTGGCCATGGTCAGCGTCACCGCGCAGATCACGAAAAAGATGATGCAGCGCCTGGCCCAGGCGCGCAGCTTGTCGTGGAGCGCACCTTCGGTCTTCATGGTGCCGTAAATCGCGCCGTGCATCATGAACAGCGCCACGGTGGTGACGCCGACCAGCAGCGGATACGGCTTCAGCAGGCCGAGGAAGGTCCCGGCGAATTCGCCGCGCTCGTCGATCGGGATACCCCAGGCGATGTTGCCCAGCGCCACCCCCAGCAGCAGGCCGGACAACACGCTGCCGGCCGAAAAACCGATGTCCCACATCTGCCGCCACCAGCGCATCGGCTGTTTGCTGCGAAACTCGATGGCCACCGCGCGGAAAATCAGCGCCGCCAGCAACAGCATCAACGCGAGGTAAAAGCCGGAGAACACGGTCGCATACACGTTCGGAAACGCGGCGAAGAGCGCGCCGCCGCCGGTGACCAGCCAGACTTCGTTGCCGTCCCAGACCGGTCCGATGGAATTGAGCATCACGCGCCGCTCGTTGTCGTCCTTGGTGAACAGGTGCAGCGCGCCGATGCCCAGGTCGAAGCCATCGAGCAGGGCGTACCCCGTGAACAAGGCGCCGACGAGGATGAACCAGATGGTGTTCAAATCTAAGTTCATAGCGTGAAATGGCTTTCTCGGGTGGCAAATGACGAATTCCTAAGCCCTAATGACGAAATACTGACGAATGGCCGAATGACCAAGTCGGGATTATTTGTCATCGAAACATCTGCGTATTCGTTAGTCATTCGGATTTAGTGATTAGTCATTTTTTATCGGCAGCGCCAGCTTGCCGGACGGTGTCAAATCCTGTTCATCCGGCCCGTGCTGGATTTTGTCGTTGAGCAGGTAGATGAACACGGCGAACAGCAGGAAATAAATGAACGTGAACAGGATCAGCGACGCCAGCACCACGTTGGCCTGGACGACCGCCGACAGCGCCGCGGACGTGCGCAATTCGTGCCAGACAATCCACGGCTGCCGGCCGACCTCGGCGGCGAACCAGCCCAGCTGATTGGCCATTTGCGGGCCGAGCACGGAGAAAATCAATATCCAGAGCAACCAGCGTTTTTCCCCGAGCGTGCCGCGCCTGAGATAAAAACAGCCCGCCACGGCGATGGCGAAAGTGGCGAAGCCGATGCCGACCATGCCGTGGAAGAACATGAAACACGCCGGCACCGGCGGCCGGTCTTCCAGCGCAAAGGCGTCGAGCCCCATCACCGTCGTTTGGGTGTTAAAACTGACCAGATAACTTAGCAGTCCCGGCCATTTCAGCCCGACCACTTTTTGATTCTTCTCGTCCACGTAACCGATGATGGTCAGCGGCGCATTGGAGGTTGAATGGTAAAGTCCCTCGAAGGCGGCCAGCTTGGCCGGCTGATTCTGGGCGACCCCGCGCGCACTGACGTCCCCGCTGACCAGTTGCAGGAACGAACCCACCAGGGCCACGATCAACCCCACCCGCAGCGACGCGCGGGCAAAATCCTGGTGCCGCTTTTTCAGTAGATACCAGGCGCTGACGCTCACGACGAGAAATGCGCCCGCCTGCCACGCCCCGCACAGGGTGTGGAACAACCGGTCCACCATGGACGGATTGAACACGACCTGCCAGAAATTGCTGACCTCGGCCCGCGCTTTCAGACCTTCGCCGACAATGTGGTAGCCGGCGGGCGTCTGCATCCAGGAATTGGCCACGACAATCCAGATGGCGCTGAAATGCGCGCCCAGGCAGACCATGCAGGTCGAGAAAAAATGGAGCTTCCGGCCGACCTTGTCCCAGCCGAACAGCAGCACCGCCAGAAATCCGGATTCGAGGAAGAACGCGAATATGCCTTCGGCCGCCAGCGCGCTGCCAAACACGTCGCCCACGTAGCGCGAATACGTCGCCCAGTTGGTGCCGAACTCGAATTCCATCACGATGCCTGTGGCCACGCCGATGGCAAAAGTCAGGGCAAACACCTTGGTCCAAAACCGCGCCATCTGATGGTAGATCGGCTTGCCGGTTTTGAGCCAGAGCCCTTCCATGCAGACGAGCATCACTCCAAGTCCGATGCTCAACGGCGGATACAGATAATGGAACGCCACGGTCGCCCCAAATTGGATGCGCGATAGCATTAAAACGTCCATAACAGAACTCTTGATACCGGTTTATCGGGCCGAGGTCAACCGGCGCTTGCCTCTTCTCACCGCCTGAACCGGGGCTCTGAACCCCGCGACCGCCCGGTGTCACGTTGCCCAACCACGATCAGCGGTCTGAACACGGCAAATATTGGCACGCGGCTCGCAAGCAATCGAGAGCAAATCAAAATCCGTTGCGGTCCCGGCGCATCCATAGTTCTGGTGACTATCCCAAAATGTCGCCCTGCGTTAATTTGTCAGGGTTGATTTATGAACAAACGTCATTCGCTGCGGCAGGGATTGTCGCTGGGTCTGGCTTTACTGCTGACCGGCAGCGGGGCCTTTGCCCAACGCCAGATGGAAACCCTGGGCCGGGGCGTCGTCGCCCTCCGCACCAACAGCTCTTCCGTTTACGTGAGCTGGCGGATGCTGGGCTCCGATCCTGATGAACTCGGGTTCGATCTTTACCGCGTCCCCAACGGCGGTGCGGCCGTCAAGGTCAACAGTTCACTCCTGACCAATTCCTGCAATTACGTGGACACGGGCGCAACGCTGACCCAATCGAATGCCTGGTACGTCCGGCCGGTCACCAATGGCATCGAAGGGGCGCCCAGCGGCGCCTTCGGCCTGGCGGCCAATGCGCCGGTGCAGGCGTATCTTTCCGTTCCGCTCCAAATCCCCGCCGGCGGCACCACGCCGGACGGGGTCAATTACACCTACCGGGCCAACGATTGCAGCGTGGGTGACCTGGACGACGACGGCGAGTACGAGTTGGTGGTGAAATGGGACCCTTCGAATTCCAAGGATAATTCGCAGAGTGGCTACACCGGCGATGTTTATCTCGACGCGTACAAATTGGACGGCACCCGGCTCTGGCGGATTGACCTGGGCAAAAACATCCGGGCTGGGGCGCATTACACCCAGTTCATGGTTTATGACCTCGACGGCGACGGCAAGGCCGAGGTCGCCTGCAAGACTGCGCCCGGAACCGTGGACGGCCAGGGCAATAACGTCATCATGCCCGGCGACGACCCCAACGCCGATTACCGGAACACCAGCGGTTACATTCTGTCCGGGCCGGAATACCTCACCCTCTTCAATGGCCAGACCGGCGCCGCCCTGGTCACCACCAACTACTGGCCGCCGCGCGGCAACGTCAGCAGTTGGGGCGACAGCTATGGCAATCGCGTGGACCGCTTCCTCGCCTGTGTGGCGTATCTCGACGGCGTGCGCCCCAGCCTGGTGATGTGCCGCGGCTATTACACCCGGGCGGTGCTGGCGGCCTGGGACTGGCGCCAAGGCCAGCTCACCCAACGCTGGGTCTTCGACACCACCAACGGCTACAGCGGCTACGAAGGCCAGGGCAACCACAACCTGAGCGTCGGCGATGTGGACGGTGACGGCAAGGACGAGATCGTGTACGGCGCCTGCGCGATTGATGACAACGGCCAGGGACTTTATACCACCGGGTGGGGCCACGGCGATGCCATGCATTTGTCCGACCTGGATCCGAACCGGCCGGGCCTGGAGGTTTGGGACGTACATGAAAACCCCTCCAGCGTGGGCGGCGGTGAATACCGCGACGCCCGCACCGGCGCACTCTTATGGGGTTACCCCGGCACGGGTGACACCGGCCGGGGCCTGGCTTCGCCCATTGACACGACGCGCACCGGTTATTGGCTGTGGTCTTCCGCCACCGACGGCACTTACGACACGACTGGCGCGAAGGTGTCCTCCAGCAAAGGCTCCGTCAATTTCGCCATCTGGTGGGACGCCGACGTCGCCCGCGAGCTGCTCGACGGCAGCAACAACGACGGCGGCTCGACCGGGGCACCCCACATTGACAAGTGGACCGGCAGCGGCACGGCGACCTTGCTTTCGGCTTCCGGCTGCTATGCGAATAATTCCACCAAGGCCACCCCTTGTCTGACGGCGGACATCCTGGGCGACTGGCGCGAAGAAGCCATCTGGCGGACAGCCGACAGCAGTGCCTTGCGCATTTACGTTTCGACGGTCATGGCGACCAACCGGTTCTACACCCTCATGCACGACCCGCAATACCGCCTGGCCATCGCCTGGCAGAACGTGGCGTACAACCAGCCGCCGCACCCCGGGTTTTACCTCGGTCCAGGCATGGCGCCGCCGCCACGCCCGCCCGTCTCCGACGCGAACCTCGCCTGGCGCGGGGGCAGCAACGGGAACACCTGGGACATCAGCACCAGCAACTGGTTCGTGAACGGGATCTGGACCAACAACACCCCGACCACCTTTGCCCAAGGCAACTCGGTGCTGTTTGACTTGCGCGGATCGAACAATCCCACGGTGAACCTCGCCGCCGCGCTGGCTCCGGCCAAGGTCACCGTTTTTTCGCCCGCCAACTACACCTTCTCCGGCAGCGGATCGCTGACCGGCGCCATGACGCTCTCCAAGATTGGCCCGGGCCGGTTGATCCTCAACAACACCAACAGCTATTCCGGAGGCACGTTCGTCAGCGGCGGCACGCTGACCGTCAATGGCATCCTGGCCGGCAGCCCGGTCACCGTCGAGAACCGGGAAGCGGTCGAAGGTCCGGCCCAAATCGGCGGCACGGGACGGCTGGGACAGGGCCTGACGCTGCAGCGCGGCACCGGCCTGGTCGTGGGTCCGGGCACCAATGCCATCGGCACGTTGATTGTGACGAACACCCTGACTGAACTGGATGCCGTCGTGAATCAATTCGATCTTTCCAGCGACCCGGCCGGCACCACCAAATCCAATGATTGCGTCACGATCGTGGGGAACTTGAGCCTGTCAGGGACAAATATCATCGCGATCAACCAACCCGACGGCTCGTTGGGCACCGGCCTTTACCCGTTGTTCCAATACACTGGCACGCTTGCAGGAGGGCTGAGCAACCTGACCTTAAGCGGCAGTTTTCTCCAGTTCGTCACCCTCACCAACCCACCGGGCATGATTGCCCTGCTTGCGGTGGTGCCGGCTGCACCACCGGCGGCGCCGGGTAATCTGACGGCCAACGCCGTCAGCGCGGCCCAGATCAATCTCGCGTGGCGGGATAATTCGACCGACGAGAACCGGTTTCTCGTCGAGCGCTCCATCAACGCCGTGACCTTTGTGCAGATCGCGTCGTTGGCTGCCGGCGTCACCAACTATGCCGACATCGGCCTCCTGCCGGCAACCACCTACTATTACCGGGTGCGGGGCACCAACCTGGCCGGCGCCTCCGGCTACTCCAACCCCGCCGATGCCACGACTTACGCGACGCCGCCTTCGTTGACCTGGCGCGGCGACGGTTCGTTGAATATCTGGGACGTGGGTGTTTCGACCAATTGGTTGAACGGGGCCACGCCGGCGCTGTACGTGGACACGGCCTTTGTCACATTTGACAACACCGGCTCGAACAGTCCCAGCATCAATCTCTCCACCAACCTGCTGCCCGGTTCCGTCATGGTCACGGGAACAAGGAACTACACCTTCGCCGGTGCGGGTGGCCTGGGCGGCAATCTGGTGCTTGCCAAATCCGGCGCCGGCTCACTTACCGTCGGGACGACCAACACGTACACCGGCGGAACCATTTTAAGCAACGGCACAATCATCCTGAACAGCGCCGGGGTGAACCTGGTCGGGCTCGGCAACGGACCGATCACCTTTGCCGGCGGCACCCTGGAATTCAACGGTTTCACCGGCAGCAGCTCGCCGGATTGTTTAGGCAACACCAACGCACTGCTCGTTCCCACCGACCAGACCGGCACGATCCGCGTCCCGCAGCGCTTTCTCTCTCCCGGGTTGGCCGGCACCCTCTCCGGCAGCGGCACGTTAAATCTGGTGGTGACTTACGTCCGTGGTGATATCTCCGGCAACTGGACCAATTTCAGCGGCAAGATCAATGTCCTCAGCAACGGCACCGTGACCAACGACTTCCGGGTGGTTAATCCGCTCGGGTTTCCGAAGGCCCAGTTATACCTCGGCAGCAATATTTTGATGTATTCGCGGGCGACGGCCGGCGCCACCATCCCGATCGGTGAATTCGCTGCGTCCGGCAACGGCATCACCATCAGCGCCGGCGGCGGCTCCAGCGCCGGGACACAATCTGCCGTGACCTGGCGCGTCGGCGGATTGGGAACCGATGCCACCAACACCGCGCTCATCCAGGGCACCACGTCGCTCATCAAGGAAGGTTACGGTGATTGGACGCTAACCGGCGCCAACACTTACTCCGGCACCACCACGATCAACGGCGGCGCTTTGATTGTGAACGGGAACCAGGCTGGAGCCACCGGCGCCTTGACCGTCAATAACAACGGAGCCCTGGGCGGCGCCGGCGGCGTCGGCGGCGCGGTCACCGTGAACAACGGCGGCACCCTGGAGCCGGGCTCCGGGGTCGGAGTGTTGACCATCAACAACAACCTGACACTGAATGCGGGCGCGCTGCTGAACTTCGAGCTGGGCGCCACCAATGCCAGCGACCAGGTCGCCGTGTCCGGCGCGCTGGCGCTGGGCGGCACCTTGAATGTGGCCGCCCTGGCCGGGTTTGGCACCAACACGTACACGCTGATCACCTGCGGCGGGGCGCTGAGCGGAATTTTGCCAGCCATGGGCAGTATGCCGTCGGGTTACACCGGCACCCTCAACACCAACACCATCGGCCAGCTCAAACTGGTGGTTCGGGCATCATCGACCACCCCGCCCCGCTTCGACACCGTCATTCCGTCCAACGGCAACCTGATTTTGACGGGCTCGGGCGGGACGGCCAGCGGACTTTATTACATTCTAAGCGCGACCAACCTCGCCACACCGCTGGCGCAGTGGCAGTACCTCGTCACCAACCAGTTCGACACCAACGGCGGGTTCATCGTGACCAACCTGGTTTACACCAACGCACCCACCCAGTTCTACCGGCTGCAGACGCCGTAATTGCCGTTGCGCGGCCATCCTTGGCTGCGGGTCCCGGGAGCATCTTTGCTCCCGGCTTTTCTTACGCCCGGTTCCAACCTGTTCTTCCAAAATTTGCGCGCGCGTCGTATGCTGCGGGGGACGTTTTCCATGAAAATTCTCGTCATCGGTTCAGGCGGCCGCGAACACGCGCTGGTCTGGAAACTGGCGCAATCGTCGCACGTCACGCAACTGTGGTGCGCGCCCGGCAACGCGGGCATCGCCCAAGAACGGCTTGAGAAAAACCAGGCGCCGGTTGAATGCGTCAACCTCGGCGCGGAGGATTTGCCGAAGCTGCTCGCGTTCGCGCAGGAGAAGAAAGCCGACCTCACCGTCGTCGGGCCGGACAATCCGCTGGCGCTGGGCATCGTGGATTTGTTCCAGAGGCATGGCCTGCGCATCTGGGGACCGAATCAACGGGCCGCACAATTTGAGTCGTCGAAGGTTTTATCCCAGCATTTCATGGAAAAGTACGGCATTCCCACTGCCAAATCCGGCACCTTTGCCGAGCCGGCGGCGGCCAAAAAATTCGCGGAGATCCTCGGCGGCAAATGCGCGGTCAAGGCCGACGGCCTGGCGCTGGGCAAGGGCGTCTTGATTTGTACGAATGTGGCCGAGGCACACAAAGCAATTGACGAAATCCTCGTCAATCACGCCTTCGGCGCGGCGGGCGCAAAAATTGTCATGCAGGAATTCCTCGGGGGCATGGAAATCTCGTTGCACGCGCTTTGCGACGGGAAAACGGCGAAACTGTTCCCAACGTCGCAGGATCATAAGCGGGCGCTGGATGGTGACCGCGGGTTAAACACCGGCGGCATGGGCACCTATTCCCCGACGCCGTTCCTGACCGACGCGCAACTGGCCGACACCGGCCGGACGATTCTGGAACCGTTCCTGCGCGGCTGCGCGGCGGAGGGCATTGATTACCGCGGCATTCTGTATCCCGGCATCATGCTGACGAAAGCCGGTCCGAGGGTTTTGGAGTTCAACGCGCGCTTTGGCGATCCGGAAACGCAAGTTTATCTGACCCGGCTGGAAAACGATCTGGTGGAATTGCTCGACGCCAGCGTCAGCGGCACGCTGGGTAAAATGGAATTGCGGTGGAGTTCGATGGCGAGCGTGTGCGTGGTGATGGCAAGCGGCGGTTATCCGGGCAATTATGCCAAGGGCGAGCCGATCCTCGGCCTGGCACAAGCTGGCGCGCTGCCCGGAACGAAAGTATTCCACGCCGGAACGGCGTTGAAGGATGGCCAGGTCGTGACAAACGGCGGGCGCGTCCTCGGCGTGACCGCGCTCGGCAAGGATTTGAAAGCCGCGCAGGCTGCCGCTTACGCCGCCGTGGAGAAAATCCACTTCGACGGCGCGCACTTCCGCCGGGACATTGCGGCGAAGGCGCAATTTTAATTCTCTCTTTCAAACGGCTTTATTTTCGCGGTTATATTTGTTCCAAAATCACCTTTGCCGCTTCCGTTCACCCATGAGGTTCCTGTGCCTTGATAAGAAAAGCTGGTGGCGCTGATGTTGAAGAGCGTGTCGTATTGATCGTCGACCGGCGCTTTTTCTGCGATCAATGGCTCATTGTTCGGAATGTCGCTTAAATTTCCCGCCCGCAAAAGTTGGTAGCGCTGAAGAATTGTCCCGTCAATCGGCGGATTGAAGTAAGATTCCAGCTGTGAGATGTCGCCGGGCAATTGTCCGCGATGGCCTGCAATATAATTAGCCAAAGCCTCCCCTATCGAATAAGCAAACGTTCGTTTGGCATCGCGTCGCAATTGGCTCAAAGCCCGGTCCAAATCATCGTCTGTATTCAAATCACCGCTATAAGTCGCACCTCGCAGCCAATCTTGAGCGGTTAAATATTGAAGCTCGGGAATTCTTTCGTTGGGCATTTGCTCCAGCCGTTGCTTGAGTTGATTCACTTTTGCAGCCCGCGCGGTTGCCACAGCTTCAATGGGGTCACTTTTCTTTTGCATTGCGGCTGTTTTCAATTGCGTCACTTCTCCACGCAATTTCAACAGCTCGGTCTGATTTGGATTCGATTTTAACCGCGAATTTTCCGCCAACATGTCCGCCAACCGGTTGGTCGCGTCCGCCAGATTATTTTGCAGATGCCGGACCTGTTCGGCCAGCGGCGCTTGCTGTTGCCGGAGCGCTTGGTTTTCTTCGCCCAATTGCGCGGCTTGACGAGCTTCGTAAATGCCGGCGGCGGCCAAAACAGCGACGGTGGCGGTGACAACGGCTTTCTGGAGAGTGGTCATGGCGATAATTTTGGTGGCGGCGATTGCAGTTGAGGTTGAAACGGCGGTTCCGGCGAGCGCGGCGGTGGAAATGGCGGCTGCCAATCCAGCCGGAGCGGCTTGCCCCACATTGGCGGAAATCAAGGCAACGAGCCCGCCGGCGCCAATGGCGATTTTGCGTTTTAAGAAAAATTCACGCAGCCGTTCCACAGCCCGGCTGACTCGCTTTTGTGCGGCATCGTCGCTGATACCGAGCGCGATCCCGACAGCGCGGAAATCCTGGTTCTGGAAATAGCGGAGCAACACAGCCTCGCGGTCGTCATCGCCCAGGCTGTCGAGGGCTTCGTCGAGCACGGGGCGGATTTGCACCCAATCCGCAGCGGGTTCGGAATCGGTGAGGAGTTGTTCCATGGCCTGCCTTTCGTTGTTGACGCGGCGGCGGTTGTCGCGCAGATGATTCAGTGCTGCGTAGCGCGTGGCTCGATGCAGCCAGCCGGCCAGTGAAGCTTCTGCCCCCGATCGTTCTGCAACTGATCGGGCTTTGCGCGCCAGGTCCACGAAAACGTTTTGGGCAATGTCTGCCGCCCGATCGGCGGATTCCGCCTGCCGCAACGCGGCGGCATACACGAAATCCGTATAACGCAGAACGATCTCATGGAAGGCGGCTTCCTGACCACATTCGGTGTAGTCACGGAGCAGTTGGAGGTCGGACTTTTCCTGCATCTCACCTATTAAACAACCGCCCGGGCGAAAATCCGACAAAGATTTTCAGATTTTAAGTGGAGCAATTGCTGGCACGATAAGAAAATCGGGTTTGACGGCGCGAGCCGGCCTCGGGATATTAATGCCCAAGTTTTAATGAGCACCCATCTCACGGCCCTCCGCGCTCAGAGTGATCCGGCATCTTCCTGGGAATTACAGGTTCCTGAGCATTTTAATTTCGCCACGGATGTGATGGATCGCTGGACCAAAATCCAGCCGGACACGCCGGGATTGTGGTGCGTGGACGCCGCAACCGGCGCGGAACAGAAATTCACGTTCGCCCAACTTTCGGAACTTAGCGCCAAGGCGGCCAATGTCTTTCGGTCGGCTGGAGTACGGCGCGGCCAAACCGTGCTCATCATGCTGCCGCGGGTGCCGCAATGGTGGATTGCCATGCTCGGCCTCATCCGGCTAGGCGCGGTGCCGGTGCCGGGCACGCTGCTGCTCACCCCGCGCGACGTCACGTACCGGCTCCAGGCAGCGCGCATCCGGGCCGTCATCACCGACGCTGAAGGCATCGTCAAGGTGGGTGGTTTCGACGGCATCCGGCTGGCGGTGGGCGACGCGCCTTCGGGCTGGATTGATTTCGATGCCGCCTTGCGCAAAGTGGAAACAACGTTTCAAACCGGGCCGACGCGCAGCAATGATCCGGGCATCATTTATTTCACCAGCGCCACGGCTGGCGACCCAAAGATGGTGTTGCACACGCAGGCGAGCTACGGCCTCGGCCACCGGCTCACCGGCGGGTTGTGGCTCGACTGCAAACCCGGCGAGGTGCACTGGAACATTTCCGACCTCGGCTGGGGTAAGGCCGCGTGGTCGAGTTTTTACGGCCCGTGGCAGATGGGCGCGTGCGTGTTCGCGCTCAATGTCCACGGCAAGTTCGATCCGGTGATGACGCTCGACGTCCTGGCGCGCTTTCCCATCAGCACCTGGTGCGCCCCGCCGACCGCGCTGCGGTTGATTGTCCGGCAGAACCTGTCGCGCTGGAAATTTCCGCGGCTCCGGCATTGTGTCACCGCCGGGGAACCGCTGAATCCCGAAGTGCTGAAGCTGTGGCAGGACGCCACCGGCCTGGCCCTCCACGAGGCCTACGGCCAGACGGAGACGGTGGCGTTGATTGGCAACTTCCGCCCGCTCGGCCATGAAGTGCGCCCCGGTTCGATGGGCAAACCGGCGCCGGGCTTTGAAGTGGCGCTGCTCGACGACGATTTAATTGAGCTGCCCGCCGGCCAGGAGGGCGAAATCGCCGTGCGCGTGAAACCGCATCGTCCGGTCGGGCTGTTTCAGGAATACTGGTTGAACCCGGTGGAGATGGCCCGGCAGTTCCGCGGCGACTGGTATCTCACCGGCGACCGCGCGGTGCGCGACCCGGACGGTTATTTTTATTTCATCGGGCGCCGGGACGACGTGATCAAAAGTGCCGGGTACCGGATCGGGCCATTTGAGGTGGAGAGCGTGCTGCTGGAACATCCGGCAGTGCTGGACGCGGCGGTGGTGGGCAAGCCGGACGACGTACGCGGGCAGCTTGTGAAGGCGTTTGTCATTCTGCGACCGGAAGCGGTGGCGGGCGACGATTTGATGCGCGAGCTGCAGCAGCACTGCAAACAGAACGCCGCGCCCTACAAATACCCGCGCGAAATCGAGTTCGTGCGGGAATTGCCCCAGACCATCAGCGGCAAAACCCGGCGCGTGGAATTAAGGAACCGGCCGGGGGCCGAAGTTCGGGCCTAATTCCCAGCGGCTTTTTTCAGAATCAATTTCTGTAACGCCGCCTGTTGTTCCGGCGTGGTGGCGTAAAGCTGGAGTTCTGAGAGATTATCCTGCCATTGTCCGTTGTGGGCTGCGCGGTAGGCGTCGAACACTGGTTGCATCGTTTTGTACGTATCGGTTGACGTTGATAAAAAATCCGTGCTGCCGAAGCCATTGGGGCCGATGCCCCAGCGAATATCGAACACTTCATCCACTGGCGCTCGTTGTGTGATGATCACATCTCCGCCGAGTCTCAGGCTCTGGACGGTTTCCGCTGGCGCAATCTCCCACCGTTGCAGAATGGCATCGTCCAAGGGCGAGTCGAAATAGGGCTGCAATTGCGCCAAGTCAGTCGGCATCTGGTCGTGGTTGGCCTGCATATACGCTTTCAGCGCTTTTTGCAGCATGTTCCCGACTTTGTGTTCACCGGCGCTTCGCAGTGTGCTCATGGCGCGGCGATAATCCGCATCGCCGTTCAAACTCCCGCGGGCGGCATTCAGCCAGTCATCTTCGGTCACAAATTGCAGTTCCGGAATCTTTGCCTGCGGGTTCTGATCAAGGTATTGCTTGAGTTGATTCACGCGGGTCAACCACGATTTGGCGGCGCCATCAGCCGGATCGTTTGTCGCGTTTTGGCGGCGCGCCAGTTCTCCGCGCAGTTTCAGCAGTTCAGCCGTGTTCTGACCAGATTTCAATTGTGCGTTTTCTGCCTGTAACGCGACCAATCGATTGCTCATGTCGGCATATTCCTGTTGTAACTGCCCGAGTTGTTGGGCCAATGAGGTTTGCTTTTGCTGGAAGACCTGATTTCGCTCGCGCAGTTGCGTGGCTTGGCGAGCTTCGTAAATTCCGCCTCCGGCCAGAATGACGACGGTGGCGGTGATCATGGCTTTTTGCAGGGTGGTCATGGCAATGGCTTTGGTGGCAGTGATGACGGTTGAAGTGGAAACAGCAGTTCCGGCCAGAACGGCGGCGGCCGAAATTGTGGCAGCGAGTCCAGCCGGCGCGGCTTGGACGGCGTTGGCAGCAACCAAAACGGCGAGGCCGCTGGCGGCGACAGCGACGCCGCGTTTGGTGAAGAATTCGCGCAGGCGCTCCACGGCGCGGCTGACCCGTTTTTGTGCGGCGTCATCCGAAGTTCCCAACGCTTCGCCAACTTCGCGGAGGGATTTGTTTTCAAAATAGCGGAGCAGGACGGCGCTGCGGTCGGTGTCGTCGAGCGCCGCCATCGCATCGTCCAGCAGTGGCTCTATTTGCTGCCAGTCAGAGGAGGTTGCATTCATATTCGTCGTCTCCACGGCGATTTGTTCGCGCAGCCGTCGGCGGGACTCGCGCCGCACCACGTCAATCGCCGTTCGGCGGGTGACCGTGTAAAGCCAGGCGGTCAAAACCGGCGAGCCGCCGGTGGCCTTGTCCAATTTGCCGGCTTGGCGCGCTAGGTCGACGAAGACGGATTGGGCGATTTCCTCGGCCAGTTGCGATGAACGGACCTGGCGCAGCGCCGCCGAATAGACCAAGTTCAAGTGACGATTCACCAGCGCGGTGAAGGCGTCCTGCGAATGGTCACGGCTGAATTGCCCCAGCAAATCCAAATCGCTTGTCATGCTTTTGCCAGTATATCGCCGCCGAGGCTTGGAATCCGACAAGAAATTTACGATTGACCATATACTATATACGCGCCAGCCGGGATGAATGGATGGATTCGTAAATCGCAAAGCGTCAATGCCTGACGCCTTTACTTTCGCGATTCTGTCGCGCATTTTGGTGTTGCATGACGCGACAATTTCCGTGCCTTTTCATCCTGGCGTTGACCGGTTGGCTGGCCGCTCCCGGCATCTTGCGGGCGGACGCAACCAATCCGGCGCCGGATTTCAAGGAAGTCTATGAATTGCTGCTGACCAACCTGCCAGGCGCCACCGATGCCAGCCTGAACCGCGCCGCCGTGGCTGGCCTGATTGCACAGTTTCCCGGCCAGATCGAACTCGTCAGCGAAGGTACAACCGGAACGGCCCCCGGATCCGGTGAAAAAGCCTTGAGCCGATCCGCCATCATCGAAAACAACGTTGTGTATTGGCGCGTGGACCGGGTCACCACCGGCCTGGCAGCCGAGTTGGCCGACACCGGCCGGACTTTGACGGCGTCGAACACCATCGCCGGGGCGGTTTTGGATTTACGCTTTGCCGGCGGGGAAGATTACGGGGCCTCCCAGGCCGTCGCCGCACTTCTGTCTGACCAAAGAGCTTCCCGCCCGATTGGCGGGCCACTGGTCGTTTTGGTAAACGGCGGGACGCACGGGGCGGCGGAAACACTGGCGGCGGCGCTGCGCTCAGCCGGCACGGGATTGATCCTTGGCAACACGACCGCCGGCAGCACCCTGGTTTTCAAGCCGTTTGTCTTGAAAGACGGCGAACGGCTGTTGATCGCAACCACCCCGGCAAAACCAGACGGCAAAATCAATCCGACGGAAAGTTTGAAACCCGACATTACCGTGAACGTGGCAGCCGAGGAGGAACGCGCCTTCTGGCGGAATCCTTATGTCACGAAAAAACCGACCGGCGACGCGGCCAGAGCGGTCACCAACAGCTTTTTGCCGTTCGTGGACCGCACCAGCGAGGCGGACTTGGTCCGGCAGAAACAAAAGGACGCGAAATCGAACGGACTTCCCGCATCGATGAGACCGGTGAAAGTCCCGGCCCGGAGCGCCGACGACGACAGTGACGTCAGTCCGGCTGCCACAGTTGCCGACCTACCGCCCAAGCCGCAGCTGCGCGATCCCGTTTTGGTGCGGGCGGTGGACCTCGTCAAGGGGCTGGCGGCCCTCCGCGGACCGCGTCCCTGATTTCGGGTTGACGGCAGGCGCGAGAGCACTCAACTTGAGTCTTTGCGCGGCATGAAAACCATCTTGTTCATCTGCACCGGCAATATCTGTCGCAGCCCGATGGCGGAGGCGCTCTTCCGCCGGGCGGCGGCCGGGCGGGGGGAGTTTCGCGTCCTCTCGGCCGGTCTGGGAGCCGTGGATGGCCAGCCGCCCACGGTGCATTCGGTAACAGCGATGCGCGAGCGGGGCATCGACATCTCCAACCAGCGCAGCCGGATGTTGACGACGGACCTCCTGCAGGAGGCGGATTACATCTTCGGCATGACCCGCAGTCACGTGGACGCCATCGCGTTGCTGTATCCGCAGGCGGCGGAAAAGACCTTCCTGCTGCGTGAGTTTGATGACTCGCTCGAGGAGTTTGAAAAAGACATCCCCGATCCGATTGGCAGCGCGTATATGGTTTATGAACACTGCCGCGACCAGATCGAACACGGCATCGCCTCCCTTTTGAAATTTATGGAACAACACGATATTCTCTCGGCCCCGCACGGGGCCAAACCGGCCGCCGTCGCGAGCGTCGCCCTCGGGGCGGATCACGGCGGTTTTGAACTGAAAGAGGCGCTGAAACAGCACCTGCAACAACGCGGACTGAGCGTCGCCGACTTTGGCGCCAGGACCAAGGATCCGGCGGACGATTATCCCGATTTTGCCCGGCCGGTGGCCCAGGCAGTGGCGGCCGGACAGGCGAAGCTCGGCCTGCTCATCTGCACCAGCGGCATCGGGGTGAGCATGACCGCCAACAAGGTGCCCGGCGCACGCGCCGCCCTCGTGGCCGATGAAACCTCCGCCACCCTGGCGCGCCAGCACAACGATGCGAACATCCTCTGCCTCAGCGGCAAGAACACCTCGCCCGATGTGGGCCGGAAAATTCTCGACGCGTTTATCGCCGCCAAATTCGAAGGCGGCCGCCACGAGCGCCGGGTCAACAAAATGGATGCCCGTTCCGCCGCGCCGGCCTTGCGCCTGAGCCAGGTGGACTCGGCCGTGGCTGAATCCATCGAGCATGAGCGGCTGCGGCAGCAGGAAAACATCGAGCTGATCGCCAGCGAGAATTTCACCAGCCCGGCGGTGCTGGAAGCGCAGGGCTCTGTTCTCACGAACAAATACGCTGAGGGCCTGCCGAAGAAGCGCTGGTACGGCGGCTGCGAAAATGTGGACACGGTCGAGCAGCTGGCCATTGACCGCGCCAAAAAGATCTTCGGCGCGGAACACGCCAACGTCCAGCCGCACTCGGGCAGCCAGGCGAATATGGCCGTCTACTTCGCCATGCTCAAGCCCGGGGACAAGATGCTGACGATGGACCTGAGCCACGGCGGGCATCTGACCCACGGCAACAAAGTGAACTTCTCCGGCAAGTTCTTTGAAATCGTCCATTACGGCGTGCGCAAGGACGACGAGCGGATTGATTATGACCAGCTCGCCCAAATGGCCCGGGAGCACAAGCCGAGGATGATCACCGTGGGCGCCAGCGCCTATCCGCGGATCATCGATTTCAAGCGCATGGGCGAAATCGCCCGGGAAGTGGGCGCCTATTTGCTGGCGGACATTGCGCACATCGCCGGCCTGGTCGCGGCGGGGTTGCATCCCAGCCCGGTCGGACACGCGGATTTCGTGACCACCACCACGCACAAGACGCTGCGCGGGCCGCGCGGCGGATTGATTTTGTGTCCGGAAAAATTCGCCAAGGAAATCGACTCCACGGTTTTCCCCGGCATCCAGGGCGGACCGCTGGAACACGTCATCGCCGCCAAGGCGGTCTGCTTCCAGGAAGCCCTGCAACCCGCATTTAAGGTCTATCAGGAACAAATTGTGAAAAACGCCCGGGCGCTGGCCGAAGGCATGAAGCGCAACGGCTACCGCCTCGTCAGCGGCGGCACGGACAATCACCTCATGCTCGTGGACGTGGGGGCGAAGAACCTGACCGGCAAGGACTGCCAGGCCGCGCTCGACGAGGCCGGCATCACGGTCAACAAAAACACGATTCCGTTCGAGACGCGCTCGCCGTTCCAGGCCAGCGGCGTCCGGCTGGGCACGCCGGCGGTGACCACGCGCGGGATGAAGGAGCCAGAGATGGCGGCGATTGCGGACATGATTTCCGAAGTGCTGCAGGACCTCAAAAACGTGGAGGCGGCGCACAAGGTCCGCGGGCGCGTGCGCGAGCTGACGGCGAAGTTTCCGTTGCCATATTGACAAGGTCGTAGCTGGCAAAGTGTGAAGAATCTGGCCAGGCCACCAACGAATTCATAAACTGTCTTATCGCAAGAATTTTCCAAAGGCGCCCTCGAAGCGCCTCCGGGCATAACGGATAAACAGTTTCCCATCCGGTACCCGGTTCGCCCGACAGCACCGGCGAGGGCGGAAAGCGCCCAAGAAAAAAAACGGTTTAGCAGCTTGACAGCGCGGCCGGGCTGCGCCACCGTGTGCCTGAGTTGACTGCGAAATTTCCCCTGCCGTATTGAGGTCATGACGCCTTGAACGCTCGGTTGACAAATCCAATTTGAACTTTTCCGGTTGCCGACCGTCCAAGGCGTTGAGGACGCGCCCTCCGGGGTTGAAATCCAGTCAATCCAGTCAATTGAATTTATGCCAAGAGTCTCTACCAAAAAAGGCCGGGCCAAAGCCGCGGCCCCGGCGCCGGAGGAATCGCCGGAGCTGACCAACGGCGCGGTCGAAACCAGCGTGGCGCCGGAACCCACGGGCTCCGCCGCCCTCCAGCCGCCGTCCACGCCGGTCGAACTGGCCGAGGAGCCGAAAGTCGAGGAGCCCAAGGCCGAGGAACGCCGCGGCCCGCAGCGCGACAAGATCGTCACCTCGCTCAACATCGCCAAGCTCCAGGCGATGCAGATGAGCGAGTTGAACCACATGGCCAAGGATCTGGGGGTGGAAAACTTCGGCACCATGCGCAAGCACGAGGTCATCTTCCACATCCTCCAGAAAAACGCCGAGCGCGCCGGCGTGCTGTTCTCCGAGGGCGTGCTGGAAGTGTTGCCCGAAGGCTTCGGTTTCCTGCGGTCCCAGAGCTTTAATTACCTGCCGTGCCCGGAAGACATTTACGTTTCGCCGTCGCAAATCCGCCGGTTCGACCTCCAAACCGGCAACCTCATCGCCGGACAGATCCGGCCGCCCAAGGAAAAGGAAAAATTCTTCGCCTTGCTCAAGGTCGAGGGTGTGGACGGCGAGGACCCGGACAAGGCCAAGGAAAAGACGCATTTCGACAACCTCACGCCGCTGTTCCCGAACAAGCGGTTCATCCTGGAAACCAATGCCGACGAGTTGAACACCCGCGTGCTCGACCTGGTCTGCCCCATCGGCAAGGGCACGCGTGGGCTCATCGTCGCGCCGCCGCGCACGGGCAAGACCGTGCTCATGCAGAAAATCGCCAACGCAATCCTCAAGAACAATCCCGAGACGTACCTGTTCATCCTGCTGATTGACGAGCGGCCGGAGGAAGTGACCGACATGGAGCGCACCTGCAAAGGCGCGGAGGTCATCAGCTCCACGTTTGACGAACCGCCCGAGCGCCACGTGCAGGTGGCCGAAATGGTCATCGAAAAGGCCCGGCGCATGATCGAGCACAAGCGCGACGTGGTGATCCTGCTGGATTCCATCACGCGCCTCGCCCGCGCCTACAACACCATCCAGCCGCACTCGGGCAAAATCCTGTCGGGCGGCGTGGACGCGAATGCGCTGCACAAGCCGAAGCGGTTTTTCGGCGCCGCGCGCAACATCGAGGAGGGCGGCTCGCTCACCATCATGGCCACGGCGCTGGTGGACACCGGCAGCCGGATGGACGAAGTGATTTTCGAAGAGTTCAAGGGCACCGGCAACATGGAGGTGCACCTGGACCGCGCGCTGGTGGACCGCCGCATCTTTCCCTCGATCAATATCGAACGCTCCGGCACGCGCAAGGAGGAGTTGCTCTATCATCCGGACGAACTGAGCCGGATTGTGTTGTTGCGCCGCGCGCTCACCGGCGTCCCGCCGGTCGAGGCGATGGAACTGCTGCTGGGCAAGCTCAAGAAGACCAAGACCAACATCGAGTTCCTGCTGGGCATGGGTGTGAGCTGATCGCCGAACGGCAAATCATTGCCGACTTGTCCTCCGCAGCCGGCGGCGACGGGCCGGGGAGTTTTTCAGGATCCACCGGCCTGGGGCGGCAACGCGTGCTCATCCAGCTCCAACCGCACGTAATCGTAGATGACGCCGCTGGTAAGCGAGCCGGCCGGAATGGTCAGTTGCATCACATTGGTCCCCGATTTCATCAAGGCCGCGTCAAAGGCCAGGTCGTGCTCCGACCATGAGCCGCCGATGCCGTCCCGGTTGATGGTGGCGTTGTAAACCAGATTGGTGACGGTGCCGGCGGGCTGGCCGTTTACACGCACGATCAACGTGCGCGTGCCCGCACCGCAGATGGCCAGCCGCAAGGTTGCGCGGCCCTTCGGAGCCTCCGGCAGGTTGAAGGTGATGGACCACGTCGTTTCGCGGCCCCGGCCGCGGCCGTCGGCGTTGTTCGGATCCGGATTGTGCGGCACCTGCTCGAAAAACCAGTCCTTGCGAAAATCGCTCCTGCCGATGATGTAGTTCACATCCTGCGGGAACAGCTTCGGGTATTCAAGATACCAGCCCCAGTGATAATAATCGTCGCCCTTGAAGAATTCCGCGCCGGTGCGATTCGGGATGCCGATGTCCCAGAGCTGGCGACCGTAGCGGACCGGCGGCCAGTTCAACTTGCCGAGGTCCAGCGTCTGGCCAGGGGTCACAACGACATTGGTCAGGACGAATTCACCCAGGACGCCATCGGCGATGGCGTGCAGCGTGTAAGTGCCGGGACGGACAGCCGGAATGATGAAGCGTCCCGAGGTGTCGCCGCGCTCCCAGAATTCGTAGTGCTTCGCGTCATTCTGCCAGTCCACGACGCGCGGGCCGCCAAACCCGCCAAACCCGCCGAAGCCGGCGCGACCGAAACGGCCGCCGCGAGAACGATTGGTGTCAACCTGGCCAGAACCGTAGTTGTTGCTGCGCTCTCGGTTGGAGACTACCAGCCGGTTTGTTTCATCGCCTCCGGCAATTTCACCGCTGTGCCCGATTGAATTGGTCAAGCCGCCGCCGGGCTGGTTGTTGCCATCATCCTCGCCGCCACCCGCCGGGCTGAACAGGCCGAAGCCGCCGAAGCCGCGGTTCAATCGCGGCGGCAGGTAATCCGGCGCCGTCAACCCGACGAGCAGGTGGTGTATGTTCACCTTCGGCGCCGGCGGATCGTTTAAAACCAGTTGACCTTTGACCGTCGCACGGTCGGCTCGGTGCGGGTAATCCACGCCGCCGACCCAGTCGTAGGGCCAGGCCGTTTGTTCCTGCACCGCCCGGGCCAGTGCATCCTGCCACATCGCATCCGGGGTCTCCGCAGCATTGCAGTAAATCAGGAACGGCCCGACCACCCGGGTCCAGGGCTCGCCGTTGGTGACGAAACAGACGGCGCCGCCGTAGTGGCTGCTGCGCCAGTAGTTCAAAAGCACCGGCGCGGCTTCCGCGCTGATGTCCAGATGGCCGGTCAATTCATATTTCGTCGGGCCACCGCTCAGGTATTCGACGGACGGGTTGATGAACCAGAGCCCGACATGTGATTTCGTGCCCAGCCAGCCGTAAGCGCGGGTTTCGAATTGATTCGCCGCGTAATCGTATTTGTGTTCAACCTGGCCGCGGTAAATGCCGGTGCTGAGCCGTCGCGCCTCGGGAAAATTCAACTCGGTCCCGGCCAGCCAGTCCGGCGGCGTGAGCATGATCTTGCGGCGCCGGGCGTCCACGTTGAGATAATCGAAAATGTCCGGATTGAGTTTGGCCGCAAAGCGCGCCTCGCCGATGCCGGTCAGCGAGTAATTCGTCCGGTGCTCAAAAATTGAATACGTGTAAACGCCCGCCAGCCCGCGCGCCAGGGTGTAGCGGATTTCAACGTCGCAGGCCGTGCCGCCGCGACCGAAACCGCCGAAGGCGCCAGCGCCCCCTGCGGGAGACACATAAATGCCCTTGACCGAAACCTCGCCCAGCGCGCCGCCATTCGTTCGGGGATCAATCGTGATGCGGGTTTCATGCCGGCCCCGGGAGGCGTCGTGCGACCAATAACCGAAGGGATGTCCGGAGCCGGCCTCCAGCAACTCGAGGCTTTTGTATTTCAGCGAAATTAAATCGCCGGAGCGCTTGGCGACCTGCGCGGTCACCAGCCCGTTGTCGAGCACGAACCTGGAATCACCTTCGGAGAGCGTTACCGGCGGCTCGGCGCTGGCGGGCGACGGCGCCACGGCTCCGACCGCCAGAATCGCGTGCACCCATATCAGACGGTTGAGTTTGGCGAAGGGCATTGGGGGTTAGACGCGAAGCGACCGTCAAAGGTGACGCCGAGCGCACGCCCGTGGATGGAGTGGCGCCGCCAACTCATGGCCATTGAATCAGATAAAATCGTTGCGGGTCGGCCGGATAGAAGGAGTTGGTAAAGTTGAAAAAGCCGTAGGGATCAAACCGGTTGGTCGCCACCGGCTGCCAAGAGGCCGGAGCCGCCGTCACATTCGTGGTGGCCAGGACGCGGAAGGTTTCGCCGGCCCCGCCGCCGCTGCCGCTGAAAACCAGTCCGGCGGGCGCAACCGTCAGGCCCGTAAAACGCAACGGGAGGGTCGTGTTGCTGGCGGTGGCCGAGTAAGCCGAATCGCCACCGGCGTTGCCCGCCCGGACGCGATAATAATAAGTCGTGCCGGGCAAAAGACCGGTGTCGGTGAGGTTGGTCACGTCGGCGGTCACTGCGGCAACCAGGCTAAAGGTTGCATTATCGAGCGACCGCTCGATCAAGAAGTTGACTTCATTGGCTGAGTTGTCCGTCCACGCCAGCTCAAGCTGGCCGCCGAAAAGCGCCGAAACGGTCAAGTCGCCGGGAGCGGCCGGGGCCGCCGGACCGGTGTTGGGAACGTCGAGTTCAATCGCGTCATACACCCAGCCGGCGCTGAGCCAGGGACCCAGATCCGAAGAGCCGCTGACGGGGTTGATGGTCAGCGTATTTTGACCGACCACCAGCGTGCTGGACGGGAGGGTGTAGGTTTCATTGGTCTGATTGCCGCGATAGGTACCGACGGTGAAGCTTCGCGAGTTGGGCTGGCTGGAAGCGCCCGGATAAGGCCGGGTATTGCCATTGATGGTGACCTGCGGCCGGCCGCCGTTGTAGGCACAGGTCATGCCGAGCCGCAGGGTGAGATTGGCGATTTGATCGGCGGTGAGGTTGAACAGAATGGTGGTGGGACTGTTGGTGCCGCGCATTTGGATGGCGGGGAAGTCTCCAGGCGAGTTGTTGCCGACCACATAAGTTACGGGCCCCCAACTGGCATTGCGAACATCCTGTGGGTGCATATTGATGATATTGCCCGCATTCAACAACCCGGCCGGCGTGCCGTCCCATTCGCCGATTTTGAAGATGTACGACGGGCTGGCTTCCCCGGAAACCAGGTTCAAGATATTCGTGACGCCGGCACTGACCGTCACCGTGCCGTTGGTAACCGGCAGTTCGCTTTTGTAGAGCGTTACGGCATACGTGCCGGGTTTCATCAGTGGAGTCGTGTAGGTTCCATTGGTCGCCACGACAGCCCAGTATTGCGCGCTCGTGTTGGCAAAGCCGACCACGCCCAGGAAACCGGCAGGGATGCCGGCCACAACGCCCTTGACCGCTCCCCGGTTCGTGGCGGAAACCCAGCCCAACAAATTCAACCCGCCGGTTTCGATCCAGGAATAATCCAGCGGCAGGGCCGGCGGCGCGCCCGTGGTAAAAACCAGCGCATAAGGACCGTACAGCACGCCTCCGAGCCGCCAGGCTTCCGTTTGCTCGTGGCCGGAGTTCATGTAATTGTAAACTTCCTGATCGCTGTTGGCTCCGTCGCCCTGATTTTCAATGTCCCGGAAGAACGGGCCGCCGGAACTGCTTTCGCGATTGTCGAACACCATCCAGACGCCGACGCCGCTGCCGGTGGCCCCGCTGCAAGTCAACTCGAGGGCGCGATGCCGGCCGTAATACTTCGAGGTCGTCTGCCCGTTCGCGTAGCCGAACACGTCCGAGCTTTCAATCGCTCCGGTATTGCCGTTGTTGTCGGATGGGGGCGGGCCGTTGGGGACCTTATTCCACTGCAAACGGGTGATCCAGCGCAGTTCCCCCACGCTCGGTTCGTTGATGGCGTACGTGGCCATGTAGATGATTGGATCACCGTTTTTCACCATCAAGTAATGGGTCAGGTTGGTCACCACCGTATTATTCGGCCCGCTGTAGATGGTGATCTTGATATAACTGCTGCCGTAAGTGGTGGCGGTCACCGTCGCCGACCCCAGACCGGAGGCGATTTGTGAATTCTTGCTCGTGGACTGGTATTCCGTGCCGTTGAAATTCAGGGAGGTGATGTCCCCGCTGGCTTGATTGACCTTGAATACCAGACCGCCGCCGGTATCCACGGTGTAGTAACCCCCGCTGCTGGTAACCCCAAACGCTCCGAAGGCGGGCTCAATTCCGGGTGTCAACACCACCAGGGCCAGCCCAAGCCAGACGGATTTGGATGCGAAATTGGCAATGCCCCTGGTCATGGAAAATGAACTTAAGTTTATTCACTGGAGATTATCAGACCGCTCCTGCCTGAAGGCGAACGGAATCTGAAAATAAAACTGGCGACCCTCGCATCGCCAATCGCCTCGTCCGGGCCTTGACCGGCGGGAACCGGTCACTGGGCGTGTAATCCCAAAACCGTGATGGAATAAGGCGGGAATTCGCGCGTGAAGTCCGTGCCCAGTCCGTCCGTTTTCTCCGTGACGGGTATGATCTTTGTTGGTTCCTGGATCGAATTCGTGTCCTCCGGGCTGTTCGCCTTCAGCACGGTGGCCGTGCCTCTCGGTTCAACCGCGGCGACACCGCTGATTTCGATCTTCACGGTTTGGGGCGTGCCCTGGCGGTTGACGACTTTCAGATAGATGGTTCCGCTTTGCCGGTCGCGGGTCGCGTCAAAAAACAACGTGGGCACCTCCTGCGGCGGCGGAGCCGGTTGGTCGACCCCACCGCGGTTGCGCCGGGCCGGCGGCTGCCAGGCATACGTCGGGAGGTTTTGCGAGTCCGTCGCCAGCACCTCATTGCCATGGAGCGTGCTGAACATCTTTTGCGCGTAGTAGGCCGGCGAACCGTAGCTGCTGAGCGCGTCGTAGCCGATCAAGTCTGTCTTCCACTGCATTGAACGCCCTTTGCCGAAATCGCTGACATTGACGAACAGCGGCGCGTAGCAGGACATGATAACCAGGTCGGAATTGCGTTCCATGCCGGTCATCCACGCGGCGTCGCCGAGCGCGCCGGCCATGTTGGGCGTGGGGCTGCCGACGCGGGTGGCCCATTCGCCGACGAACACCTTGGGTTTGCCATCGCGGGGGCGCTGGTCGTAATCGTGCGCGTGCGCTTCCATTTCCTGCTGCGACCGGTAGAAGTGCTCGTCAATCACATCGGGCTGACGGCTTTTCACCGGGGTCGTGGCGATGAGCTGCAAGTGGGGATGCATCGCCTTGATGGCATCGTAAAATTGCGTGAACCGCCCGTCATAACTTCCGGAACGGTCGAACCAGTCTTCGTTGCCGATCTCGATATAGCGCAGCGGGAACGGCGCAGGATGGCCGTCCGCGGCGCGGCGCGCGCCCCACGGTGTGCTCGCGTCGCCGATGACATATTCGATTTCATCGAGCGCGTCCTTGACGTAGGGCTCCAAGTCAGGGCCAGGCTTGACGAAGTCGCGCCGGAGGGAATAACCGGCATAAACGGCGAGCACGGGCTCCATGTTCAGGTCTTCGCACCAGTTGAGGAATTCCAGCAGGCCCATGCCGTCGGTGGACCAGTAGCCCCAGGCGTCGTTGTCATGTCCGGGCCGCCCGGCCACGTCGCCGACCGTGTTTTTCCAGTTGAACCGGGTCCAGATATAATTGCCTTCGAGATAATTGCCGCCGGGAAAGCGGAGAAACTTCGGGTGAATGTCGGCCATGAGCTGCATGAGGTCGGGCCGGTTACCGTTCGAGCGGTTGTTGTATGTCGGCGGAAAAAGCGAGACCTGCTGGAGCCAGACTGCGCTGTGCCGATGCCAGAAGGAGCCGGAATCAGTTGTGGAAATCACCAGCTGATTGTCCTTGGACGGCGCGATATTGCCTGTCGTCAGCGTCACTTCGTATTTCTGCCACTTATCCGAGATTTTGGGAATGGTGGCACTGGCGACCCGAAACTGGATTCCTCCGGAGGAACCACCTCCAAGATACCAATCAAATCTCCCTCCTGGGCGATTCACCGAAGCCACCCAGCCGGTCGACACCGTCGAGCCATTCGTAAATGCAACCGAGCGCCATTGCGCCGTTTCGGACTCTTCCGGATTTTTGCCGTTCAAGGAATGGACCTTGATTGTTACATTAGACGGGTTCGGAACATTGACCAGGCTGATCGTCAGCGGCCCGGAGAAATGCTCCCCCTTGGCATAGAACGACGCGCGATAGGTCGTGTTGGGCCGCAGGGCGATGCCCCAGTAACCGCCATTGACGATGCCGACGGGCGACTTCTTGGAGGCTTTGCTCGTGTCCAGCTTTAAACTCACGTTCAGCGCAGCATTGAGCGGCTGATTGGTGTCGAGCGCAAGGACCGCGTTCCCGTACGGCTCCCAGAAAACCGCATTAGTCGGGTTGGCCTTGAAGGAGCGGTTGCGGATCAACTCGCCATAAAGTCCGCCTTCGTAGGCATAATTGATCTCCTCGGTCATCAGCCCGTAAAGCATCGGGCTGACCTTCGCGGTGACCTGGTCGGCCTTGATTCGCAGGACCGGAATGGTGTTCGACGGAGGCGAGGCGGCTTCGGGTGCATTCGTCGCTTCCGGGGTGGAAACGACCGCATTCGTGGTCTCCCCCGTGACGTTGGTCGTTTGGGCCGGCGCGAGGGCGCCCGGGATAATGACCAGGGTGAATAACAGGGCGAACCACCGGGTGAAATTTTTTTTCATAAACTGTCTCCGTTCCATGAGACGCGATTGATTGCAAGGGTTTAGATACAGGGTTGCCCGGCAAAACACCAGCCCGGTGTTTTATGATCTTCTGAACGCGTCGCAACCGGTAGTGTGATATAACAGCGAGAGGTTTATCGAGCGGATGGCTGACATAGACCCTCACCCGGCCTGCGGCCACCCTTGCCCATTCGATGGGAGAGGGCCGGGGCGAGGGCAGTTCAAGGTCTTCATCCGGCAACCGGCATTGCAAAGAAGTGTCGGCTACAGCACACTACCATCACTTGCGTTCCCCGATTCCGCCGAACCGCGGAACGAACGTCGTATCATGCGCGCCTCAATGCCGATCTTCGCCCCGGCCCAAACGGCCGGGATCCGCCGGCTCGCGGCCGGCGGGCTGTTGCTCGCCCTCCTGGCCCTCGGCCCCTCAGTGCCCGGAGCCGGTCCGGCAGACGATTATTCGACCGACGTGTGGACTTCCGAGAACGGTCTGCCGGACAGTTCGGTCACGGCCATTGCCCAGACACCGGATGGCTATTTATGGATTGGCACCTACAACGGGCTGGCGCGATTCGATGGCGTGCGCTTTGTCACGTTTGATCCGGCCAACACGCCGGAGCTGACCCATGCCCGCATCCGGAAGCTGTTTCTGGATTCCCAGGGCACGCTCTGGATCAACACGCTCGATGGCTCCCTGACCACCGTCCGCCACGGCACCTTTGCCCTCGAACGCCGCAACCCGCGCAGTTCCGAAGCGGAGATGACCCTGGTTTCTTCTTCCTCGAATCGCGTCATTTTTCTGACCAGCCGCGGGGGGCTGTTCCGGAAATCACTGAACGCGCCGGCGGGTGCCGGTTGGGAGGAGCTCACCCCGCCGAGCCGGGGAACCGCCGCCTTGGCCTGCGAAGATGGCCAGGGGCGGCTCTGGTACCGCGACAGCAACCGCCAGCTCTGGCGATTTATCAATGACCGATTCGAACGGCTGCCGGAAGACGCCGGGTTGACGGACGCGGGGGTTGACTGCCTGCTGACCGACCCGCCGGGCCGGCTGTGGGCCGCCACCGACCGGGAGATTGCCGTCTGGGACGGAGCGCATTTTCAAAACCACACACCGACCAACCTGGCGTCTCCACTGGGGATTACCTTGCTGGCCGCGACGAGCGACGGCCATATCTGGCTGGTGGCCAACGGGGACGCAGGTTTGGCGGTTGATGGCTGCTGCCGTTTGCAGCCGGAGGCGGCGCGGGGTTTCTTCAAAGGCAACCCGGGCCGGATCGGCGTGCTGGAGGATCATCGCGGCGGCATGTGGTTTTACAGTTTTGGGCGCGGGTTGGCCCATGCGGATGCCGCCGGCCAATTCCAACAACTCACCTCCCGGGACGGCTTTCCCGGAGACCGGGTGAATTGTTTTTTCGAGGACCACGAGGGCAACTGGTGGGCCGGATTGGAAGCCCAAGGACTGGTGCGTTTGCGCGAGCGCCAATTCCACACGATGACCGCGGGCGATGCCACACCGGCGCCGGCGGCGAAATCGGTCTGCCAGGATTCCAACGGCACGGTCTGGATCGGGACGCTGAGTGCGGGCCTGGACGGCTGGCATGGGGGAGATTATACCAATCTGGCGGTGGTGGAGGAGGCGCTGCCCGCGTCAGTCTTTTGCGTGTGTCCCGATTCGCTGGGCCGGCTGTGGGTCAGCGCCGGCGATGAGGATCTCTACCTTGGTGAAAAGGGCAAATTCACGCGCGTGTCACCGGTGGTTCACGGCGTGAAGGCGATTCTGGCCGGTCGCACCGGCCGTGTCTGGTTCGGCACGACCAGCGGGCTGTTCTTCGCCGACCCGCAATCTCCAAACGAAATCCAGCCGTTCAAGGGCATCACCCATCGCAACGTGCGGGCGATATCGGAGGACCAGTCCGGCACGTTGTGGGCCGGCACCGGCAGCGGCGAACTCCACGCCATTGCGGGCGACACGACAACGGTGTTTCGCCCTACCGACGACCAGGAGTCCGGGGCCATCTGGTCGTTGCTGGCCGACCAGGACGGCACCGTTTGGGTGGGCACGTTTCGCGGAGGCCTGCTGCGGTTCCGGAACGGACAATTTACCCGGTTCAGCAAGAAAGACGGGCTGCCCGACAATGTGATTTGCCAGATCCTGGACGACGGCCGAGGCAATCTCTGGCTGGGTTCACACCAAGGCATATTCCGGATTGCCAAGTCGGCGTTAAACGACCTGGCCCAGGGCAAGGGCCAGGGGGGATTCATTTCGAGCGTCGCTTACGGCCGGTCGGACGGACTGCCTTCGCTCGAGTGTTCCGGAGGATACCAGCCGGCGGCCTGGGCGGGCCAGGATGGGCGGCTGTGGTTCACCACGGCCAAGGGCGCCACCTGGATTCAACCCGAACAGCTCCACCCCAATCCGATTCCGCCGCCGGTGGTGATCGAGGAGGTGTTGGTGGATGGCCAGGCGAAAAGCCTGGCAGTGCCCGACGATGCCGACGCCGCCCGGTCCGACACGGGCATTCCCCGCTTGGAAGTTCCGCCCGGGAAACACCAATTCGAGTTCCGGTACACCGGCTTGAGCCTGGTTTCGTCGGACCGCATCCAGTTCCGTTACCGGCTGGAGGGGGCGGATGCGGACTGGGTCCAGGCCGGAACCCGGCGGTTTGCGCATTACAACATTCTTCCGCCGGGCGATTATCGTTTTCAGGTGATTGCCGGCAACAGCGACAGTGTCTGGAACACCACCGGGCGCACCCTGGCGGTCAAAATTCTGCCGCATTTGTACGAGACGTGGTGGTTCCGGCTGCTGGCCGGCCTGGTGATTCTGACTGCAGTCGCGGGGACGGTCCGGTACACAGCCACGCGGCAATTGCACCGAAAGATGGAGCAATTGGAGCGGCAGCGGGCGGTGGAGCGCGAGCGCGCCCGCATTGCCAAGGACATCCACGATGATCTGGGGGCGAACCTGACCTTGATCGCCGTGCTGGGCGACCTGGCCAAAAAGGAAAGGGCGGAGGAGCGCATCGAAAAGATGTCCCGCACCGCGCGGCAGGCCGTCAAATCCCTCGATGAAATTGTCTGGGCGGTCAATCCCCGCAACGACACGCTGGCCCACTTGATTGATTACACCGCCCAATTCACGACAGATTACCTCCGGGACGGCGGAATCCGTTGTCTGCTGGATGTTCCCGAACAGATTTCGCCGCGGGAGGTTCCGGCCAACGTTCGCCATAACGTGTTTTTGGCCGTCAAGGAAGCCTTGCAGAACATCGTCAAACACGCCCGCGCGACGGAGGTCTGGCTCCGGATCAGCACCATTCCCAGCGGGCTGCGCCTGATAATCGAGGACAACGGCTGCGGCTTTGCGGGGCCGTCGCCGGATGCCTGGGCGGATGGTTTGGGCAACATGCGCCAGCGGTTGACGGAGATTGGCGGGGAATGTCGCGTGCAAAGCCGCATCGGCGCCGGCACCGTCATCACCATCGAATTCCCCTGGCCCCACGGCGAGAGTCCCGGGTCATACCTTCATCCGATTACTGGCGAAAAAAATCCGCCTTAAAGTCTATGCCAAAACCGACGGGGATGAACATTTCGATCTCCATCGTGGAAGACCAGCGCGAGATGCGCGAGAGCCTGGCCGAATGGCTGGGCAGCGCGCCGGGCTTGCGCTGCGTCGGCACGCATGCCTCGGCCGAAGAAGCCCTGCGGGAAATTCCCGCGGAAAATCCGGATGTCGTGCTGATGGACATCAATTTGACCGGCATGAGCGGTATTGAGTGCGTGGCGCGCCTCAAGGAACGGCGGCCGGGCACCCAGGTTCTGATGCTGACCACTTACGATGATGGGAACCTGATTTTCGATTCGCTGCGGGCGGGGGCCAATGGTTATTTGCTCAAAAACATGCCGCGGGAGGAATTGGTGGAAGCGGTCCAGCAGGTCCGGGCCGGCGGCGCGCCCATGTCGCTTCAGGTCGCCCGCAAGGTGATTGACTATTTTCATCGGGCACCCAAGCCGGCATCGGAGGTGCAGCAACTGACCGGCCGTGAACAGGAGATCCTGAAACTGCTGGCCAAGGGATATTTGTACAAGGAGATTGCCGATCACCTGGGCATCAGCATGAGCACCGTCCGAACTCATATCACCGCCGTCTATGAAAAGCTCCACGTTCATAGCCGGACCGAAGCCGCCATGAAACTGGTCGGGCGCGAGTAGAACGGCGGGCGGTCAATCCCGGCCAAACCACCGGCCCGGGACCGGCCGGTCTCGGATGAACATCCGATAGACCCGCTGGATAAAAGCAGTTTAACTGGATCCATTCGAAATCCGCGCCGCCGATAATGGAAAAACTTTCGAAAACCTCGGTCTGCTCGAAGGTGACCGCCCTCCCCGGCAACGATGCAGTGTATCCATCCCCCCCTCTGAAAACTTGAAACCCTATGAAAACCATCAAATCCACCGCTATTATCTGGTTCAGCGCGTTATGGCTGGTCATCGGCCTCCTGAACAGCCCGGCGCAACCGTATGTCGCCAATTTCACCGGCCCCAGCGGCGGCGATTGGAACAACCCCGGCAACTGGGATACCGGCGTGGTGCCGGGAGTCAGCACCAATGTCTTTGTCCCCACGAACACGATCGTCAATTACAGTTCCCCCATGGTGGCGGACAGCATCGGTGTGGTTACCAACAACGGCGGCACCCTGAACGTCGGCGCTGCCCGCTTCACGGTGGACATGGGTGGCGTCAACGGGCAATCCATCTTCATTGGCCTGGGTTCCACCATGAATATTCTGTCGGGCGGAGTGGTCACCGTTACGAACGCCGGCCAGTTCTTCCTGAACACCAACGCGGTGCTGACCGTCAACAATGCCACGCTGACCTTCACCAACACCCTCGGAGCTTATGACCTGGTGGTTGGCCGGGGCGGGCGCAACAACGGCGCCACGGTGGGGCTCACCAATTCCACCGTCACCCTGACCAAGGAACTGGTCATCCAGGGGGGCGGTGCCAGCGGCCTGCCGGCCAGCAGCGTATATCTGAAGGGAGGAACCCTGACGGTGCCCAGCACGGGTGGCGCCACCCCCAGCATCATCATCAGCAATGCAACGGATGATGCCTATACCTCCTTGATCGTTGACGGCGGCGCCACGGTGCAGGGCGGCGACTTCGTCGTGCACCGGGGCATTCCCAGCTATGGCCTGATCATCAGCAACGGTACGGTCACGGTCAGCAGCCTGCTGATCGGAACCGGCGCTTCACGCGCCGGCGCCAACGTGTATGGCGGCACGCTGACCAATTCCGGGACGTTCAGCATGTACAACGGCAGCGCCAGCGGCACCTCCGATCGCAAAGCATATTTTTATCAGCGCGGCGGCACGGTGGTGGGAACGGCCTCGAGCGGCCTGGTGCTGGCCAATCCGAGCGCCAACACTGCGACATCCACGGCGAACCAAGGCGCGATATATGACATTACCGCCGGCACCCTGATGGTGGAGGGCATCACTCTGCTCGCCAACAACACCCTCGTCAACGTAACCGCCCGCCTCAACCTCGGCGGTACCGGCACGGTCTACGTCGGCAGCGGCGGCCTCACGGCAAATCTCGGCGGATCGGGCGCCGTTGCCAGCGTCTCTTGCACGAATGGCACCCTGGGTGCAAAAGCCGATTGGACGTCCGGCTCTGCCCCGATCCTGCTCAACAGCGGCACGACGGTGTTCCAGGCCGCTGACGCGGGCGGCACCGCGCACAATATGATCTTGTCGGCGGCAGTGACCGGTGCGGGCGGGCTGAAGAAAACGGGCGCCGGCACATTGACGCTGAGTGGTACGAACACCTATTCCGGCAGCACGCTCATCAGCAACGGAACCCTGGCGCTCGGCGCAAGCTGCCTGATTTCCAGCCCCTTTATCCTGATTGGTGACGGGGCCGCGCTGGACGTCTCAGCCCAAGGCGGCGCTTTCAGCCCCGGCGTGACCGTCGCCTCGCAAACCTTGTCGGGCTTTGGCACGGTCAACGGGCTCGTTACCGCGACCAACGGCATTATTCAGGCGGGCAGCAACACCATCACCGGCAAGCTGACCTTTGGCAACGGGCTGACCGAGCCGGGCGGTGCCATCAATAAATTTATCCTGTCCAGCGACCCGGTGAATGGCAGCAATGATCTGGTGGCGGTTACCGGCAACCTGACGGTGAGCGGCACCAACACCATGCTGATCGTCGGTTCCCTCCCCATCGGCAGTGACTACCCGTTGATGCAATACACCGGGAGCTTTATCGGGGATGTCACCAATTTCGCCCTGTCGGGCGCCACCGGCTACCTCACTAATATCGTCGCCACCAAGTCCATCGTGCTGCATACGCTCGCCACCACACGCGGACCGACCACCGTCACCTGGCTGGGCAACCCCCTGACCAACAACTGGGACACGACGATTTCGACCAACTGGCTGAATGCGGGGTCGCTGGATTATTTCATATCCGGCGACAACGTTCGCTTCAATGCGACCGGCGCGGCCAATCCCAACGTCAACGTGGTCGGCAGCGTCCTGCCCGCCTCGATCCTGGTGGACGCCGCAACGGATTATGCCTTCACGGGCGGCGGCATCATTGACGGCTCGGCCACCCTGACCAAAACCAATTCCGGCATCCTGACCATCGGGACCGCCAACACTTACAGCGGCGCGACGACTATCGGTGGCGGCATGCTGCAGGTTTCCAATGTTGCCAACGGCAACCTGCCCAGCCCGCTGGGCGCCGCGAGCAGCGACCCGGCGAACCTGGTCATCAACGGCGGCACGCTCAAGTATTTCGGCGCCAACGGCAGCATGGACCGCGGGGTCACCCTCGGCAGCGCCTCGTCCACCATCGCCGTGACCACGAATGGCAACCTGACCATCAGCGGCACCCTGACCGGCAGCGGAGGGTTGACCAAGGCGGATAACGGCAGGTTGATCCTATCCGGTGCCAACAATTACACCGGAGCGACAACGCTCAGCAACGGCACCCTGCAGATCAGCAGCACGGCCGGCGCCCTGGCCGGCACCGTCGTCTTCGCCGGCGGCACCTTGTCCCTGAATGTCGGCAGCCAGCAGATTTACCCGAGCCCGTACAGCGTGGTCACCACCGGCCTGGTGGTTTCGGCCGGAGGCGACAACAACGTCATGCAAGGCGCCTGGTCCGGCTCCGGCACGCTGACCGTGCAAGCCGTCAGCGGCTACTTCACCCTTAATGCCAACATGACCACCAACTTCACCGGAACGATCCGGCTGACGGATGACAGCGCGGCGCAGTTCCGCTTCAACGCCGGGGGCAGCAGCAGCGGGCCGCAACAATGCACCGGCAGCCCCACCGCCACCTTTGATCTCGGCAACAGCAGCGTCATCCTGCTCAACCGCAACGGCGGCGGCTCGAGCAACGGGAACTACTACCTCGGCGCGCTCGCCGGCGGACTGAACACGACCATCCGCGGCAGCGCCAATGCCGGCAGTCCGTCCACCTACCTGATCGGCGGCAATAACCTCAGCACGCGGTTCTCCGGCAAGATCGGCAATGGCGCCGGCGGAACGGCGGCCACGGTGGGCATCACCAAGGTCGGCACCGGCACCCTGACCTTCGATGGCGGCGTGGGCACCAATGTTTACACCCCGGACGGCGGATTTACCTACTACACCAACCTGGTGGGTTCCTACACCAACATGCTGTATTCGGGCCCCACGACCATCAGTAACGGAGTCCTGAAACTGGTGGTGCCGGTGACCTTGACCAATTCCGTGGGTGGCAACCCGCCCACCCCCATCACCCTGGCCTCGATCACCGCCGTGTTGGATGCCACCGCGATGGGCTACGTCAGCAACGAATATGATGCCGACAACGTGACGGTGACCAATGTGGTGCTCTACACCAATGGCGTGCTGGAACTGGCGCCCAACCAGTCGCTGGGCGGCATTGGCACCATTCAGGCCACCAACGTGCTGGCCGATGCCAATTCCATCCTCAATCCCGGCTTGCCGCTCGGGACGCTGACGGCGAGCCAGAAGATCGAACTGGCCGGCGCGGTGAACATGAGTGTGAATGCCACCGGCGCCCCCAATTGCAGCGCAATCGCGGCGGCCAGCATCGTCGTGGATGGCACCGCCACCCTCACGGTCGCCAATCTCGGGCCGGAAGCGGGCGCGACCTTCCACTTGTTCAACCAACCGGTGAGCGGCTTTGCCTCGGTCAACTTGCCCGCCCTGACCGGGACCAATTCCTGGATCAACAACCTGGCCACGGATGGCTCCCTGACGCTGTTGGCTCCGCCAGCGGTGCCCGCCACCCCGCCGGCCATCACCAATTCATTTGACGCGGCCAGCGGACAATTGACCCTGAGTTGGGGCGCGGAATACGCCGGCTTTTACCGGCTGTTGGCCCAAACCAATGCCGCGACCGTCGGCTTGACCACCAACTGGGTTGAGTGGACCGGGGCCAGCGCCACCAACAAGGTGGTCATTCCCGTCGATACGACCAAGGGAACCGTGTTTTTCCGGCTGGTTTATCCCTGAGCCGGAAGGGTCATAAGGTTGGGTTGAAACCCGACGAACCCGGATCGATGCCAACGCGTCGGTTCGGTCGTCGGTGGTCAGGTTGGGTTGTAAGCAGGCGCCCCGGGAAGGGCGCCTGCTTCATCCCGTCAGGCCCCACCCCAATGCTTCTGGAAAGCGCGCCCCGGGCACCAGCCTGACAAATGTCCGGTTGTTTTTTGACCGGATTGCAGCCTAAGATAGGCCGCATGAACCGTTGGGCCGCCGGCAAAGAAGCCGGCGCTTGATCACTTAGACTATGAACTCATCCGCACGAAATATCCTTTCCGTTGTATTGCTGATTTGCCTTTGCTCAACCGCTTCCGCCGCAGAGCCGGCTTCGCCGCGCGAGCGCCTATCCTTCAACACCGGCTGGCGGTTCACCAAGGGCGATCCCGACGGCATCACCAACCAACTGGCCTACACGAATATCCAGGCCTGGGTGGAAGCCACCGGCGCCGGGTTCACCACCAATGCCGACCTGACCGCGAAGAAACGGCCGGGCGGCAATCCCGGCGGCACGGACGTCACCTATGCCCTGAACAATTTTGACGACCGCCAGTGGCGGCTGCTCAACCTGCCGCACGACTGGGGAATCGAGGGCCCGTTCCAGCAGGAATATCCGGGCGAAACGGGCAAGCTGCCGTGGTGGGGTGTGGGCTGGTACCGCAAACATCTGGAAGTTCCCGCCTCCGACCAGGGCAGGAAAATCTATCTGGCGGTGGACGGGGCCATGGCCTATGCGACCGTCTGGGTCAACGGCCGGTTCGTCGGCGGCTGGCCCTACGGCTATGCCTCGTGGCAGTTGGACCTGACCCCCTATTTGAAATTCGGCGCGGACAATCTCATCGCCATCCGCCTGGATAATCCGCCGGACTCCTCGCGCTGGTATCCCGGCGGCGGCATCTACCGCAACGTCTGGCTCGTCAAGACCGCACCGGTCCATGTGGCCCAATGGGGCACCTACGTCACCACGCCGGAAATCAGCCCGAAACAGGCCGCGGTGAAAATTCAGGTCAAGGTGCAGAACGACACGGATGCCGAAGCGCCCGTGTCCGTCCACAATGAAATTTTCGAGCTCCGCGCCGACGGTGAAAAAGGCGAATCCGTCGCGGCGGCCGTCACGGGCGGCGTGAAAATCGCCGCGGGCCGATCGCAGACCGTCGACGACCAACTCCATTTCAAGGACCCAAAGTTGTGGAGCATTGAAACCCCGCGGCGCTATGTGGCCGTCACCACGCTTGAGCAAAACGGCAAGGTGCTGGACTGCTATGAAACCCCCTTTGGCATCCGCACCACCCAGTTCACCGCCGACAACGGTTTCCTGTTGAACGGCAAACGCGTGCCGCTGAATGGCGTGTGTGACCATCACGATCTCGGCGCGCTCGGCGCGGCCCTCAACACCCGCGCCCTCGAACGCCAATTGCAGATTCTCAAAAGCATGGGCGGCAATGCCATTCGCACCAGCCACAATCCGCCCGCCCCCGAACTGCTCGACCTCTGCGACCGGCTCGGCCTCGTGGTCATGGACGAATCGTTCGATTGCTGGGAGCGCAGCAAGAAGAAGTATGATTATCACCGGCTCTTTGACGCCTGGCACGAAAAAGACTGGCGCGCTGAACTCCGGCGCGACCGCAACCATCCCAGCATCATCCTCTGGAGCATCGGCAACGAAGTCGGTGAGCAGGGCATTCCGGCCAGGCATTGGATCACTGCCGAATTGACGGCCATCGCGCACGAGGAAGATCCCACGCGGCCGGCGACCGCCGCCTGCAGCGATACCCGCGCCGGTTACAACGGTTTCCAGACCAACGTGGACGTCTTCGGGTACAACTATAAACCGGCCGAGTACGGCAGGTTCCGTCAGGCCAATCCGCATCAGCCGCTCTTCGGCAGTGAAACCGCTTCCTGCGTCAGCTCGCGCGGCGAGTATTTCTTCCCGGTGGTGACCAACAAACTGGCGGGCCGGGCCGATTTCCAGGTGAGCTCGTATGACCTCTATGCGCCGCCGTGGGCGACGACGCCCGACTCGGAATTCTCCGGCCAGGACAAAAACCCGTTCGTCGCCGGCGAATTTGTGTGGACCGGCTTTGATTATCTCGGCGAACCGACGCCCTACAACGCGGACTCCAGCAATCTGCTCAACTTCACCGATCCCAATGAGCAGGCCCGCATGAAAAGGGAGCTGGACGAGCTGGGCAAAATCCGGGTGCCGTCGCGCAGCTCCTATTTCGGCATCATTGACCTCGCCGGCTTCCCGAAGGACCGGTTCTATCTTTACCAGGCGCGCTGGCGTCCGGATTTCCCCATGGCGCACCTCCTGCCGCACTGGACGTGGCCCGACCGCGTCGGCCAGGTCACCCCCGTTCATGTTTACACCTCAGGCGATTCGGCGGAATTGTTCCTGAACGGCAAATCGCTCGGCTTGAAGAAAAAAGGACAATACGAATATCGTCTCGCGTGGGACGATGTCGTTTATCAACCGGGCGAATTAAAAGTCGTCGCCTACAAAAACGGCAGGAAATGGGCGACGGATGTCATGAAAACTGCCGGTCCGGCGGCCAAACTCACCCTGCACGCCGACCGTGACAAAATCCGCGCCGACGGCCAGGACCTGTCTTATATCACCATTGCCGTGACGGACAAGGACGGCGTGCCCGTGCCGCGCGCAAAGGACCATATCAAATTCCAGATCGAAGGTCCGGGCGAAATCATGGCCACCGACAACGGCGACCCTACAAGCTTCGAGTCCTTTCAGGCTCCCGAACGGAATGCCTTCAATGGGCTGGCGCTGGCCATTGTCCGCGCCAAGGCCGGCGTATCCGGAACCATCAAACTGACCGCCACGGCGGACGGGCTGGCCGGAGAGTCCATCAAGATCAAGAGTCGTTGACGCCGAACCTGGCGGTGTGAGTAGCTCCCGACGCCAGGAGGCGTCGCGGAGATTTGTGCCTCGTAACCTCGGCGCCTGCAAAGTCATGGCGCGCCGCCGTCTGGCTTAAATCTTGTCGAGCCGCATCATCAAGACGTCGTGGCTTGGCACCTCGGCATTCAACGGCTCTTTCGTCGTCCCGAGGCTTTTCTTGGACCAAAGGTCGCGGACGCTGTAAGTGGCCGCATCAAACTTGGCCTCGCGCTTGGCAAAATTGTCCACGACGGCCTCATTCTTCCAATCGAAGAAAAATTTCTGCGGCCGACCGGTGCGATTGAGCACGCACATGGCCCAGGCCCCGTCAACAAGCGGTTTGAACCAGACTTCGACGCCCCCCTGGGCCGAATAGAGGAAGCCTTCGATGCCCAGCTTGTCCTGGTCCACCGCAATCACGTCCCGATCGGTGAGGATGGCGGAAACTGCCGGGGGCATTTGCCGGAGGTCGTTGCCCGCAATCAACGGGGCGGCCAGCATGCACCACAGCGAGAAGTGCGCGCGGTCCTCGTTCACCGACATGCCGTTGCCGACCTCCAGCATGTCGGGATCATTCCAATGGCCCGGCCCGGCCGCTTCGCGCAGGCCCTTTTGCATATCGAGAATTTGCAGGATGCCCCAGGAATACCAGGTGCCGTGGTCCTGTTTGCAGTCGAAGCACGGATAAATATCGCCGGTGGTGCGCCACAGATGGCCGATTTTCGGCGCCCATTCCCAAGGTTTGCCGTTCCCCCACTCGCAAATGCTGAAGACCATTGGCCGGCCGGCGGCGTACAAAGCGTCCCGCATGGTGGTGTAGGCGCCCTTGGGGTTCAAATCTTCGCAGCCGCACCAGTCATATTTCAGGTAATCGACACCCCACTGCGCGTAAGTTTGCGCATCCTGGTATTCGTGACCGCGGCTGCCCGCGTGGCCGCCACAGGTCTTGGCTCCCGCATCGGAATAGATGCCGAGCTTCAGTCCTTTGGAATGGACATAGTCAGCCAGTGCCTTCATACCGGACGGAAATCGTTTTGGGTCGGGCTGGATGAATCCCTGCGGGTCGCGTTCGCCCTGCCAGCAATCGTCAATGTTGATGTACTGATAGCCGGCGTCCTTCATGCCGTTGGTCGCCATGGCGTCCGCCGTTTCGCGGATGAGTTGTTCGCTGACATTGCAGGCGAATTTGTTCCAGCTGTTCCAGCCCATCGGCGGTGTCAGCGCCAGTGGCTCGAATTTTTGGGCCGATGCGCTCAGACTGGCGGCACCGAGAATGACAAACAGGATTCGTTTCATGGTTCGGGGGTTCAGTTCACGGTTGTTTGGCTTGCATGGCCTTTTTGAAATAGGCGCCCGAGCGGGTGGGCGTGAAATTCCAATCCTTGATCAGGCAGGGGCCCCAATGCGGATCAAAACACCAGACCGCGTAGGAGATGCCGTGCCGGGCGCAATAGGCGGTGATGGCGTCACCGTAGCTTTCATCGCCGATAATCGGGTTGTAGCCACCCGGCGCTTCCGGCTCCAGAAACCCGATCTCGGTCAGGATGACCGGATATTTGTCGGCGACAAAACCCCAATCGTGGGTCCAGTTTTTGTCCCAGGGCTTCTTCGCCTTCATGGGATACGGATGGGCGACATAGCCGACGCCCTCGGCATTGAGCGGAGCCCCGGCCACCGGCGTCAGGTCGTAGCCAAAATTGAATCCGGCCACGAGCGGAACCGCCGTGCCGCCCTCGGCGCGGATGGCCTGAATGACTTCCTCGAGCAACCCTTTCCATTGCGCCCAGGTGCAGGTCCCCAGGCTCGGGCCGTTCACCGTTGGCTCGTTGAACAGCTCGAAGCCGGCGACGGTGTTGTTGCCGCGATAGTGCCGGGCCATCGTCCGCCAGAAATCGAACGTCTCTTCCCGGGTGGTATTGTACCCGTCGGGCGGATACAGCTCCGACGTGGCGGGAAAGAACTTTCCGCCATAGAGGTTACCGATGCTGTGCCAGTCAATGATGACATACAGCCCCAGCTCCTGCGCCCACTGGACGCCCTGGTCGAGCAGCTTCAGGTAATTCTCCCGGCCGTGGATGCGCCAGGCCGCCGGGTGCACCGGGATGCGGACGACGTTGGCGCCCCATTCCTTGGCCGCCTCGAAAAAATGCCTGTTCCATTGGCCGTTGCGCTCGAGCTTGTCGGGGTCCGCCGTGTCCAGCCCGCGGAAAATCATGGGCTGGCCGTCGGCCGTAACGAACTGGTTGCCTTTGACGCTGACCCGGCTGAGTTGCGCCGAAGCCGCCGCGCAGGTCAAAAGGCTGCACAACACAATTAAGAAGATTCGTTTCATACTTTGACCGTCTCTTTCTTTTCGGCGAGGGCGTGCAACCGGTGAAGCGTCTCCAGGCACATGCGCGACCCGTGATACGGCCCTTTCCATTCGCTGACCTTCGGCAACGCCGGATCCACCTGCCCTTCCGGCGTGATGCGCCAGAACCACTCACCGTGAACCCGGTCCACCAGCTTCTGTTCGATGAAATCGTAAGCCCGCAGCGAAGCCCGATAATATTTCTCGTCGCCGGCAAGCTGATACGCATTGAGGAAACCGATGACTGCCTCGGCCTGCGGCCAGCATTCCTTGCCGGCATCGATGATTTTTCCGTCCTTGCCCTCGTAGCGCAGTGCGCCGTCGCTATCAATGCTCTCGTGCAGCACCACTTCCGCCATGCGGACGGCCAAGTCCTGCACGCGCTGGAGCAGGACAGCATCGCCCAGCACTTCGGCCGCCTCGCACAGCAGCCAGGTGGCCTCGATGTCGTGGCCGAAGGTGTAAGTGTCCGAGCGGACCCGCCATTGCTCGTCAAAAAAGTGATGGAGATGCAGGGTGCGGCCGTCGAGGATATGCCGTTCGAACAAGTGGATGAGTTCGCGCAGGCGCTCCTCCACCCGCGGTTCCCGCCACACCCGGCAGAGGTTGGTGTACGCCTCCAGAACGTGAAGATGATTGTTCATCGATTTCTTCTCGTTCATGTCCTTGTCGCTGAGCCGCGCGCTGGCGTCCGCCTCCGACCAGTCGCGCCGCCGCACCTCAAGGTACCCGCCGAATGGGTCGTCGTGGGCGTGCCGCTCGATCAACTCGAAAAGCTCGAGGGCGCGCGCCTTGGCCGGCGGCGCTTGAAAAGCCCGGTAATATTCCGCCAGGGCATAAATGCAAAACGCCTGGCCGTAGATTTTCTTGGAATCGTCCAGCACCCGGCCGGTATCGTCGAGGCGCCAGAACGCGCCGCCCCATTGCGGATCCCAGAACCGCTGCGTGACGAACTCAAACGCGCGATCCGCCATCTGCCGGTACAAGGGCTCCGGCCGGACCTGGTGCACGGCGGAGAAGACCCACAGGATGCGGGCATTGACGATGAGTCCCTTGGGCTGGGTGCGATCGGGTTTAAGATCGTTGGACAGCCACGCCATCCAGCCGCCCTGCTTGCGGTCCATGGCCGGACCGCACCAGAACGGCAGGATGTTCCCGTATAATTGTTTGCTGATGCGTTCCGAAAACTGCGTCAAGTCGGTTCGGTTCATGCGAATTCCTGGCCGGCGACCGTTCTAGTTCAAAGCCCGGTCAATTTCCACCCGGCCAATCTGAGTTTCACCGGTCAGCTCGATTTTCAAAAACGTTCCCTCGCTGAGGCCCTCCGCCTGATACTGCACCGGCTGCCAGTAATTATAATCGCTGGCGCCGGCAAAATAATTCTGCCGGCTGGCCGTTACCGGGTGGTAATTTTTCCCGTCGGTCGAGACGGAAAACTTCAGGTCCGCCACGGCCTTCGGGAAGAAGGCAAACACGCGAAAGCCTTCAATTTTTGACGGCACGCGGTATACCAGGACGTCTCCGGCGCGCCCGGCGGCGCGATGCGCGTCTTCCTTCGCCTGGCGCGCGCCGCGCATGGTGTTGGTGACTCCGCCTTCCCGGGCGTAAACCTTTGAGAAATCGGCCAACTCATCCACCAGCGTGGCGTGCGTGGCTTTGACCGGCCCGACGACATTGGAAGGCCCGGAGACGCCTGCTGCGTTGTTGGCGCGCACGCGATAATACCAGTCGCCGGCCGGCACCGTCTCGTCGGCAAACAGCGGGCGGTATTGGACAAAGCTCTCATCAACGCCCCGGGCGATCGTCTGCCAGGGGCCGGTGGCCTTCGGCGCGCGCTCGACTGTGTAATCCACGGCGCCCACGGAGCCCCGCCAGCTGATCGCCGCCGGGTTGGTGATGGACAGCAGGCCCGGCGGGGCCGGCACCGGGAGGGGCGGCGGGTTTTCGCCCTGAATGGCATAGGCATACCGGCGGACCATCGCCAGGAGATTGGTCTCGTCGTACGCCGTGCCGATGGCCGAGCCGGGCCAGTGAAACGCCTTGTAGAGATCGGCGCCGTCCGGCTCGCTGTGCCAGTAAAAGCCGCCGTCCCGGTTGCGGAACCGGATGCTCCAGAGCAGGCCACCCGACATGCCGGTGTCCACGATGGTCTTCATGGCTTCTTCCATCTGCGAGGTGCTGACAAAACCGAATTCGCCGACAACGTAGGCCTTCTTCCCCTTAGCTTTCGCCCAATTTTCCCGGATCAACTGGGCGAAGGACTTGGGCATCCGCGAGCTCGGATAATGGTGCGTCGTGACGATGTCGACCTCCGGGATGGTGAACGATTCGGGCCGCAACACCGCGGCGTTAAAGCCGTCCATGACCAGGTGATTGGTGTCCACGCTCTTGAAGTAGGCGGCGATTTCGCGCGTCCAAGGAACGGGCGAAAACAATTCGTTGCCGGTCTCCCAGCACAGGATGGATTTGTCGTCGCAATAGCGCACGCCGGTCAGCGTGTTGGTGCGCGTCAGGACGTACCGGATGGTGTCCTTGAAATCGGCGATGAGCTGCGGGTCGGTCCAGAATTCGTCCTTGGATTTGCCGCGGAACCCGGCGTACTCGCCGCGGCCGCCCATCCATTTCCAATTGTTCACCAGCGGAATGATGAGCCGGATGCCCTGTTCGTTGGCCACCTTGAGGACCAGGTCCAGCTCGCGAAACGCCTCCTCGTTGAACTGGTTCGGCCCCAGCACGTGGCCGGGCATGGCCGGGTCGTCGTTGGTGCGGATGACGGCCAGCGAATAGATGCGGACCACCGTGCCGCCCATTTGGCGCATCGTCATCAGCCCGTCCCGCACTTCAAATTCCTCGGGCCACCGCCAAGCGTTGGTTTCCGAAAAGACCATGTTGTCCTCGATCAACTGGAGGTTGGGCAGGTTCCAGGACATGAATCGGAACGGCTGGTCGCCATCCATCAACTGGTCGCCGCGCCGCGTGATGAAATCGCTGAATCCCGTCTCTGCCGCGACGGCGGCGCAGGCGAGCAAAGCGAGGAGCGTGATGGAGCAGAACGCAAATGGTCTCACGGGAGGATTTTGGTTATCGCGTCCGGACTTGGCCGCCGGCGGGAAGCCGGGCGTGACGCAGGGAAATTCTCTTGAGGTTTGGGGTTACGTGCACGTGAGGATATTGCCAATCGGCACCCCGATTTTCGAGCAGATTTGAGTCATCTATTTTGGTGACAAGCCATCCGAATTCAGCGCGAGGCCGGGAGGGTGGGCGTGCGCCCGGCTGGATGACAGGTTCAGCAGCCGTCGGGGCTTCACGGAAAAGGTGTTGTGCCAAGACAGTTGCATTTTGGGACAGGGAACCGATAAAGGGTCCAAAACCGCAGGTTCCGGGCGGCCCCAAAACTGGTACGCAATCCGCTGGGAGTCTGCCGTGCTGAGAACCGAACATTCCAGCCCGTCGCGGCTCCAGTCCGGAGCCGGGAAAGCTTTTCGTCTCCTCGTTCTGCTGCTGGCTTCGGTCACAACTCCGTTGCTGGGGCAGGAATCCGTATCAACTCAGGCATCACGCAATTATGAACCATGGCCGGCACAGGCATTTAGCAGGACCGGTTACAACTCTGCGATCCACGCGTTGAGCCACTTCTCGGTTCCCCTGCTCCGCTACCAAGCAAGGGTCATACAACCGGATTCTCCGGGGATGATGACTGTTTGCTTCGAAGCTTCGCTCGCCGGTCAGAGTTGGTACCGTCGGTTCGACGGATTGCGGTTAATTGACAAAAAATCGGCTGGCGATGGGTGGACAAATTTCCTGGGCCATGTTGAAGCCGGCTACGGCAAATTCTGTCAGCTGGACTCCGATTTCGGGATCAGCGTGATGGAACTGGAACAACCCGGTTGCGCGTACCTCAAGGCCCGGTTCAGTTTCTAGGAACCGCCCAGGCTTCGCTCCGTCGGTTTCGCTTCCTTCTGAGACCTCTGAAAAACTGGTTTTGGAAGCGATGCAGAGTCCGGCCTGTGGCCGGAAACATTGGGTTTGCGGGACAATTGATCGAGGCACAGCCTCGACGCTACACCTTTTTCAAAGGTCTCCTTTTGTTGGTCCGGTCCAACGTTTTGGGCTGACAAGTTCGAGCAAATGTCTTTCACTCTGCCCACACCGTTACGACAACGCATCGTCGCATGTTCTTGGAGGCCGTTGGGAAACTCCTGTTCGGAACACGAAGCTGGGAAGCTCCGAGAACCCGCAGCCGGGATGGCGGCGCTACCGCGTAGCGCCGGCTTCCCGCCAGCGGGTTCAGGCGGCATCCTGCCGCCCGTTTCACATTTTCCGACAGGCTCTCAAAACAACCCGGTTTGGGCGCGGCCAGCCGCTGACGTTCAATTGATGGACAAACTGAATTTACACAACGGGCACCTTTTCCTGCTGGCGTGGGTCGGCGGCACGAGCCTCTGGTCCTTTCTCCTGTTCGGCTTTGACAAGTGGCGGGCTGGGCGGACCGGCGCCCGGCGCATCTCGGAATCTACGCTCCTGCTAACGAGTGCTTTCGGTGGCTGGCCGGGTGGGTTGATTGGGATAGTCGTGTTCCGGCACAAGTCGGCCAAGCTGTCCTTCAAGGTCAAATTCGGCATCGCTTTTTTCGTGTGGATTGCGCTTGCGGTTGGTGCCTTGAAATTGGCGGCCCAATTTTGACGACGGGTAAATTCTTCACAGAAGAGAACGAAGGAAACGAAGACCCGAAAGATTTCATACTTTGCTCTTTTGGCTTTCGTTTGTAGAAAGGCTGCCATGCATGCGCTATTTCCAAAAGCAGATGAATTAAGCCGGACCGTCATCGGGGCAGCTATCGAGGTCCACCGGTTGAAGGGACCGGGGTTGATTGAGAGCATCTACGAAAAGTGCCTTCTGCGGGAACTCAACCTCCGAAAACTCCAGGCAACGAATCAGCGCGTTGTCAAAATCGCATACAAGGGTTTTGTGTTTGAGGAGCCGTTGCGCTTCGACGTATTGGTCGAGGAATGCCTGTTGCTGGAATTAAAGTCGGTACAGGAGGTCTTGCCCGTCCATCAGGCACAATTGCTCAGTTATATGAAACTGCTCGATATACCACTGGGGTTGCTCATCAATTTCCATGAGTTGAAACTGACCGACGGTATTCACCGGATGATCCTGCCCGGCGCCAACCTGTGAAAGGTCAGCAAAAAGGAAACGTAACCGTCAGAATTTTCAGCCTCCGTTTCCTTCGTTTCCTTCTGTAAAATAAAACCGGATTATTTCAGCATCGGTTCGATCTGGCCTTGCAGGGCATCGGACCAGATTTGATAACCCTTCTCGTTCGGATGCCGCGTAAAGCTTTCGCCACGCGGCTATTTAAGCATTTCCGCCAACTGGCTCTCCAAGGCGTCGGACCAGATTTGATAACCCTTCTCGTTCGGATGCAACAGATCAGGCATGATGTCGCGTGACAATGTGCCGTCTGGTTGCAGCAACTTCGACCCGATGTCCATAAACTTCACCATTTTGCCGTCATCGAGCTTTGCAAGGCCGGCATTGACCGCCTTGACCTGCTCGCGTACCGGATCGCTCTTGTCCCCGCGCGGAAAGATGCCGAACAGCAGGATTTTGCTGTCCGGCAGGCGGGTGCGGAGTTCGTGGACGATGGTCGTCACGCCTTCAATGATTTCGGGCGTGGTGTTGCGCGGCTTGCCGTCGTCTTCGTTGCCGCAATTGTTGGTGCCGATGAGGAGCACCACGACCTTGGGCTTGATGCCGTCGAGTTCGCCATTTTCGATGCGCCAGAGCACGTTCTGGGTGCGGTCCCAGCCGATGCCGAAATCGGCGGCATGGCGCCGCTCGTAAACTTTCTTCCAGATGTTCAATCCGCCGTTGCCCCACAGCCAGCCGGCGGTGATGGAATCGCCCAGGAACAGCAGGTCAACGTTTCCCTGTTTTGCCCGCTGGACAAAGGATTCGTGCATGGCCATCCAATTGGTCGGCACGGTGGTCCGCGGCACGGGAACGATGGCGGTGTTTTCGGCATAAGCCGTGACAGCCAACGTTGCGGCAATGGCGCAAGTGAAGAGGAAGCGACGTGGTTTCATGCGCCAATCATAGCGGGCGTCATCGCCAAACGCAATCGGCCGGCGGAAGTCGGCTGTGTCGCAAGTTTGGAGGACGATATCATTCCAGACAGGGACCATATCATTTTAGGAACTCGCTGGAGTACTTTGCGATAAAGTGCCATTCAGGATCAGGATGTAGCGTCCATTTTAGAATTTCTTGGGGGAAATTCTTTTGCAGCACTGCGATACGTTCAGTTACGTCGGCCTCTGAATTGGTATAGATGTAATAATTCCTTTTACCTCCGAAGGTTTCAATTAACACCGGAATACCAACGCTTGAAACTTCGAATGCCGCGCATATTGCTTGGTCGAATTGAAAAAGGCCATCGTTGTAGTCAGCTTCAGGTAGCCCATTCGATAATACCTTGGTGAGACAATGTTTTAAAACAACCAGATCCGGATAGTTTTTCTTCAATTTTGCGCTATCGAGAGCCTCTGGATATCGCAGCATAAGCGGCAAACCTTCATGCGTGGCTTTCTTGAATTTCCAATTCACAAACAAAGCGTTATTGGGACGGTGGCAATGACATTCAAATGCTAATCAGTCGCTGATTTGGTAATCGGCACGCGGCCAGACGTTGCTTGCTTATAGGCGCGGACATCCAGCAAAGCAATACATTCCTTGGATAGCCAAACGCAACGGATCAACCTATGATTCGCCCGTGAAACTCGGTCTGGGACTTTACCGGCATCAGCTCGACGCGGAGCATTACCGCTTTGCCAAACAATGCGGCTGCACGCACCTCGTCATCCACCTCGTGGATTACTTCCGGTCTTCGCGAGGCAATCAACCGGGGGACCAACCGGTCGGCGATGACACCGGCTGGGGACTGGCCGGCAATCCAAACAAACTCTGGACTTACGAGGAACTGGCTGCCATCAAAAAGGAAATCAACGCCGCCGGACTGGAATTGGAAGCCATCGAGAATTTCGACCCGGCGCATTGGCACGACGTCTTGCTGGACGGGCCGAAGAAACTCGCGCAACTGGAGAATCTCAAAACCATCATTCGCAGCGTGGGCCGGGCAGGCATCCCGATTTTCGGCTACAATTTTTCCATCGCCGGCGTCGCCGGCCGCGTCAAAGGCCGGTTCGCCCGCGGCGAGGCCGAGGCGGTGGGCATGGATGGCCCGCTGGACAAACCGCTGCCCAACGGCATGGTCTGGAACATGGTCTATGACCGGAACGCGGCGCCGGGCGTCGTGCCCCCGGCCACGCCCGAGCAACTCTGGCAACGGTTCAAGGTGTTTCTGGACGCGGTGGTTCCGGTGGCCGAGGAAGCCGGGGTGACGCTGGCGGCGCATCCGGATGACCCGCCGCTGCCGACGGTTCGCGCCCAGCCGCGCTTGGTGTATCAGCCGCACCTTTACCAGAAGCTGATTGACCTGAAACCGAGCCCGCGGAACGCGCTGGAATTCTGCGTGGGCACCCTGGCCGAGATGACGGAGGGGAACATCTACGACGTGGTGGACACGTACAGCCGGCAGCAGAAGCTCGCTTACGTGCATTTGCGCAACGTCCGCGGCAAAGTGCCGACTTACAAGGAAACCTTCATTGACGAAGGCGACGTGGACGTGTTGCGGGTATTACGGATTTTGAAGCAGAATAAATTCGATGGAGTAATTATTCCCGACCACGCGCCGCAGATGAGTTGCGCGGCGCCCTGGCACGCAGGAATGGCGTACGCCTTGGGCTATTTGCGGGCGGGGTTGAAGATTGTGGCCAACGAATAACGCCGGCTTGGTTGGCAGGAACAGCGCGTTGCGCTGTCCGGACGCCGCAGCGCGGCGTCCCCACCGCTTAAGGAAACGCGCTGCCTCTCCCCGGCCCTTTCCTGCATCGACGATGGATGAGAGGAATTGAAATGATTCAGGTCAGATGAATTCGTTGATCAAATTCTCCAGGAATTCCTGGCGGCCGCTGACATTCGGAGCCGCCTCGCCCCGCTTGAGCATGTAACTTTCCAATCCGGCGAAATCCATTTTGCCCGATTCGATTTTCGCGCCGATGCCGGAATCCCAGGAAGCGTAGCGCTGTTCCACAAATTCGGCCAACCGGCCGTCCTTGCGAATGGCGGCGGCAATCTTCAGGCCGCGGGCAAACGCGTCCATGCCGCCGATGTGCGCGTGGAACAGGTCGATGGGCTCGAAACTCTCGCGGCGGACCTTGGCGTCGAAATTCAAGCCGCCGGTGGTGAACCCGCCATATTTGAGGAGGGTAAGCATGACCTGGGTGGTGAGATAGACGCTGGTGGGGAACTGGTCGGTGTCCCAACCCACCAGTTCATCGCCGGTGTTGGCGTCGATCGACCCCAGCGCGCCGGCGGCGCCGGCCACCTCGAGCTCATGCTGCATGGTATGGCCGGCGAGGGTGGCGTGATTGGTCTCGAGGTTCAGTTTCAAATCGTCCATCAGATCGTATTCGCGCAGGAAGTTCAGGCACGCGGCCGCGTCGGAATCGTATTGATGCCGGGTCGGCTCCTGCGGTTTGGGCTCGATGTAGAACTGGCCTTTGAAGCCGATTTTCTTTTTGTAGTCCACCGCCAGGTGCAGGAATTTCGCGAGATGGTCCAGCTCGCGTTTCATGTTGGTGTTCCACAGGGTGGAATAACCCTCGCGTCCGCCCCAGAAAACGTAGCCGGCGCCCCCCAATTCCCGGGTGATTTCCAGCGCCTTCTTGACTTGGGCGGCGGCGTAGGCGAAGACGTCGGCATTGCAGCTGGTGGCCGCTCCATGGACAAAGCGCGGGTTGGAAAACAGGTTGGCGGTGCCCCAGAGCAATCTGATGCCGGTGCGCTTCTGTTCCTCCTTGAGGACCTTGACGACGGCATCCAGATTTTTGTTGGTCTCCGCCAGGTTTTTACCTTCAGGCGCAATGTCGCGGTCGTGAAAGGCGTAGAACGGAGCGCCGAGCTTTTCGATGAATTCGAAGGCGACGCGGGCGCGCTTTTGCGCGTTGGCGACCGATTCCGAGCCGTCGTCCCAAGGCCGGACAGCGGTGCCGACGCCGAAGGGGTCGGAGCCGGTGCCGCGAAACGTATGCCAGTAAACCACGGAGAAGCGGAGGTGCTCCTGCATGGTTTTGCCCTCGACGACTTCGGCCGGGCTGTAATGTTTGAAGGCCAGCGGATTTTTTGATTTCGGCCCTTCGTATTTGATTTTGGCAATGTTCTTAAAAACAGTTTCCATGATACAATCAGCGCTTCTTTACTTTAAACGTTTCACCGGGTCTAGCCCTGCATTGTCAATTAGTAACCCTTTTCCGGATCAAAACGGCCCATCAGCGGAAATATCATACCAAGCCCCGCAGCGTTGCCGTAGTTGGTTACATCACTTGCAGTTGTACAAGTTAGCGCAATCGTCGTTTCGGGCAACGGACGAAATGACTTTTCCCATGGACAATTCTACGAATCAAGGGCGCCAGACCGCTTGAGATACGGCAATAGGTTCTCCCGGGCCGGAACTGCTGTGGCTAAGTCGCGGGAACGAGCCTGAAGAAGACCGTCCCTTTCGTCGCATCCATCGGCACGGTGATCGGGTTGGTATCGCCTCCCGGATAATCCACCCAGTTGGTGCCAATGCCCACGTTGAGGCTGTTGGTTTGCGATTGGAGTTTGAAGCTCCCGATCCAGGAGAATTGGAGGCGGTTGCCGAGATTCGTGAAGTTCAGCACTCCCCACGGCCAGGGCGCAGTCAGGACGGTGACGCTGCCGTCCTCGGCCAGGTGGTTGGCCCAGTTCTGACCCGCGCCGGTGACAGTCAGGGCCGCGCCGTTTTGCACGGGCTGGCTGAATAGGGTGAACTTGTCGCCCACTGCCAAGGCCGGGCCCAGGTTGACGAGTTTCACCCCTCCGGCCGAAGCGGCGACGGTGCCGGCCACCGAGAAGACGGTGTTCGACGGCGACAACGACTTGTTCAGGTTGGCCACAACGGTCCCCGCTGAAATGTTCATATTGCCCGCCACGTTCAACGGGCTGACCGAGGCCGCACCGCCCGCCACCAGCTTGCCGCCGCACGCGTTCAGGTCGCCGCCGACCGCGGCCGAGCCGATTGCCAGCGTGCCGTTGCTGACCACCGTAGCGCCCGTGAGCGTGTTCGCGCTGGTCAGCGTCAGCGTGCCAGAACCGGCCTGCACTACGGAGCCTTCACCGGTGATGCCACCCGGGAACATCACGTTGTCCGAGCGGTTGAATACGAGCGTGCCCTGGACATTGGCGGCGTTGGTGCCGATGGTGCCGGTCGTGCCGCCGTTACCAACGACCAGCACACCGTTGCTGATGATGGTCCCGCCCGCATAGGTGTTGTTGGCGGTCAGCGTGAGAACGCCGGAGCCGAATTGGACCACCGCGCCCTGGTTGACGGGAGTGGATGCACCCGCGCCAGTGAGAACGGTCGGGGCCGTCGCAATCAGGTTGGTGAACGTGAAGTTGTCAGGCCGGTTGAATATGAGCGACTTGAAGGTATCGAACGGAGTCAAGCTGTTGGTGAACAACACGCTGCCGACGATGGAGCCGGCACCCGGAGTACCGCCATCGCCGAGGACGATCGCCCCGCCGGCAATGTATGTGCCGCCGGTATAAGTGTTGGTGCCGAGGAACGCCACGTTGCCGTCGTTCGGGTTGTTGGAGTCTTTCCACACTCTGCCCGAGCCAACAACGTTGTTGGTGATACCGAAGACGCCGTAGTCCTGACGGACCAGCTTCAGCGTCCCGTTGTTGGTAATCACGGAAGTGTACAACTGGCCCTGGTTGCCATCGCAGGGTTGGAATGTGGCGCCGGCGCCAATGTACGTCCAGCCGGTATAGGTGTTGTTGCCGATGGCCTTCACCAAGCCGGAACCGACGTCTATCACATTTCCGGTCCCGCTGATGACGGCGTTAAATCCGACATAAGTTTGAGCAGCCGTGCTGTTTAAGATGAGCGTGCCGTTGTCAACGATACCGCTGGCACCGTCCAGTTTACCAGAAGCGCCGCCGTTGCCGAGTTGCAGCGTGGCGCCGTTGGCGATGACGGTGGTCGCCGCCTGATTGGCTGCGCTCGAATAGGTGTTGTTGCCGGTCAACTTGACCGTGCCGTTGGTGACCGTGAGCGTGCCGGTGCCGCTAATGACGCCGACGACGGTCAGGCTGCCGGTGCGATTAAAGAAGAGGCTGCCGTTGTCGATGATGTTGCCGCTGCCCAAGGAGCCGCTCCCGCCGCCGGCGCCGACCTGCAGCACACCGTCGTTAATCACGGTCACACCCGAGAATGTATTTGTCGCGGTCAAAACCCAGGTGCCGGCGCCGTTCTTGGTCAGCGCACTCGCGCCGCCATAGTCGCCCAGCGAGGCCGCGAGCGTGTTGTTGTCTGTATTGGCTCCTGCCAGCGTGAGCGTGTGCGGACCATTGCCGCTGTAGCCGAGCGAGGGGGTGGCAAGATTCAACGCGCCCGAACCCGAGGCGTCAATCGTAGCGCCGGCCGTGCCGACGGTGAAGGAACGGTCAATGTTCGCTCCGCCGCCGGTGTATTGCAGCGCGCCGCCGTTGAGCACCAGATTGGCTGCGGCGCTGCTGGCGGCGCCGATATCGCTCGCCAACCCGCCGTTGGTCAGGGTGCTGACGCTCACCGTGCCACCGACGAGGGCGGTGATCCCGGTGTAGGTGTTGGCGCCGCCGGACAGCGTGAGAGTGCCACTGCTGCTCTTGGTCAACCCGGTGCTTCCGGCGATGCTGTTTACCCCGCTGGAGGCGATGCTATAAATCTTCGCGCTGTTATTGACGGTAACGCTCGCCGGGTGAACCGGGACATCCACGATGACGCTCGTCGTTCCCGAGGCGGTATCGTCGAACTGCACCGGTGCCGGATCAAAATACGTTGCGGTCCAGTTGTTCGGATCGCTCCAATTGCCGCTGTTCGCGCCGGTCCAGACGAGCGTAATGGCGGTGACGCATAACTGGATCGTGTTGCCGTTAGTGGTGAGGTTGCCCGCCCCGCCGTTCACCGTCCCGAGACTGACCACCGGCGCTGAACCGTTCGTCCAAGTCAGCAACGGATAACACTGCCCGATCACCAATGTGCCGCTGTTGAGGTTGATGGTGACCGTGCCAACCGAATAAAGGGTGCCTGCCGCCAGCGGCGCGGTGGTCGTGTTAGTCACGTTGTTGAATTCCAAGGTGCAGCCGGTGCCCGTTCCCAAGGTCAACGTGCCCGGCGTGACTTGCGTGCTGCTTTCAACAACGCCGAGCGCCGCGCCGTCGGCCACGGTGATATCGCCGGAACCGGCTTTCGAACCTTGAAACACCAACCTACCGGCGCTGACGGCGGTCGCGCCGCTGTAGCTGCTCGGGCCAGCCAACATGAGCGTGCCCGCTCCCAGCTTGGTTAGCGTGCCGCCGCTGCTACCCAGCGTATTTGTGAACGTCACGCTTTGTCCCCCGGTATCAATGCTATACGCCTGCCCAGCCGCGCTACTGAAGCGAAAGGAATAATCGCACACGTTGTTCACGCTGAACCCCAGCGTGCCGCCGTTGAATGAAATCGTATTGGTCACACCCAGCGGGCCGGAGATGCCGGGATTCTCGGCGCTGTTGACGATCAACTCGCCACCGCTAAGGATGGTGGAACCCGTATAAGTGTTCAGGCCCCCCAAGATGAGCGTGCCGTTGTTCACCTGCAGCGGAGCAGTGCCGGAAATGACACCGCTCAACGTCTGGGTTTGGGCCGGCGCGTCGTATTTGAGGAGAGTTCCGTTGTTTTGGATGGCGAGGTAGCAGATATTATTGTTGGCCCACTGAAGAACCACTGTTCCACCGTTGAACGTGAGCGGACTATTGAGGGGGCTATTGGGTTGCGGCGCATTGCCCGGAGTGCTCGGGCCATTCCAATACCAGGTGCCAGTACCCAGTTTGGCCAGCCAGGTCCCGGTGTTGGCGGCGTTTCTAAGATCGTTGGTGGTACGCCAATCTCCGCTGCCATCAAAGACGATCGTATAGGAGGCGCCCCCGCCCGCTTGAAATCCTACGTTGGGACAGATGACGGCCGGGTTCGTTGAATTATTGATCCAATCGTGGGTGGCCCCCGCCGGCCGGCTAATAAAGACGAACTCATTGCCGGGAACGCCACCTCCCAATACGAACTGCCCGCTGGGACCGTTGACGGTGATATTGTTGATGCCGACGTTTCCCGATTGTACGACTGAGGAGATAATCTGTACCGAATTGGTTTGCTTCGCCGTGAGGACGAGATTCACTCCCAGCGTGCCGAACCCGGTGCCGGGCCAGACGGAGAAGGAGCCGTAGCTTAACAATAGATTGCTGGTGGTCACGCCGTCCCATTGGGCGGTGTCCTGGAACTGCCCGCTGGGGAGACTTACAGCGGGGGTGGTGCCATTAGTGGTCCAATTGCCGGCGACGGCGAGGTTGGTTCCGTCGGCGGCACCAGTCCAAGTATAGGTCGTCTGGCCAAGGACCGCCGTCAGGGCGAACGGACAGCATAGAGCGAAGAGGAGCCACTTCAGCATCCTGGGCTTGATTTTCCGAAGCGGTGAGATGACACGTTCCGCGGGCAAGGCTGTGAGAAAGACAGCCGATACACTGCCTTCGCTTTCCGTTTTCATGACTCGCGCTGGCCTAGCAGCAACGATCAAATCACGAAGTCAATCACCTGCCAACATCGTTTTAATGGACAAAACTCCGGTCGGCAGACCATCACTTTTTGCAATGAGTTTGATGATTCCTGCTTGACGCGGTTTCGCGCGCACAAGGGCGAGGCAGCGCCCGTTGAACGCGTTGCGGTCGTGGGATTGAAACGGCTCAAAGCTCGTCGGGTCGCCATTGTCCGTCGCCACAATTTCACCGGGCCCTTCGATTTCGAAGTGGATTCGGTTCGTTGCGCGCGGGGCGACTGTTCCCGCCGGGTCGGTCACCGTCACCGTGATAAATGACAGGTCCCGCCCGTCGGCTAAAATCTGGTCCCGGTCCGGGCTTAGCTTGAGTAGGGCGGGATCACCGGCGGTTTTCACGGTGTCGGTCGCCCACTCCTTGCCATGCTTGTAAGTGACCACCTTCAGCGTGCCGGGTTCGTACACCACGTCATCCCAGCGAAGGCGATATTCAAACGGCCCTTTTTGCTTGCGTCCCTGCGATTTCCCGTTGAGGAACAGTTCGCCTTCGTCGCCGGACGTGAACACATGCACGGGCGTGACCTGTCCGACCCGCTCCGGCCAGGTCCAATGCGGCAGGAGGTGCGCCATGGGAAAATCCGGGCGCCAGTGCGCCTGGTAAAGATAGAACCGATCCTTCTTGAAACCGGCCAGGTCGATGATGCCAGAGTAGGAACTGCGCGACGAATCGAAAGGGGTCGGCTCGCCGAGATAATCCCAGCCCGTCCAGACAAACTCGCCGCCGACATAGGGATGCTGCTCCTGCGAGGCAAACACCTTGTCCGCTGCGGAACCGAAGGCGGCGGCATATAATTCGTACGCGCTCACCTGCCTTCGGGCCCGGTCCTCGCCGGAGTCAGGTCCGACCGCCGCACTGTTGCTGCGGGTGACGGGAAACACGTACTCGCCGCGGCTGCTCAAGGCGGAGGCGGTTTCGCTTCCCAGGATCAGTTTGTCCGGAAACGTTTCGTGAAAAGCCGGATATTTTCCCGGCGCGCCCCGGATTCCGGCGCCCTGGTAATTCAGGCCGATGACGTTCACGGTTGCGGGCAGCGGGTTCGTCGGTTGCGCCCAGTTCATGGCGGTGGTGGTCGGGCGCGTGGGATCCTCGTCACGGACCATGTCGCCGAGTTGCTTCGCCAGGGCGGCGCCATTTATGCCGGTGTATTGTTCGCCCACCTCGTTGCCGATGCTCCACAGGATGACCGATGGGCAATTCCGGTCCCGCCGGATTTGAGCGCGCAAATCCGGCTCGTGCCAATCCGGGAAGATCAGGTGGAAATCCAGCGGCGTTTTTTGCCGCACCCAGACATCAAAGGCCTCGTCCATGACGAGGAACCCCATTTGGTCGGCCAGCTCCAGCAGCTCCGGCGCTGGCGGGTTGTGGCTGGTGCGGATGGCGTTGCAGCCCATCTCCTGCAGCATCTCCAACTGCCGCTGCAAGGCACGGTAATTCAAAGCCGCCCCGAGCGCGCCGAGGTCGTGATGGTTGCACACGCCGCGCAACTCAATGTGTTCGCCGTTGACGGACACGCCCGCATCCGGATCGAATTTCAGCGTGCGAATTCCGAACGGGGTCGCGTAAGTATCCACCACTTTTCCACCCTGCGAGACCGTCGTGACGGCTTCATAGCGGCTGGGCTGCTGGGTCGGCGGCGGTCCCCAGAGCTTCGGCCGGGCGATGGTTCCCCTGCCCTCAACCGTGGCATTGGTCTGCGCCGGAATTGTCAAATTCAACGGCGGAATTTTCGCCACGGACGGCCCGGTTTTGTGACCGCGGGCATCCAGCGCAAAAATCTCCGTCACCACGGTGGCGTTTACACTTTGCCGGGAATCGTTGTCCACGATCACCTCCAGATTGACCGTAGCGGCCGCGGCGGAAACGTCGGGCGTGGTGACGTAAGTTCCCCATTGGCCGACATGCACGGGCGCAGTTTTGACCAGCCAGACATTGCGGTAAATCCCGCCGCCTGGGTACCACCGTGAGGAATTCGGCGGATTATCCAGCCGGATGACCAGTTCATTCGTCCCACCCGGTTTTACATACGGCGTCAGATCCAACCGCCAGGAGGCATAACCGTAAGGCCAGCCGCCGACCAACTGACCGTTCAACCAGACGGCCGCGTAGGACATCGCCCCGTCCACGTCCAGAAAAATGGATTTGCCCGCATCCGCTGCGGGAAGGTTCAACTGCTTGCGGTACCAACCGATGCCGGCACTGGGCAAACGGCCCATGCCCCCGCCGCCGGAATGAGTGAACGGACCGGCGATGGCCCAGTCGTGCGGCAAATCGATTTGCTGCCATGAGCTGTCATCAAAATCCGGCTGCACATAGGCAACACCTTCGCCAAGGTTTCCGGCCGGCCGCAAGAACCTCTTTGCGGGGTCTTTAATGAACGCGTTGCCGGTCGGAAGAATCCATTGTTTGATGACGGACACCGGAGCGTTGGTTGCGCCGGCGGAATGGGTCATGCTGCTCAGCGACGCGTTGCCGTCCACTTCAGCGTCCGCGAGCCGGCGGATTTGTTTCTGCTCCCGCACGTCGTAAAGGAGGCTCACGGGACAGTTCGTTGGGTCGCCTTTGGCAAATCGCCAATCATCATTTATTGAAATTCGTTCCCGTGAAGCACCGGCGACCGCAACGAAACGTGCGCCGGCTACAATTAAAAGAATCAGGAGAAAATATCGGAACAAACCCATTTTACGAACAGGCATCATCTTGCGAGCGTCGTTTGTAGTTTTCATCGTTTCGGGCGACAATTCTGCTCTGCCGGGTTTAAGCCGCTACGATGACACGTGATTGATATTCCAAGCGCCAATCTATACAAGTTTTTGAAGAAGAGGCACAAATCATTCGATGCAACGTGATCCAACGCGCAATACACGCCGTCATGCCCCGCGCGATTGGTATTTCCCGCTGGCTCATGGTCCAGTCCGCGTCCGGCAAGTTGGATTCCACTTCGATGGCGGCTGCCGTCGGGCGGTTCGTAACAGAAGTACCAATCAAAACCACGGTTACTGTTGAAATAAACGTAAAAATGGGTGTTTACATTGTTCATTGTCCACCGATTTTCAAATTACTGTCTCAACCGATAGAATGCGGCCGCATCGCCATTGGGTATCGTCACCATGTTTTGCCCGTTGGATGAAGTTACCGTATCCGAGGATGGCAGCCAAACCACCGGCGGCGTGAGATTGGTGGTTTTTTCCAAAACATAGCCGACTGCCGCCGATGGCCAGGAAATCCGAACTTGTCCGCCGGTCACAGGCGTGATTTGCGGCGAAGGCACCGGCGCCAGGCTGAGACCAATTGCCGCCATCCCCGAATTGTCCGGCGATAAATTCAATCCGAAGAAATGCGCCGTCGAATTGTAAACCAGGCCGTTCGTCGCGCCGGCCAAAGCCAGCACGTACGGATTTGAAGGCGCATAGCCGGCCAAAGTCACATTGGTTTCTCCAGCGGCGAAGGCCACGGTAACGCGCAGCAGGCCGGTATCAGAGAAACTCGAAATCCGCTTTTTACCGCACGTCACAAATTTGTTGGTGTCGCCCAGGAACGCAATGCCGGACGGGCCAATCGGAACCACGATGAAATAACTTCCACCGTTGGTGACGTCAGGGATCGTGGTGTTGAAGCTGAAGGCGCTGCCGGCATTCACCACCATTCCCGTCGCCGAAAAATAATCATAAACGTAAACTGCGTTGGTTATACCAAAGTCGGCAGGTTTGAAACTGGACGAAAGATTATTTGTGCTTTCGCCATAGGCAAAAACATAGAGTGCCCGTGAATTGGTAAAGTCGGTATAGGTTGTGGCAACCATCGGCCGTCCCAGGCCCAACGCGTCGTTGACGTAGGCATCATCCACCGGCCCCAGCGGAAAGTCCGGCTTGACAATGACCCCATCCGGCCGAATGGATTTCAAAAGGTTTGTCGCATTCACCGCGCCCAAGGCATCGCCCGGCCCGACTGGACCGGCCGACAGCGTCGAGATCAGGAGATTACGGGTCTCGCTGCTCATATAGACATCCGTCCACGGCCAGATGCCCATCGCCTGGGCAAACCGCGAGCCGTAGAGATGTTCAGCCCATCGGGTCGTATCAAAACGGTCCTCACTTGTGCGGATGGTCATCAAGTTCGTGTACAATGTCCCCTGAAGATAGTCTCTGCCCTGGACCATGCAGTATTGCAGATTGATTCCATTCGCGGCGGCCGCGCCGGCCATGTTGTTCAGATAAGCGGGAGGATCAGTCGGATTCATACTTGGAATCCCGCGATAATTCAGCCAGTCCTGCTCGTAAGTCACCCCTCCGCTATTTTTGAGATAAGTCATGATGTTCGTCCAAAAGCGCGGATCAATGATTACACCGCTTCCCGAATTAGTTCCCGACGCAGTGTAATTGGAAACGGTGAGATACGGACTGTTGGTATAAACCCAGCGGTTGTGCGTGATCAACGGCAAGCCGAGTTGTTGCTGGAAAGCGGACAAGCCGTTGGTGAACAAATACGGGTCCGGTTCGTAAAGGTAAAAACCATTGTTAGGGTCATTCCACACGGCGTTGGGTCCTTTCTTGTACCACCAACTGTCCAATTGCATATAGCTGATCGGAACTCCTTTGCTGGCGTATTCAGCTTTGACTGAAAGCAACGTATTGGCAATCCCCGGTGCCGTGCCGTTGTAATAAGGATAATAGGCGGCCCCATTGTCCGTCCAGTAACCCAATTTTTCCAGTTCCACCACCGCGTCATTGGCCGGCGGAGTCTTGCCAGCAAGAGCGAGCAAAGCGTTGCCCCAGGTGGAATAGATTTGATTGATGCCGTTCTGTGCCGTCAGGATAAAGCGGTGTGTGAATCCCGAAGGCAGTTGTGATATGCCGGAGTTGATGCCGCATGAGATGGATGCATCGCTATTTGTCCAAATGGTTGATATTGTATAATTGGCCGCCGCCGAGACGATGAATGCATCGTGATTTGTATTGAAATACAACAATAGATTATCACAGGGAGCCCAAGGCTCGTAGAGCTTGATGAAACTATAAACCGAAAAAGTATCTATGAAACTAATGTGATTGAGATTCGTTGGATAATTGACCAAATGCGGAAATGCCAAATCGTTCGCACCCGCCGCTAGTGTTGCGTCATTAAACGTCACCATCGGCGAACTATTATAGAGCCGGATACTGGCCGAATGGGACACGGCGCTGGCGTAATTGAATTTAATCTCTGAATAGTATCCGATGTTATCCGTCCCGGTGTTGATCGCCCGGTTGGTCAATGTCTGTGCCAAGTTACCCAAAAACACCCACCTCGGCGAAGTGAAATTGACCTGATAAATCCCGTTCGAACCGACCACCACCGATACGCCGACGGAATTGGTGACTGTGACTGCATCTGGCAGCGCAGCCGTTGTCGTGCTGACTTCGGCCGAATTGGGGCTTTCACCGCACGAGCTCAGCGCGGAGACGACATAGTAGTAGGTCGTACCGTAGCTCAAACCAGCATCCACCACGCTGGTGTCGGTCGTGGTGGTTACCGTCAATTCGCTCCCGCTGGTAAGCGAACGCTTCACGTTGTAGCTGGTGGCTCCGCTGGATGCCGTCCAGGTCAAAGTCACCGTAACCTTGCTGACGGTGGCGCTCACACCCGTCGGAGCGGCCGGCGGCGGCAACGGTGTCGCGCTGACTTCGGCTGAATTGGCACTTTCACCGATGGAATTCGTTGCGGAGACGACGTAGTAGTAAGGCGTACCATTAAC
>DATJOW010000143.1:0-9108 GCA_035506715.1 Candidatus Acidiferrum sp. | reverse complement strand
GGACCTCGAAAAGGAAAACCGGGACGAAATCGGCGTCATCATCGGCTCCGGCATCGGCGGCTTGGCCACCACCACCGAGCAACTCAAAATTTTGCTCGAGCGTGGACCGGGCCGGCTCTCGCCGTTCATGATCCCGATGCTTATCAGCAATATGGCCTCGGGCATCTTCTCGATGTACAAGGATTTGCGCGGGCCGAATTTTGCCACCTGCTCCGCCTGCGCCACGGCCAATCACGCCATCGGCGAATCCTGGCGCTCCATCAAAATGGGCGACGCCCAGGTCATGTTCGCCGGCGGCGCCGAAGCGACCGTCGTGCCCATCGGCATCGGCGGTTTCTGCGCCATGAAAGCCATGAGCACGCGTAACAACGATCCCAAACATGCCTCCCGCCCGTTCGACAAGGAGCGGGACGGCTTTGTCATGGGCGAAGGCGCGGGCGTCATCGTGCTGGAGGAACTGGAGCACGCGAAGAAGCGCGGGGCGGAAATTTATTGTGAAATTGTCGGTTACGGCAATACAGCCGACGCGCATCATCTTACCGCGCCGTCTCCGGGCGGCGAAGGCGCCGCCCGCTGCATGCGGATGGCGTTGCGCCAGGGCGGATTGAATCCGGCCGACATCTCCTACATCAACGCTCACGGCACCTCCACGCCGCAGGGCGACGTCTGCGAGACGCAGGCGATCAAAACCGTTTTCGGTGAGCACGCGAAGAAACTGGCGGTGAGTTCCACCAAGGGCGCCACCGGCCACATGCTCGGCGCGGCCGGTTCGGTGGAGATGACCGCCTGCGCGCTGGCCATCAAGCACGGCGTCGTCCCGCCCACCATCAATTATCAGGTGCCCGACCCCGAATGCGACCTGGATTACGTGCCCAACACCGCGCGCGAAATGAAGGTGGACGCCATCGTCAACAACTCGTTTGGTTTCGGCGGCCACAACGCCAGCATTGCGGCGAAGAAATTTGCCGGGTAGCACCAGCGTCCCGCGGATTGTTTTTGGCGTCTCGCCGAAAACCCCAAATCGAAATGAACTTTCTCGCGTTAATTGAATCGAAACGCGAGGGCAAGCCCCTCGCCCGCGCGGAAATTCAGGAATTCATTCGCGAATTTGTAGCCGGGAAAATTCCCGATTACCAGATGGCCGCGATGCTCATGGCCATCTACTTCCGCGGCCTGACCACCGCCGAAACCACCGCGCTCACGCTCGCCATGCGCGATTCCGGCGACGTGCTGAAGTTCCCCAAAGATAAACGCCCGCTCGCCGACAAGCATTCCACCGGCGGCATCGGCGACAAGGTGTCGCTGCCGCTCGCGCCGTTGCTCGCGTGCCTCGGCTTCCGCGTGCCCATGATTTCCGGACGCGGCCTTGGCATCACCGGCGGCACGCTCGACAAGCTCGATTCGATCCCCGGCTTCAAGACGCTGCTGCCGGCCAAGCGCATCACCGAAATCGTGCAGGACGTCGGGTGCGTCATCTGCGGTCAAACCGACCGGATGGTGCCGGCGGACAAAAAAATCTACGCGCTCCGCGACGCCTCCGGCACCGTGCCCAGCATCCCGCTCATCACCGCCTCCATCCTCTCAAAAAAACTCGCCGAAAGCCTGGACGCGCTGGTGCTCGACGTGAAATTCGGCTGCGCCGCGTTCATGCAGACCAGGGCCGATGCGCGCAAACTGGCGCAGGCGATGGTGTCGCTCGGCAACGAATGCGGCGTGAACACGCGGGCGGTGCTGACGGACATGAACACGCCGCTGGGCCGCGCCGCCGGCAACTGGCTGGAGGTGAAGGAGAGCGTGGAATGTCTTGAGGCTGGTAGGGCTGACCTGCTGGTCAGCCAGGCCGCGCAGCAGCGCGGCCCTACCGACTTGTGCGCGCTCGTCCTTGATTTTGCGGCGCATTTATTGGTGCAAACCCGCAAAGCCAAATCACTCGCCGCCGCACGCCGGCAGGCGGAAGATTGTCTGAATTCCGGCGCGCCGCGGCGCAAATGGGATGAAATGATTGTTGCCCAGGGCGCGGATTTAATGGCCTTCAACCGGAAACTCGCGCTCGATTCCACCGCGCCCGTGGTTGTTGAATTAAAAGCCGAAAAATCAGGCTTTATTACCAAGTGCAACGCGCGAATCATCGGCGAAGTCATCCGCGATCTGGGCGGTGGCCGCCTGACGAAAGATTCCAGCATCAATTACGATGTGGGCATTGACCAAATTGCGAAACCCGGTGAACCGGTGAAGAAAACCGGCGTGCTCTGCCGAATTCACGCTGCGGATTTAGGCTCGTCCAAAACCGCGAGTGACCGGCTCCAAGCCGCATTCAATATTTCCGCCAAGCAACCGGCACCAATCTCGTTGGTTTCGGAAATCATCAAGTAGAACGGCGTTTATATTATTCGGAGGGGCGAGTTACACGAGCCCCTGATTTTATTTCGGATTTCCGGTTTCGTTTTTCGGATTTCAGGATAACTCGCCTTGCCGGTTTTTTTACGAAGGATTTTGTCGTGGCCGGCGTGTTTCTGGATGAAGACATCAAACAAAAGGGTCACTTATATGAAAACACTGAATTGCCTCCTCATCTGCCTGATAACGCTCGCGTTCAATCCGGCCTCGGGCCAGCAACCACCCGCGTCTCTCGCGACCAATCAGGTCAAAGACGCCAAGGCGGCTCCGCCCGAAACTCCTCCTCTAACCAGGTTCAACCTCGATTTCCCCGGCGGCACGCCAGGGGAACTGTTGACGGCTATTCAGAAGGAAATCGGTAAGCCCTTGAATGCGATCGTGTACAACGAGTATGCCGGTGCTGTCATACCACCACTCAAACTGAAGAATGTGGATGTCGTACAATTGTTCCAGGCTTTGCGGAATAGCGGCAACGCCTTTTGTTCAGCGGGAGACAGGAATGGCATCCAATGTGAAAACTCGATTTGGGTTTATGGGGGTTCCAGACCGCAGACGAAAGCTTGTCGTTTTTACTCGCTGGCGCCTTACCTGGATCGCGGTCTTAAGGTGGACGACATCACGACGGCGGTTGAAACCGGCTGGAAAATGATGGGCGTCACCAACACGCCAGCGATCAGTTTCCACAAAGAGACAAAGCTGTTGATCGCCGTGGGCGAGCCGGGCAAGCTGGAAACCATTGACGCTGTGCTCATGGCGCTGGAACCGCCGCCACAAACCGAGGAGCAGGCGAAAATCAAAGCGCGCCTGCAACAGGCGATACTCGATCATGCCTCAGTGGGAAAATAGGGTGAAACGCTGAAAGTGGACGAATGAGCGTCACCAGCCAGCGGATGATGCGCGGATTTGCACGATTCATTAAACCAGGCGAACGTCGGCTCGTTACCAGCAGCCACCGAGGAAAGGGTCCCGCTGGAGGTGGCCTTGTTGACCCGACGGATGGTTGAGGCTGACGGGGCAGCTTACCGCATTTTCTATGACGCTTATTTTGACCGCTTGTCGCGCTACTTGCTCGTCGTCACTGGCGGCAACGAAGATGCGGCGCACGAGGCCTTGCAGGTGGCGCTGGTGCGCGTCGTTCGCCACATCAAAGTCTTCCCGAACGATGCCGTGTTCTGGAGCTGGCTCACGGTGCTGGCGCGCAGTTCCCTCAGCGACCAGTCCCGCAAACGCCGCCGTTACCTCGCGTTCCTGGAACGATTCACGCGATACGCCCGCGCCGAAGGCAATTACAATGATGACAGCGAGGCTGACACCAAACTGCTCGCGTTTTTGGAGCGCGGCATGGCCGCGTTGCCGCCCGATGAGAAAGACCTGGTCGAGCAAAAATATTTTGCGCGCCGGCCTGTCCGCGAAATTGCCGAAGAACTTCAAATTTCCGAGAAAGCCGTCGAGTCGCGGCTGGTCCGCGTCCGCCGCAAACTCAAGGACACCATGCTTGCCGCACTGAAACATGAGACTTCCAGCTGACCACGAGCGGTTGCTCGCCGAAGTCCTATCGGACGATGCGGGATTTCGCGAAGCGTTGCTCGCAGAAACAGTGCGCCTCGCGCGCCGTCGCCGCAGATTCCGTCGGGGGCGTCTGGCGACAGTGGCGCTCGCCGCACTGCTATGCCTGGCGGCTTTCATTTGGCACAGCCTGCCACCTCGTGCCGTAACCCGGGAAATGGGGGTCGATCGTTGCGCCATCGTTCGCACGCAGCCTTTACCGTCATCCGCGCTTGTGTCAACGCAGCCGCAGCCGTCAAAGCGGCTCATCGCCTCGATTGCAACCGCAAAGGTGATTGAAACGACAGCAGACAGCGGACGGTTTCAGGAAATTGGCGATGACGCACTGCTGGCGTTGGCGGCGCCGAAGCCGGCGGTACTCGTCCGCCTCGGCCCGGGCCGGGAGGAACTCGTTTTTGCAAATTCCGACGATAAAAAAGGATTTCCTTTGGATTGAGGTTAGCCCTGCTGCTTTTCCTGTCACTGTCGGTTCCGGGTGCTGAGTCCGCGTGCGGTTGTCGAACTTAGAGCCGAAAAATCAGGATTCGTTTCCAGGTGCGACGCCCGCATCATCGGCGAAGTCATCCGCGACCTTGGTGGCGGGCGGTTGACGAAGGATTCCAGCATCAATTACGATGTGGGGGTGGCCCGGCTGGCCAAGCCCGGCGATGCGGTTCAGAAAAATTCCGTGCTCGTCCGCCTTCACGCCGCCAGTTCCGGCGCGGCCACGAGCGCCGGCGCCCGGCTGAAAACCGCATTTGCAATTTCCGTAGGAAGACCGAAGCTTGAACCGCTCATCTTTGCTAATCTTCACTGATGCAATACGTCTCTGCCAAAAATGAATTAGCGTGAATTAGCGCCGATTAGCGGTTTATGCCCGCCAAAATACTTTCCGCTGCGGCGCGCGGATTTTCCGCGCCATAAATCGGCCGGCCGATGACCAGCCAGTTTGCCCCGGCTGCCATCGCCTCGCGCGGAGTCAGCGTGCGTTTCTGATCGTCGGCTTTCTCCGCGCCGGTGCGGATGCCAGGCGTGACGAGCTGGATTTCCGGCGGCAAGATCTGCCGCAGCGCGGTGATTTCCAACGGTGAACAGACCAACCCGCGCAAACCACTGGTCACCGCAAGTCGTGCGAGGTGCGCCACTTGTGTCTTTATGTCAGCTTCAACATTGGTTTCCGCCAGCGTCTTATCCGTTGAACTGGTGAGCACGGTCACACCCAGGACGAGCGGCGCCAGTCGGCCCAGCGTTTTTGCCGTTTCCTGCGCCGATTCTTCCGCCGCCCGCATCATTTCACTGCCGCCGCTGGCGTGCAGCGTCAACATCTGCACGTCGAGACGCGTGGCGGACGCAACCGCCTTGGCGACGGTGTTGGGGATGTCGTGAAATTTTAAATCCAGAAAAACGCTGGCGCCGGTGGCGCGCACGCGCCGCACGATGTCCGGGCCGGCGGCGGTGAACAGTTCGCTGCCGATCTTGAACGCGCCGACGGCTGGCGCAATTTGCCCGGCAAGTTTCCAGGCCTGTTCCGCCGAAGGCACGTCGAGCGCGGCGATAATGGGGTTGCGCATGGAGCCAATATCAAAGCCTCAACCCGGGAACAAAAGCTTAAAATTCACATGGCGGTCACGGGTTGGCCGTGGCCCGGTAGAACCGTTGCAGCAAATTGGTGGATTGATCGTCGGTGAAAACAAAAGTTCCGTCCGCCGAGGTCGTGTTGGTGAAAATGGGCAACCAGCCGGTCAGGTTGGTGGCGGTTTCAACGACGCAGATCCGGTTCAAGCCACCGGACACGCGCACCTGAAACGGTGCGCCGCTCGCAGCTGGAGCCGCGGCGAGGCGGATGGTGCGCAGAACCTTTGCCAGCTTCAGACAGCCGCCCGTCCGGCATTTCCCGGCCAAGGCCGGCACCGGAGCGGTGGAACTCAACAGGCGGCTGATCGTGGTCTGATGCGTGTCTGCTGGAAATTGCGCCAACAGCAGGGCGCAGGCGCCCGTGACGTAGGGCGCGGCGAAGGAGGTGCCGGATTGATTGATGTAAAAACTGTCAGTGGCGGCGAAGGTGGAATAGATATTTTCGCCCGGGGCGGCGAGGTCAACGGCGTCCGCGCCGAAATTTGACGACGTCGCGAGCGTGTTCGAACGGGTGAGGGAAGCGACCGTGACGACGTTGTCGAGGGCATAGCTGGCCGGGTAGGTCGGCGCAAGATCGATGTTGGTGGTGCTGTTGCCGCAGGCGGCGACGACGATGATGCCGGCGTCGCGCAGGCTGGCGATTGCGTTGGACAAAGCCAGGGAGTTGGTGAATCCCCAACTGGCGTTGATGAGGCGGGCGCCGTTGGTCCGGGCGTAGTCCAGGCAGGTGACCACATCGGACACGCTGCCGATGCCAAAGTTGTTGAAGCATTTGCAGGCCATGATTTGCACCCGCCACGCCACGCCGACCACACCTTTGCCATTGTTGCCCGCGGCCCCGAGCACCCCGGCGACCCCGGTTCCGTGTCCGTTGTCGTCGGCCGGATCGCTGGTCTGCGTAAACGTGTTCCAGCCGTGACCGCCGTCGTGCGGATTCACCCACATGTTCGCCGCCAGATCTTCATGGGTGTAACGCACCCCGGTATCCAGCACCGCCACCACGATGTTGCTGGCGGAGGTCAGAACATCCCAGCCTTCCGGAGCGTCAATGTCGGCGTCGGCGGTGCCGCCGCCCTGCCCGGTATTGTTGAGTCCCCAGAGGGTGCCATCCAGGTATTTGGGATCATTGGGCGTGGTGTTGAACACGTGACCGAGATAATCCGGTTCGGCGAATTCGACCAGACCGCTCTTTTGATAACGCGCTATGAGGCCTGGCACCGTTTCTCCCCTGGGCACACACAAGACCTGCAAATGGCCAATGCGGTCGAACGTGCGCAATACGTCGCTCTGCCGGGCCTGATGAAAATTGGTCAGCGCGGCCAGGTCGATGCCGGCCTTGGGTTTGACCAAAATCCGGTCTTCGCGAAATGCGCCGGTGCCTGGTTGGGCCGCAGCCGATGCGGTCAGCCAAACAACCATTGCGATTGCCGCCATGATCCCTGCCGGCAAACGGCCGCCACACGGTTTCCGGATTATCATACCGGTAACATCCCAGAAAACCGGCCGGGGGAAAGAAGTTTCGCTATCGGGACGGTTTTTTGACTTCAAAGCGCGATTCCTTTAGCCTGAGCACATGAAAGTTGTCCGCCACACCGACGCAAATTTTATCGCGCGCCTCAACGAATTAACCGCGCCGTCCAGCCTGTTCGACCCGGCCATCGCAGAGCGCACCCGCGCCATCCTTGACGCCGTCCGGGCGCGGGGCGACGAAGCGCTCCTGGAACTCACCGAGAAATTTGACGGGGCGAAGCTGGCCGCGGAGCGCCTGAAGGTGACGCAGGCCGAATTGATGGCCGCCTCGCTCAAGGCCGATGAATCGTTGCGCGCCGCCGTGGCCGAGGCAGAGAAAAATATCACCGCCTTCGCAAAGAAATCGTTGCTCAAGAGCTGGCAAATGAAGAATTCACATGGCGCAATCGTCGGTGAAAAATTCGATCCGTTTCAGCGCGTGGGCGTGTACATCCCCGGCGGCCAGGCGCCGCTGGTTTCGACGGCGCTGATGACCGCCGCGCTGGCCAAGGCGGCGGGTTGTCCGGAAATCGTCGCCTGCACGCCGTGTGGGAAAGACGGCGCCATCAATCCGGCGTTGCTGTTCGCGACGCGGGCGGCGGGCGCCACGGAGATTTACCGCGTGGGCGGGGCGCAGGCGATCGCGGCAATGGCCTATGGCACGAACACCATCCGGCGCGTGCAGAAGATTTTTGGCCCGGGAAACGCCTACGTCAGCACCGCCAAGCGGCTGCTGTTCGGTCACGTTACCATTGATTTGCTGGCCGGCCCGAGTGAATTGCTGGTGATCGCCGACGACACGGCCAATCCGAAATTCGCCGCCGCCGATCTGCTGGCGCAGGCCGAGCACGGTTCCGGCCACGAGCGCGTCTGGCTGGTGACAACCTCGGCAAAAATTTTGAAGGCCGTCGAGGACGAAATAAAAAAACAGTTACCCAAACAGGCGCGGCGCGAACTCATTCAGCGTGTGCTCGATGCCAACACCTGGTTGATTCAGGTGGCGACGCTGGCCGACGCGGTGGCGCTGGCGAACCGGCTGGCGCCGGAACATTGCGAAGTGCTGACGCGCCATCCGCGCAAGGTGGCCGAAGGCATCCGCACCGCGGGCGCGATTTTCTTGGGCCCCTGGTCGCCGACGGTGCTGGGGGATTACGTGGCCGGACCGAGTCACACGCTGCCGACCGGCGGCGCGGGCTTGTCTTTTGCCGGGCTGACGGTGGACCAATTCCAGCGCCGCACCAGCCTGGTGGAGTATGATCGCGCTGCAGTCAAGAAGGCGCTGCCCGCGGTGAAAAAATTCGCAGCGTTGGAAGGGTTGGATGCACACGGGAAGAGCGCGGAAATCCGGAAGTCCTAAAGCCGGAGTGCTATGCGGTGAAAACACAGAAAGCAATATTGGTCGTCGTACTTGTGATGACTGGCATTCTCTTCTTGGCCGCAATTGGACTGGTTGTCAGTGCTGAGTACTTGAATCGTAAATCAAAACACGAACTAACCCAAATGGCTTCAGAGCTTGGACCGGGCACATCATTTGCGATTGTGAAGTCACGCTTAGGGCAGCCTTCCCAAGTATACACAAACTCGGAAGACGTTGAGATGTTCGGCACCACCAAAGACAAGTCGATCACGACGAACACTCTGCTGTTCAAATTTTTCATGCGGAAAAGCATTCCATTCCGGTGGGTTCTAATTTACACAGACCGCAACACCAATGCGGTCGTTTATGCTGATTGGCAGGATATGTAGGATAGGCGGTTCATCGGTTATGCCCATTTCCAAATCACCCATCCATCTGCTGGTGCAGAAACTGTCGCCGTACACCTGCGGTGAGCAGCAGAAGATCAAGGATACTTCGATGACCTCGCCATTCCCCAGTCGTTCGGCGCTGTTCACGTTGACGATTTTACTCTTCATCGTTGCGGGTTGTTATTCGCCATCCGCCCGCGTTCCTTCCCGCCATGAACTGCTGGCCGCGCGGACCAATTATCCCGCCCGCTGGTGGGCGCCCGTTGCGTCGAACGG
>DATJOW010000142.1:0-5771 GCA_035506715.1 Candidatus Acidiferrum sp. | reverse complement strand
CGGGTCGTTTCCACCGTGACCGGGCGCGCCAGTTTCAGCGTGAATTGTTCAGCGATGTTCATTGATTAAAAGCCGGTTAGTGACCTCCCGGCGTTCTGGTTATTGGTAGAAGTAACCCAGCTCGCGCAAGCTGCGGTGGCCGGGACGGTCGGCGGTGGCCGTGCCCATGACGACGTGGTCCAGCAATTCCACCTTCAAAAGCTGGCCCGCCCGAATCAAATCCCGCGTCACCTTGATGTCCGCTTCACTGGGGGTGGCGTCACCCGAGGGATGACAGTGCATCACGATGACGGCCGCAGCGTTGGCAACCAGTGCCGGGCGAAAGACTTCCCTAGGATGACAAAGAATCGTGTCCAGCGTTCCGGTGGCCACAATGAAATGCCCCAGAATGTCCCGGCGGGTGTTTAAGACCAGACAAACGAGGGTTTCCACGTCGGGATTGTGTCTGGGGTCGGTGTCAATGTGCTTGCGCCAGTAGTCGGCGGCTTGGTCAGGTGTCTCAACCTTGCCGTAGGCGGGTGTCTCCCGCAACGTCAACACACGAAACTCGCCCAGCTTGGCCATTTTGGCTGTAATTGCTTTTGAAACCGACGATGGCCGGACCGGAGCTGGAGCTGACGCTTCAAATAGTAAACTTTGTGTATTCATAAGCTTTTTTTTGAAACCGCTGTCCGTCCGTCTGCCGTATGCTGCTCGCTTCACCTGGGCGGAGCCAAATTTTGCTGCGCGGAGTGCAGAATCAAATGACTCGGCGGAAGCGAAAAGCGTGACAGTGTCGGAAGGGGAAAGTGGCGATGCTGGCGCGGTTTTAGCACACGCCGCAACAATCAAAATGTGGAGAAGCAGCGAGCAGCAGGCGGAAGAGGCAACGGAGAAAGGCGGTCAAACAAAAGGCGCGATGACCAAACACCACAACTAAAATTCTCTGCCACCGGCAGGCCTCGTTAAACCATTTTACAGTTGCTTTGTCTGGGGGCTTGGGGAGAATCGGAGCACAGGGCCGGTCTGGGACCTGTTAGGGATCAAAAAAATTCCTGACAATTCCTGACAAAAAAAGTTCGCGAATAGGGTACAAGCTTACCCAAACCCAAAAATTGGGTAGCGAAAAAAACCGAATGTTTACAAGGTTTTCCCGAAGATTTTCGAAAAGTCCCGAATGCGCCCGACCGGATTCAAGTCCTGTCGCGGGCACCAACAACGGTTGGCGGGTTGACCTTGCCGGGAACACCAGTTTGCCGGCTGGGATAGGGCTGAAAAGACCAGTTTTCCCAGCCAATACGAGGAAAATCCATTTTTGTCTTTACTCGGGATTCAGAAAGCGGTTTGTTCCCGCACAATTGGGACCCCATGAAACCTGGTACAATCTTCATCCTGGTGCTGAATGTTCTCATTTCCATCGCCTTGGTGTGCGTCGTCGTCCGCCTCTACGCGAGCAACTTGGAAAAGGACCAGACCATTGCGGAACTACGGACGCAGAAACAGACCGATGCCAAAAAGGCCCTGCAAGCGCAGCAGGAACTGGACGCACAGAAGGAATTTGAGGCGCAAAAGAAACTGGAAGAACAAAAGCGGCTGGAAACCAAGAACCAGCGTCGGGTGGAAGATGACCTGGACAAAATTGACGCCCGCCTGAAACGAGTCCTGGATCAGCCATCCGGCTTTGCCGACGAATCCAAGGCGCAACGGGACACGCAGGAAGAACTGCTACGGCAGCTCGCCAACGTCGCGAAAACCGAAATCGGCATCCTGGCGGTGGAAATTCAAACCGTGGGCTTCACCAACGACGCGGCGTTGCAGGCTAATTTGGACATCTTCTTCAAAAGCTACGAGGATAAGATCCACGCCGAACGGCTGAGCTACGATTACATCGAACTGGGATTCCGGGACAGCGACCACAAGAAGGAACTGGATGCCGAATCGGCGCGGTCGCTGCAGGCGGCCTTCGCCGCCAAACGGGCCATCCTCGCCCTGAAGCCCAGTCAGAAGAGCAAGTAGGATTCGAGGTCGGTTGCCAGGCCGTTTGGGAAAAAGAGGGAAATGCGGCTGTTCACCAGTTCACGGGCACCGTCATCTTCTTCCCGAAACGATTGTGGTAATGGACCTGCCGGTGATGGCGGCCGTATTCGTGCACCAGCCTGGTGATTTTGACGTCGTAACAGCAGTACTCCGCGATCTCCGCCAGCCGGCCTTCCTTGAACCAGCGGATGGCCTGCATGCCCTCCGCCGTCTTTTCCACGCCGAACGTTGCCGTGGCGATGGAATCCAGGGACAGCCGGTGCTGCAACTGATTCTGCAAGTCCACCATCAGATCGAGCGTCGGCAGCTGGCGCAGGTCGAATGAAGTATAACCGTGCAGCACCTCGTAGTCGAAACGCAGGATATTGAAACCCACGACGAGGTCGGCGCGCTGCAAATCCTTGAGCAGGTCGTCCATCTGTTTCTCCGCATAAATCCGGTAATCGCCGCGCGCGGTGCCGAAGGTCACGCCGACGCTCATCCCCATGCGGCTGATATGGCCCCAGCCGCCCACTTCGTCGGCGGATTTCTGCGTTTCGAGATCGAAATAGACAATGTTCTTCGCCACGGTTTTTATTTGTAGCAGCGGCCGCAAGTCCGCTCCATTCAAAAAAATTTGAGCCGGCTCACGCCGGCTGCTACCTTGCCCGCATGGCCCTGACCCCATCCACCATGCTGCCGCTCGGCACGGCGGCGCCCGATTTCAAACTGCCGGACACCAACGGGAAAATCGTCGCGCTCGCGGATTTCAAAAGCCAGCGGGCGTTGCTGGTTGTGTTCCTGTGCAACCATTGCCCCTACGTGAAGCACATCCGCGCCGGTCTGGCGCAGCTCGCGCGCGATTACCAGCCGCGCGGCGTCGGCATCGTCGGCATCAATGCCAACGACGTGGCCAATTATCCCGAGGACAGCCCGGCCCGGATGAAAGAGGAAGTCAAATCCGCCGGTTATTTGTTTCCCTACCTTTACGATGAAACCCAGGCCGTGGCCAAGGCCTACCGCGCCGCTTGCACGCCGGACTTTTACCTGTTCAGCCAAGAGCAGAAGCTCGTGTACCGCGGCCAGCTGGATGACAGCCGGCCGGGAAATGGTGTTCCGGTGACCGGCAAGGATTTGCGGGCGGCGCTTGACGCCGTGCTGGCCGGCCAACCGGTCCCGCCGGACCAGAAACCCAGCATCGGCTGCAATATCAAGTGGAAGTCCGGGAACGAGCCGGACTACTTCTAAACGCCGAAGGTCGAAGGCATACGGCCGGGCGGACTCGGCCGTTGGTCCCCGGTGGCGATTCTGTTTGTTTTGCGCTTTTCCGGCTGACTTTTCACCGCCTCGCCTGCTGAGTTTGCCGTGTGACGAATGGCTTCCAGCGCTGTCAAACTTGGAAAGCATTTTCTCTTCCCCCGATGGCGGGTAAAAAGCAGGACAAGTCGGAACCGAGCCGGGCAGCGGACGCTTCGGAAGTCGTGGAACAACTGGCCCGCCAGGCCGAGCAGGCCGGCGCCAGCGACATCCACCTTCAGATGCGCGGCAAGACCGGCGAGGTCAGCTTCCGCCTCGACGGCATCATCGTTCCCGGCCCGGAGCTGGCCGCCGAGGTGGCGGAACGGGTCTTTGGCCGGATCAAATTCCTAGCGCGGCTCAAGACCTATCAGGAGTCGCTGCCTCAGGATGGCCGCATTGCGCATGCCGACCTCGGCTGCAAAAACGACATCCGCGTGGCCACCTACCCGACCGTGACCGGCGAAAAAATCGTCCTGCGGCTCTTCCAATCCGCCTCGGCCAAATCACTGCCGGAGCTGTCCCTCCCCGCCGATGCCGGAGCCGAGGTGGAGCGTTTCCTTCGCCAAACGGCGGGCCTGTTGTTGCTGACCGGCCCCGCGGGCAGCGGCAAAACCACGACCATTTACGCCTGCCTGCGGTATCTGACCGAACGGGGTGGACGCCAGATCATCACCGTCGAAGATCCGGTGGAACAAATCATTCCCGGCACCATGCAAACCGAGGTGAACGAGGCCATCGGCCTCGATTTCGCGCGGGCCGCGCGGCACCTGCTGCGCCTGGACCCGCAGGTGTTGATTCTGGGCGAGATCCGGGACGAGGCCACGGCGCAACTGGCCGTGCGCGCCGGATTGACCGGCCACCTGGTGATTTCCACGCTGCACGCCGGTTCGTGTCGGGGCGTTTTCGAGCGGCTGCAGGTGATGTGTGCCGACCATTCCGCCGTGGCCAGCGCGGTCGAACTGGTATTAAACCAGCGGCTGATTCGCAAAGTGTGTGCGACCTGCGGTGGCACCGGCTGTGAACATTGTCTGCGCACCGGTTATCAGGGCCGCCTGCCGCTCGTGGAATGGTTGCGGGTGGACGAGGCCCTGCGCGTGAAGATCCGGCAATGTGACCTGTCGGCCCTGACCCCGGCGCGGCCGCTGGAGGAATCGGCGCGTGAGCTTTTGCAGCGGGGTTTGTCCAATCAGGCGGAATACCAACGGGTATTCGGCCTATGAAACTGGACGAATTTGCCTTCTTCAATCAACAACTGGCGGCGATGCTGCGCGACGGCATTCCCTTGGAGGGCGCGCTGCACCGGCTTGGTCAGGAGATGCGCGCCGGCATGCTCCGCGCCGAGTTGCAGTCGCTCGAAGCCGACTTGGCCAAGGGCACGCCGTTGGCCGAGGCGTTGAAGCCCCGCCAGTTGCCCGAACTGTACAAACGGATGATCGTGGTCGGCGTCAAGGGCGGCGACCTGCCCGGGGCGCTCACCATGCTGGCCGATTATTTCCAGCGCCAGAACAACGTCTGGATGCGGCTCCGCAGCATGCTGGTTTATCCGCTGATTGTGATGTTCGTCGCGTTCCTGATTTCCATCGTGCTGGCTTTGCTCTGGACCCATGTCATCGGACCCGCCATGGGCAACGTGTTTTCCGGCATGTGGATCGCGCTGCCCGGGGCCACGCGATTTGCGCTGGCGACGCTGCAGACCGTCTGGATTTTTCCCGTGCTGCTGGGCATCGCCTTTCTGTTCATTGTCGCCATCGTTTTCCTGCCCAGCCTGCGCGGGAAATACCTCTGGCGGCTGCCCGCCTTCAAGGAAGCCAGCGTCTCGCGCATCGCGGCTTCCCTGACGCTGCTGCTAAAAAGCGGGGTCAGTCTGCCGGACGCCGTCGGCTTGGTGGGGCAACTCGAGAGCAGCACCACGGCCACCGCCGACCTGGAGCGCTGGCGGAAAAACCTGGCCGCCGGCATGGTCAAGTTTTCCGAGGTGGCAGGGACGAACCGTTTGATCCCGCCGTTGTTTGTCTGGGTGGTGGCCAGCGCCGGCGAGGACTTGGTCGCCGGCTTCAATCGGGCGGCGGAAATCTATCATTCGCGCGCCCTGTACCGCACCGAGGTGGCGCTGTACTCGGTGCTGCCGGTGGCGTCGCTGTTTCTCGGCGCGATTGTCCTGTCGCAGGCGTTCCTGGCCATCAGCATGTTTTTGCCGCTCATTGCCATGGTCAACGGGCTGTGCGGCAGTTGAACCGGGAATCCGGAAACGAAGGTTGTGACTGACTTTTTACAAATTCTGGCCGGCTTGCTTTGGTACACCGTGCTGATCCTGGTGCCGGGCGGCGCGTTTTCCGTCTTGATGCATTATCTGCTGTCGCTGCCCATGCGCCGCCGCGACCGCGCGCTGTTCTTTCTCGACCTGCTCGAAACCGTCCTGCAGCGCGGCCAGCCGGTGGAGCCGGCCATCGTTTCGGCCGCCGAAAATCACGATCGGG
>DATJOW010000141.1:0-2862 GCA_035506715.1 Candidatus Acidiferrum sp. | reverse complement strand
GTTTCCCCTGGCGATACCGTTCATTTTCATGCACAACGCGGCGCTGGCCCTGCGCGTCTCCAACGCCATCGCCATCGTAATGCTGTTCGGGATGGGCTATGCCTACGGACGCCTCACCCTGCGCAACCCGTGGTCCAGGGGGATTGCCATGGTCATCGTTGGGTTCACGCTCGTGGCTCTCACCAAGGCGTGCGGAGGATGAAGAGGATACCGAGCAGGCGGGGCGTGCAGGATACGTGAAAGCCGTCATGGAGTGAACAAATCAATCAACTCAAAAATGACACAATTATGAAATCAAATCATGATCACGCCACGCACGCGCGTTTCCCCATCCTGCAAGGAGTGCTGCCGATCACGGCCGCCCGGATCCCGGCTGAAATCATTGCCGGCATCACATTGGCCGCCATCGCCATTCCGGAAGTGATGGGTTACACCAAAATCTCCGGGACGCCGGTGATCACCGGCCTCTACACCATGCTCATCCCCACAGCGCTCTTCGCCCTGTTCGGCTCCTCCCGGCACCTGGTGGTGGGCGCCGATTCGGCGACGGCGGCCATCCTCGCCAGCGCTTTGGTGGGGATCGCGGCCACCGGTTCGGACCAATACCTGGCGTTGGCCGGTGTGCTGGCGCTGATGGCCGCGGTTTTCCTGATTCTGGCGCGTGTCCTGCGCCTGGGATTTCTGTCCGACTTTCTCTCGCGGACCGTATTGATCGGGTTCCTGACCGGGGTCGGCGTTCAGGTTGCGCTAGGACAGCTCCATGGCATGCTGGGCTTGGAGGGAGGCGGCCACGGCACGTTGGGCAAGTTTTGGCACACCTTGCAACATCTCGGAGAGGTCAACCGCAACGAGTTGACTATCACGCTCAGCGTGCTAGCAGTCATCATCGGCCTTGAGAAGGTCTCAAAGAAAATTCCGGGGGCTTTGATCGCGGCGATCGGCGCCATCGTCGCCAGTTGGGCGTTCGGATTCGACAAGCTGGTGCATGTGGTCGGAGCCGTTCCCGGGGGGCTGCCTTACCTGGGCCTGCCCAAGGTGGACTGGAACTGGCCGGTCATCTCGACTCTGATTCCGACGGCCTTTGCAATGTTCGTGGTCATCCTGGCGCAAAGTGCGGCGACCTCCAGCGCCTTTGCCACGCGCTATGACGAGAAATTCAGCGCGAACACCGACTTGGTCGGCTTGGCCTTGGCCAATATCGGCGCCGGACTGTCGGGCACTTTCGTCGTCAACGGCAGCCCCACCAAGACGCAAATCGTAGACAGCGCGGGCGGCCGCAGCCAATTGTCGCTCCTGGTGATGGTCGGGATCGTTTTGCTGGTCCTGCTCTTCCTGACCGCACCGCTGGCATACATGCCCGAAGCGGCCCTGTCGGCCATCGTGTTTCTCATCGGCGTCGGCCTGATCAATGTCGCCGGGATGCGGAAAGTTTTCGCCCAACGGCGCTCGGAGTTTTGGGTGGCGCTGGCTACCGCGCTTACGGTCGTGGTGGTGGGCGTCCAACAGGGAATCCTGCTTGCCATCGGTTTGTCCCTTATCGAACACACCCGCTACGGGTATCGGCCGAAGAACGCGGTGCTCGTGCCGGGCGAATCGGGCGGCCGGCAACCACTGCCGGTGGCCACGGCCGCGCAAGCCGCGCCCGGCCTGGTTATCTACCGGTTCACCCACAGCTTGTACTACGCGAATTGTCAGCAGTTCGCGGAGGAGATCGCCTTTCTCACGAACACCGCAGAGCCGCCGGTGCGCTGGCTTTGCCTTGACGCATCCGCAGTGGGCGATGTGGACTTTTCGGCGGCAGAAACCCTCCGGTCCATTCACGCGAAGTTGAAAGCGAAAGGTATACGCCTAGTCGTTGCGGAGGTCATGGACCTCAAGACTAGGACCGCCTACCACTTCAAGGAGCTGTTGGGTGCGGATGCCTTCTACGACCATCTGGAGGACGTCGTGAAGCAGTATCGGCAGCAGTTCAACTTGCCAGTTCCTGCCAAGCGTTCCGACCCGATTCCCGAGGGGCCCGCGCCGCTGGGACCGAACACCAGCGAAGTCAAATAGCCATGTCGCACGACCCTGTTAAATCCACCCGGGGCGTCCGCGAACCGAGCGAGCGCTTCGCCAAATTACTCTTTAGCCTGATTCTGGTCCTCACTCTATGAGATGAGGGTCGGTTTTCATCTATCGCCGAATCAAAAAAAACATGGGGAATTCATGTTGCGTTTGCAGCACAAATTGTTGATTACAAACGGCTTGGAGGCGAGGGTCGGAATCGGCCTAATTTTCCCGCCGTTGCACCTCAAATATGCCTGATTTCATTGGGTATTCAAGCAAAAACTGCTTAATCCATTCCTATCGTTTTTAATCCGTTTGGTGTCCGTTTTGGTGTCCGTTAGATCAATGCAAACGCTCTGTGGAACAGTTGCAATTAAACGTAGTGTCAGATATAAAAGACCGGTATTGACTTAACGTCGGCAATACAGGACACTATTGCCATGTCGAAAACAAGCTCGATTCCATTGCCTGCCGCCCATGCGCTCCGCAAATTGGGGCGTGACCTCGCGCTCGCACGGCGCAAGCGGGGCATCTCCACCAGTGACATGGCGGCTCGGCTTTTTGTTAGCCGCGATACGCTCTGGCGGCTGGAACGTGGCGATCCAACGGTTGCCCTTGGCACGTTGGTAACAGCAACTTTTGTTCTAGGATTACACGACCGCCTGGCGAATCTCGCCTCGCCTGCCAGCGATGAACTCGCTCTCAGTTTGGATGAACGCCGTCTGCCGCAACGCATCCGTCGCCCACGCTCATGAGTATTGAAGTCCATATTGACTGGCAGGGGCAAACCCATCTTGTGGGGCGACTCCATGC
>DATJOW010000140.1:0-9683 GCA_035506715.1 Candidatus Acidiferrum sp. | reverse complement strand
GGGTTGGCTGTCTTGGACGTAGAACGTGCCGCCGAGTTTTCGGCGATAGAGAAAGTACCGATGTTTCATAGCTCAGACCTTTTTTGTCCGAGGTTATGAAGCGGTCCGTGGCCGGTGGTGTATCAGCTACACCAAACGGGTTGCGAATCCCGTTTTCACCAGATCGACCCGGAAATCCGGGCCATTTCGCTCAGTTTTTGCTCCGGTTTAAATTTTACTGGCACTTTCACTGGCACTGCCGCCGCCTTTTGGGTCAAACCAGCCGGGTTTTGACCCCGTTGGCGACCAGTATTGACCGGGTCATGACTGAGTTTTGGCCAGTTGAATTTTCACTGGCACTTTCACTGGCACCGTCCTCCTCTGATTTTCTGCAACTCGTTGAAACATAAACAGTTCCAGAGTTGGAGGCGAGGGTCGGAATCGAACCGACGAATGAGGCTTTTGCAGAGCCCTGCCTTACCACTTGGCTACCCCGCCGCCAAGTTTTAAGACTAAATTCAACTGCCGCCCGCGGCAAGTTCAATTGTCAGATCTTGCCGTTCCTGTAACTTCCAGTGGTTTGGCTTGGCCAGCTCTGCCACGTTCGGTTAATTTGGCCGGGTGATGCGACCGCTCGTCAAGGAGATGCTGTCTGCCCCCGCGCCGGAAACGCTGGTCGAACAGTTGGGCGATGCCCGCGGCGTCTGTTTGTTGCGCACAGCAGCATTTGATTCGCCTCAGGCGCGCTACTCTTTTGTGACGGCCAACCCGTTTCTGGTCTTCCGCGCCGTCGGTTCGCGCTGCGAAATCACGCCTTGCGCCCCCAGTCGCGAATCCTATGTTCAGTTCGGCAATCCGTGGTCGATCCTGGATGCGCTCCTGGCCCGCTGTGAATTACTGGATGAAATCGACCTGCCGTTTCCTCTGGGCGGCTGTTTTGGTTGCTGGGGTTACGATCTGAAGAATTTTACCGAGCCAAAACTTTCGCGCCGTGCCCTGAACGACCTCGAAATGCCCGATTGCCATGCCGGCCTTTATGACAGTCTGGTCGTGTTCGACCATCACCTCAGCAAAACCTTTGTCGTTTCAACCGGTTTGGCCGCCGATGGCTCACGCGATGAGCAGCGGGCGCACGCGCAAATGGATTTCTGGAGCGCCAGGCTCGCTTCGACGGGCAGTGTTCCGAGGCCTCCGAATCGATTAGGGACAGGCAGCGATGTTCAATTTCGGCCCCGCCGCCAACAATTAATTTCCAATCTCTCTCGCGACGATTTTATCGCCGCTGTTGCGCGGGCGCAGCGGTACATCCGGACCGGTGACATCTATCAGGTAAACCTCTCCCAGCGGTTGACCGCGCCCTGTTCGATTTCCGGATGGGAATTGTTTCGGCGTTTGACCGCCGTTTCCCCCGCGCCATTTGCCGCATTCATTGACGGCGGCGACTTTCAGATGGCGTCGTCCTCGCCGGAACTTTTTCTGCGATTCAGCGGCGCGCAGGTCCAAACCCGCCCCATCAAGGGCACGCGGCCGCGCGGTGCCGAACCGACGCACGACGCGCAACTCGCCTACGAACTCCAGACGAGCGCCAAGGAACGGGCCGAACTCGTGATGATCACTGATTTGCTGCGCAACGACCTGGGTAAAGTGTGTGAATTCGGGTCGGTGCAGACGCCGGAACTGATGCGGCTTGAGCGTTTTGCGCAGGTGCAACACCTGGTGTCGACCGTCGAGGGTCGCCTGCGCGCGGGCGTGACGCATTTGGCCGCACTGGCGGCGTGTTTCCCCGGCGGCAGCATCACCGGCGCGCCCAAGTTCCGCGCGATGGAAATCATTGAAGAGCTGGAACCCGTGACGCGGGGATTGTATTGCGGTTGTCACGGTTATCTCGGGTTCAACCGCGAGAGCCAGTTGAGCATCACCATCCGCACGGCGGTCTGCAAAGACCGGCTCGCTCATTTCAGCGCGGGTGCGGGCATCGTGGCGGACTCAAATCCCGAGGCGGAGTACGCCGAAACGCTGGCGAAGGCAGCCGGCTTTCTGGCGGCGTTCCATTTCCAGGACGGAATCGGCGAGGTTTTGGCTGCCCGCTCGAAGGCGGGTCCGGCGCTTTGAACCGCAGCTGCCCGGCGCGCGAGCGGCAGATGATTGCAGTATCGTTTGATTTTCTGCTCGCCGGCCGGGCGGGTTTGAAGTAAATCGCCGGCCATCACAATCAAAACGCATGCTGGTTTTTCTCAACGGCCAATTTGTCCCGGATGCGCAAGCCGTGGTTCCCATCAACGACCGCGGGTTCATGTATGGGGACGGACTGTTTGAAACCGTGCGCGTGTGCAACGGCCGGCCGTTCCGGCTGGCCCAGCATTTGGAGCGGCTGGCGCGCGGGGCGGACTTCCTGAAAATTATTTGCCCGTTCAGTCCGCAGCAACTGCAGGAGTTTGCCGTCCAGCTCATTCAACGGAATCAAATGCCCAACGCCATCCTGCGCGTGGTCTTGACGCGCGGGCCGGGAGAACGTGGGTACACGCCCCAGGCCGGCGGCCGGCCGACGATGCTAATGACATTGCATCCTGCGCCGCTGCTGGACCAACCGGTGGCGTGGCATCTGGTCACCTCGTCCTACCGCATCCCGGTGGCGGACCCGCTGGCCACATTCAAGACACTGAACAAATTGACACACATCATGGCGCGCCTGGAAGCGGTGGCGCAGGGGGCGGACGAGGCGTTGCTGGTCAACACCAACGGGGAGGCCGCGGAGGCGACAAGTGGCAATTTATTTTGGGTTTATCAAGACCGCATCTGCACCGTGCCCACCGGCCGGGGGGTGCTGCCGGGCATCACGCGAGCCGTGGTGCTGGAGATCTGCCAGGCGTTGGGCTTGCCCGCCGCCAAGCGCGTCATCAAACCGGAGGCGCTCCGGCATTCGGCGGGCATCTTCATCACCCAAAGCGCGCTCGGCATCGTGCCGGTGGCCGCGTTCAATGGCGAACCGGCTGCGCCGTCGGCGCTGGTGGACCAGATTGCACGCGCCTATGGCGAACTCCTGGCCGTTTCATAAAACCTCCAGTCCGGTTTAATATTTCAGATTAGTTGCCATCAAATCGTGTGGGGCCCCATTGCAACCGCTTGAGCCAGCGTTATTTTTAGGTGGAAACCGGCAACGGAAACGGCGCAGACCGTCGTGTCAGCCGGCTCAACAGATGAAAGGCCTTTATGATTACTTCTGCGAGCGCGGAACATTGTCTTTCTTTCATTCACACGCAGTTGCAACCTCACGGCAAACCCGGGGAGACCACAGCCAAACAGGTTCACCGTGCGGTGACCATTTCCAGGCAGACCGGATGCGGGGCGGCAGCGATTGCCGCAAAGCTGGCTGAGTATCTGCAGCAACACGCCGCGGGGGAAAACCGCCCCTGGACCGTGTTCGACCGCAACCTCATTGACAAGGTGCTGGAGGACCACAATCTGCCGCATCGCCTGGCCAAGAGCCTGCACGAAGATCGCGCCTCGCAGTTGGAAGAAATTCTCGCAGACGTGTTCGACGTGCGTCCGTCGGTGCCGACGGTCATCCAGCAGGCAACCGAAACCATGCACCGGCTGGCCGCGCAGGGTAACGTGATCATCGTCGGCTGGGGAAGCAACGTGCTCATGGCTAAAATGCCGCAGGTGCTGCATGTGCGGCTGGTGGCCTCACTTGCAATGCGAGTCGAACATGTCCGTCAGGCGCATAAGCTCACAGAAAGCGAAGCGCATAAGTTCTGCGTCACCGAAGACCGCGCCCGGGAGCGTTATTTCAGAAAGTATCTCGATGCCGACATCAACGACCCGTTGCTTTACCATCTGATCATCAATACCGGCTGGCTGGGCTACGAGGGGGCGGCCAAGCTGATAGGGGACACGGTTCTAAATTTGCCAGTGGAATGACTTCGGTCTTGGGTTGCGGCCGTGTCTGTGGCTTAATCTGCGGGTGCCTCGCGACCACCAGCATCGGCTTGCCCGCGCGCGCCGCCCGACGCGCGGGGGCCGTGGCCTCGGTTGGGCGCTTGTCCTGGTTGGCTTGGCTCTGATTATTGGATTCTGGTGGTGGCATAAGCATCCCCCAAAACGTGTCCCCGTCCGGGCGGTGGCTCCCGCCAAAGCACCATCAAAGCTCTTTACCTTGAGCCGTCAGGCGCCGGGTGATTTTCCGCGATCCGCCCGCGGCGTTTTCGAAGCGCAAGTGGCCCTGGCGCGCCGGGCCATCTCACCGGGATCGATTGACGCGGCGCTGGGGTCACAGACGCGCGCAGCCATCTCGGTATTTCAGGAAACCCAAAATCTCTCGCCGACGGGCCGATTGGACACCAACACGGAGGCTCGGCTTACGCTGGATGCCCCCCTGCTGACTGCCTATGTGGTCACGTCCAACGACCTGGCGCATCTCCAGCCGCTGGGCAAGACGTGGCTCGCCAAATCCCAGCAGTCGGCGCTCGACTATGAAACCGAACTCGAATTGGTCGCGGAAAAAAGCCATGCCCACCCCGAGCTGATCAAGCGCCTTAACCCCGGGGTGAACTGGACCAATATCGCGGCCGGGACGGTCCTCCAGATCCCCGCCGTGGATTATCCGGATTTCGCCGGGACCGCGGCCTTTGCCGTCATTCACCTTTCGGGAAAATACCTGCAGGTGTTTGATGCACGGACCAATTTGATCGCGCACTTCCCGTGCAGCATCGCGGCGAACGTCGAGAAGCGGCCCGTGGGGGAGTTGCACGTGGCGGTGGTGGCACCCCACCCAAACTATACCTTCGACCCGGACGTCTTTCCCGAATCGCCCGAGGCGCAGGAATTGAAGATGAAGCTGATCTTGCAACCCGGGCCCAACAATCCCGTGGGGGTGGCTTGGATCGGCCTGGACAAGACCGGCTACGGCATCCACGGCACCCCCAGCCCGGAGCAGGTCGGCCGCACCGAATCCCACGGCTGCTTCCGGCTGGCAAACTGGGACGCGGAATACCTGTCCAAACTGGTCTGGACGGGCATGCCGGTGGAAGTAGTGCAGTGAAATTTCCAGTCAGCTCAGGGTGACAGCGGCAGGACGGCCTGCACCCGGTAGAACCGCATTGGCGCGCTGGAGTCGCTGAAGCCATCTGTGGTGGATGTGCCCGGCGCTGGTGCAATCAATCCCAGACCGCTGTCGGTCCAGTTTGATGTCTTCAAATCGGGATTCTTCAGAATGTAATAGAATCGCGTCGGCACGCTGTTCCAGGTAAGCGTGGCGGTGGTTCCGCCGGGGGCGAAGCTCTGGGCGGTGATGCGCAGGACGCTGTTGGCGTCATTCGGGTTGGTGCCTGCCTGGTATTCCTGCGCGTTGGACATGCCGTCGTGGTCGGGGTCCGCATTGGCATCAACGTTGGTCGTGCCGAAGTTGGCGAGCAGCCAGGGAACCGGCAGGCCGTTCGGCGCGAGCTGACCCGGCCAGAGAGTGTCGGTCTGCACATAAGCCACCGCATTGCTCAGGGATATCCAGCCGCAGTTCGCGCTCCAGACATAGCCACTCAAAATGCCGGTGCGCAAATCCACTTTGGGCGCGCCGGTATTTTCAAAATTGATCCAGCCGATGTTTGCGCCATAAGCGTAGCCGCGCAGATTGCCCAGGCCGTCCTGGTTGATGCCGAAATCGGTGCCGGAGTTGTTCTGATATTGAATGCCGTTGGCGGGGCTGCCGCTGCCGAGGTTGATCCAGCCGACGTTGGCGGCGTAGAGATAGCCCATGCAGTAGTAGTCGCCGATGACCGCGCCATTGGCGCCGTCGGCGTAAGCGTTCAGCCAGCCGATGTTGGCACCGTAGGCATATTTGTTGACGGCGTCAATCGTTGTGCCGGCGAAGCAGGTTGAGAGTGGAGCACTGAGAGTTGAGAGCAACAGCGCCAGGGCGCCAAGTTTGATTTTGGTTTTCATGGTTTTTGGTTTGTTGGCTCCGGCAATTGTCAATCGTTGATCGTAAATCATAAATTCCTCACGGCATGTTGTATTTGTGCGCGACGTCCAAGGACGGAGACCCGCCGCCGTCGCAGGAGTTGGCAATGAATGCCCGTAGTCCGGTGCCGCTGCTGCTGTAGCCATAGCTAAGGCTAGCCATATCATAAGTATAGACCCCGTAGCCGCTCCCGCTGTTGTAGCCGTAGCAGCTCTGGACGATGTAACCGTATATGCCAGCATACCCGCTGCTCGTCTGACCGTTGCTGAAACTAACTATCCCCAAATTACAATCTATGCCGGTTCCACCATCACTGTTGCCAAAACAACTTTCCACGGTTGTGCCCGCTTGGATTCCATAGTATCCGCCGTTACCGGAGCAGCCGATGGCGGTGGTCGCCGAGATGCCGATGCCGCCGCTTCCCGCGCTGCCTTCGCAGTTGTGGACGTTGTTGGCACCGATCCCTACGCCATTGCCGCTGGCGGCTCCATTGCAATTTTCCGCCGTGTTTGCGCTGATGGCCGTGCCATTGACTGTTTCGCCGTAGCAATTGTGCGCCACGAAGGCATATACGCCGAAGTCGCTGCCACTGGCGTAGCAGTCGGAGACAGTATTGCCATAAATGCTGGTATTCCCGACGTTCAGCGCACTCGAATGCGAAATCGTGTCAGCATAAAGACCGTAGGTGCCGATGTTTTGCGCCGCGCAGGATTCGATGAGCGTGGAATAGCCGGTGAACAGCAGAATGCCATAATACAGACACCCCGAAACGGTGACGCCCGAAACGCGCAGGTTGTAGGCAGCGCCACTGGCGTAAATTCCGCTGCCAAACCCGCCGCCGCCGAACACGCCGCTGCCGTTGTTGGTCACGCCGCTTTGGATGTGCCCGTTGAAAATCGTGATGTTGGTTCGGCTTGAAATCAAAATGCCGTTGCCGGTCGCGCTGGGAGCAGTGGAAGAAATCGTCAAGCCGTTCAAATCCAGGGTCACGTCGCTGGCGTTGATGTCAATCGCGTCGCCGCTGCTGACCGTGAGATTGGTTGTCAAATAATACGAGCCGGGCTGCGTGATGGTGAACGGCGCGGTGGAGATGGGCGTGCGCGGCTCGATTTGCGACAACGTCTTCATTGTCGGCACGGGCGGGCCCGGCGGCGTCAATGCCCCTTGCCCGAAGGCAGAATGAAGAATGAAGAATGAGGAAAAGCTCGTGATGAGGAGGAGTTTGGTTTTCATGGTTTTTTGTGGTTTGGGGGTTTAGGTTTTGGAAATCTCCCATCGCCAATCGTTAATCCATCAGGGCATGTCATATTTGTGCGCGACGTCCAAGGGAGGAGACCCGCCACCGTCGCACGAGTTCGCAATGAACGCGCGCAAACCCGTGCCCGATGTGCTGAATCCGTAGCTCAGACTGGCGAGGTCGTAGGCATATACGCCATAGGCGCTTTGGCTCCAGCCATAGCAGTTATGCATGGCAAACGCATGAACGCCATCGCCACTATTGCTGCCGCCGATACAGTTCTGGGCACTGTATCCGACATGCACGCCATCGCCGCTGCCGCTGGAGCCGTAACAATTCAGGGCGGTGTTGGCATAAACTCCGTCGCCACTGTTGCTGGAGCCGGAGCAGTTCAAGGCGGTGGCGGCAAACACGCCGACACCGCTGCCGTTGCTGGAACCGGAGCAGTTCAGAGCATTTTCGGCATAAAGGCCGGAATAGGAATTGTCGTTCGCCAAGCCGTAGCCGTAACAGTTTTGGGCGGTAAAGGCATTGACGCCCGGGCCGTGGACGCTGACGCCGTAACAGTTCTGGGCCCCGGAGGCATATATCCCGTAACCTGTACCTTCCACTTCACCTTCGCAATCGGACACTTGCTCGCCGCCGATGGCCTCGTCTCCGCATTGAACGGCCGCGGAGGACCTGACGATCGCCGCTAGAATTCCATAGGATCCTGCATTCCGGACCGTGCAACTTTCCACCACCGTGGAATCGAAAGAGTTCAGATAAATTCCGTGATAAAGGCACCCGGATACGGAGACGCGCGATACCTGCACATTCACCGGCGGGGTGCCGGAGTAATAAATGCCGTAGGCGAAACCGCTGCCACTGTAAACGCCGCCCCCGTTGTTGGTCACGCCTCCTTGGATAAATCCGTTGGCGATGGTGATGTTCCGCAGACCGCTGCTAAGCATAATGCCCGTACCCGCCGGGCTGACTTCGGTTGAGGAAATGGTAAACCCATTCAGGTCAAGCTTTACGCCGTTCGTCGTTATGGTGACGGCGTCGCCGCTATTGACGGCGATGTTCGTCGTGAGATAGTACGACCCGGGCTGGAAAATCGTGACCGCGCCGGAGTTGGTGATGGCGGTGCGCGGCTCGACTTGGGTCAATGTCTTCATGGTGGGCGCGGGCGCGCCCGGCGGCGCGAGGGTGCCCTGGGCGAAGCAGGTTGAGAGTTGAGCGTTGAGAGTCGAGAGAAGCAGTACAAGCGCTGCGGGTTGAACGGGCCTTTTCGTTTTCATGACTGTCGTTTGGTTTCTGGTTCTCCACGCTTTATGCTGTATTGTATTTTTCCTCCACCATTTGCTAGAAGGGCAGTGGCTGGATTTCGTGATAATCCGACGGCGGTTGAAACAGCGTCTCGTCGGTGATTTTTCCTGGCGTGATGGATTTGATATCAAACCGTAGCCGCTCCGGCCCAGGCGCGGGCGACCCGCCGCCGTCCGGCGTGGTCGGGCGGTCAAATCGCAACACAGCGAGCAGCGGAAACACTTTTTTGGCTTTGAGGAGTTCGCCCCATTGCTCCTCAATCATGCGCGGCCCGAACCGGTGCGGCTGGTTCTGCAAATACGGTTGAAACGGCATCAGCTTGTCCGTAGCCCAGATTTCCATCACTTCGCCGCGCTGCTTGAGTTCATAGCGAGTGCAAGTGTAGCCAAGCAGATTCGTGGTGTCGGTTGTGGCCTTGAGTTCCGGCCGCTCCATCGGCATCGGCGGCATCATGGGCATGGCCGGCATTCCGCCAGCCATGCCGGGTTGCGGTCCAACGCCGGGAGGCATCTGCGGAATTTGCCGCGTGGCCGGCATGGTCGAAGTTCTGGGACTGTTTTGCGGACCAACACCGACCGGCATCGCAGGCATTTGCGGCATCATCGGTGGCGGCGGCATTCCGGGAAGATTGGTTGGGCCGATGGCGGTGTGCGGAGGCAGGTCGGGAGCGACCGTGGGTGCGTTGCCGGGTGGCGGTTGTGGTCCGATCCCCGCTGGAAGACCGCCCGGTGGCGAGGGCATTACTGGAAATCCGGTCGTTCCGGCGGCGCTGTCCGCAGCCGGTTTCAACCGTACGAAACTGCGGTTGTGCGGAAACAAAATCGTGATGTCGCCGGTGTCGAGATGGATGATATTTCTCGGGTACGGCCAGTTGGTTTCAACCCGTTCAATCCGTAATTGATTCAGGCCGACAGTGAACAACATCGTCTGAGTTTCGCTCCCGCGCGTGAGCGTGGCTTGGATGCGGCCTTCGAAAGCGAAGACTGAAGGCAGAAGGCAGAAGGCGGAAATGGAGACAGACCACCGCCAATGGATTTTGCCACACATTGAACATTTACTCGTGACTTTCATTTGTCTTCGTCATGCTGCCTTTCCACCTCAGGGCATGTTGTACTTGTAGGTGATAAAGTTCGTACCGCTTAAAGCATAGCAACCGGTGGCAACAGTGGCTTGGATGGCAGTGCCGTTGCCGCTGATATG
>DATJOW010000139.1:0-3620 GCA_035506715.1 Candidatus Acidiferrum sp. | reverse complement strand
GTCGATCTCGGCAAAGGCCGCGTGGCGCTCAAGGCTTCCAACGGCCGGTTCGTTTCCGCCGCTGACGACGCCGTTGCGTTGAAGGACCTTGCCGGGAAAATGCCTGGGGATGCGGAATCATATCAATGGGTCAACTTGATGCGCGGCGACACCATGCTCATGGCTCTGGTCAATCATCGCTATTTGGCCACCAAACCCAACGAGCCCGGTCCGGTCACGGCTTCCGGCACCGGTCCGCGACCCGACCGCAAGGGCGGCGCGTGTTTCAAATGGAAAGCAGTCGAATGAAACGCGACGCCGTCAGTTCAGTTTTCCAGGTCGCACTTCGCCCGGTTCGGCAGAATCGAACAAATCAGCCGGCGTTTTGGAACTTCGTTTCAAAGCGACTCCTCAATTTGACAGTCAGTTAACTTTCTCATGCCTCATAACGCGCGTTGAAGATAACAAGGTTAACCGGCAATTATCCCCGAACAGTTGTTTTTTCAGCGCGATTGGCCTCGAGATTTCAGGTAGTGTCCCAATTTGACCGGAGCGCGGACTGTCCCCCCCCTCCCCAGCGGCCAGACCGGTCAAGGATGCTGCGAGTTTAGACGATTCGCGCCCCGTTCCGGAAATTCAGTTTTCAAATCAGGACACTACCAGATTTTACCATTGACCGAAGCTCGGAAGCCAAAATAATATCCTGAGAACAAAGGACCATTATGACAACAAAACCACCCGAAATGCAGCGCGCTGCTCTCGCGGGCGAAGATGTTGTGATTGACCATTCGCCCGAGTTCAAATCGAACATTCTTATTGGTGATGTTACCATGAACATAAAGGTCTATTGTTCATGCGGCCAACCTTTTGAAATAAGCTTTAACGCAGGTCGCCAACGCTTTAATTGTCCATCTTGCGCCAGAGAATTGACCGTGCCACAAATGGAAAAAAAAGAACCTAAGCAACAAGCCGATCCAGAATCGCAGAAATTGTTTATTCGGTTCAGGAATTGTTATGACATTCTAAAAAGCAAATGGGAAATCATTCTATTTTTACTTGGCGTGACCGCCACAATTATAGGAGGACTTTGCGTCACCCTGGCATTGATGACCAGATCAAATTAATTCGCCGAGACAAAATGGGCGCATCTTGACACAGTTCTTAATTCGGCGCCCAAAGTTGGTCCCAATGGTGATTGCGGCGTGCCTCATCCAAAGCGCAGAGGCGGCGCAGGCCTTCAGCCGTCCAGAATTGACCGGGACGTTTAAAGCGGCACTGTTTTTGGCGGCAGGCCGATTCGACGGCTCCCGAACCGATGGGCCAACCACGTCGCGCCATCGCCTGGTAGTTCATCCGGCCCGCATGGTGGGCAAAGTAGTGACGCTCGCGCTCGATCACTAATCCAGCCCTTCCCCGTCTTTTCTTCAAACCTTGGATTTGGGCGAGCACCTTTTTCTCCTGGCCGTGGCGCAATTGGTGCAATCGCGGCTCGACCCATTGCGCCAGGTCCGGTTGGGTGGGGCCACACCAAGCCTCTGCCAATGCCCAGAGGTGCTGGCTGCCATGATAAAAATCCAGCAGTTCCATCGCCTGCGCCCAACGGTCTTGTTTCAAATTCCAAATCCAGCCAGCGCCGTCTCCCAGGAACAACGTCTGGTGCGCTCGCCCCAATCCGCCGCGCAACCCTTCCCAGTGCAGCCGCCGTCCCAGTTCGCCCGGCTCACCTTGCCAACTGACCACCACCTTCTCTGCGAGCAAACCGCGCCCGCTTTGGGTCTGGGCCGACTGCTCGTGCCGGTAAAACACGCCGGTCTTCAGTTCGTGCCATTCCACGCGGGGTTGCCGCGTTTTCTTCCTCCCCCAACCCGCTCCGCGTTGGCGCACTTGCCAGCCGTCGACCATCAACACCGCCAAGGGACTGGCCGACCGTTGGGGCTGTCGTTCCTGGGGCAACGTCTTTAATCGTTCCTGCGTCTGGGCTTCAGCCCGCGCCCCAATCCGTTGCACCAAGGCATGCAATACCGAATCATCAATCGGCCGGCCCCATTGGCTGGCCACCGCCGCCGCTTCCTCGTAACAGCCGGTGGCCGTCACCGTAAAACATAGCTTCTGGGCATAGCCCGGGGTGATCTTTTGGTGTGGACTCAGGCCCCAGAGCCGCTGCAGGGGACTCAACCACTCTCGGGTCAGGAGATGCTGGCCGTAATCAACGACCAGTTTTAGATCTCCGAACTCGCTGCGCAGGCTTAGGCTTCGCCGCTTTCGCTGCCGCAGGGGGAAAAACCTCGCCGTGTTGATCGGCAAGTTGTTGCAGCCTCTCTTGCAGCCGCTGCCGCGTCCATTCGCGGCCTTCGGCCGCAACTTCACGTTCGATGTCGGCTAAACGAGGGAATCCTTTGGGGTTTGGTTCCATGGGTAGACACTGGTTCTATGGTTGATCGTTCTTGCCGGCTTGAGGAACCGTTCCGCCTATTACGCCCTTATTTTAAGAACAGTGTCAAGATGCGCCCTGCAGTCCCCCCGGCAAACATTTCCCGGCCGATTCAGAAAAAAACTCCGGTTGCTGGAATGCGATGCCCGGCGATTACCGCCGGGGCGCCCGGCAGGCTTTTCGCCAACGGGTTGAAAAAAGATTCGCCAGGATTTCCGCCACCGCAATTTCCCGGGATTGAAATTTTAATTGCCCGGCGCGGTCCCCGCCGTTACTGTCGGCGCCAGTGGAATTCAGGAATCATGATGTATGACAAGGAAGCCGTTGACGGTCGCGGAACTGGACGAACTGGTCGCGGAACTGCACAGATTATCCCGTAACCTGTGGTGGTGCTGGGACCAGCAGGCGCAGGATTTGTTTCAGGAACTTTCACCGCGCGCCTGGCAGAATCTTTATCATAACCCCGTCGCCGTCCTGCGCGAAGTGTCGAATTACGAGTTGCGCGTGCACCTGCAGGACGCCGATTTCGAACGCCATGCGCGCGCCGTGCTCCGGGATTTTCACGCCTATCTGAACGAGAAAAACACGTGGGGACGCCAACACGCGCCGCAATTGCTCGAACATCCTGTCGCCTATTTCTCCGCAGAATTCGGTTTCCACGAATCGCTGCCGATTTCGGCGGGCGGCCTCGGCGTCCTGGCCGGCGACCACGCCAAATCCGCTTCCGACCTCGATCTTGGCTTCGTCGGCATCAGCATCTTCTATCGTGAAGGCTACTTCCAGCAGACCGTCGACGCCAACAACTGGCAGACGGAATACTACACGCTGCTCAACCCCCGCAACCTGCCCATTGAACCGGTCCTGAATGCCCGCGGCGAACCCCTGGTTTGCCGGGTCGAAATCGACATGCAGGTGGTCTCGTTCCAAGCCTGGCGCGTCAACGTGGGCCGCGTGCCGGTCTACCTGCTCGACACCAATCTCCCCGAGAACGAGCAGCGTTTCCGCGACCTGACTCAGCGCGTTTACGGCGGCGACAGCACCACGCGCATCATGCAGGAAGTGCTGCTGGGCATCGGCGGTGTCCGGCTCCTGCGCAACCTGGGCGTGCAGCCCTCCACCTTCCATATGAACGAAGGGCACGCCGCATTCCTGACGCTTGAATTGATCCGGGAAAAAATGGCCGCGGGCAAGAAATTCAAGGAAGCCCTCG
>DATJOW010000138.1:0-42275 GCA_035506715.1 Candidatus Acidiferrum sp. | reverse complement strand
GCGAAGCGCCTGGAAGAGAAGATGCGCAAGGGCCAGTTCACGCTGGAGGATTTTCTGGAGCAACTGCGCCAGATGAAAAAGCTGGGCTCGCTGGAAAGCATTGTGGGCATGCTGCCGGGCGGCGCGGAGATGCTGAAGCAGCAGGGCGATTTATCGAAGCAGGAAAAGGAATTCAAGCACATGGAGGCGATGATTTGCGGCATGACGCCCAAGGAACGGCTGAACCCGGCCATCCTGAACGCCAGCCGCCGCCGCCGCATCGCCGCCGGCAGCGGCGTGAGCGTGACCGAGCTGAACACGATGCTGAACAAATTCGCCCAGATGCAGCAGATGATGAAGAAAATGGGCAAGTTCTCGAAGATGATGGCCCGCATGGGCGGAGGCCTGCCGGGGATGATGCGGAGGTAGCCTCGGGTTCCTTGGTTGTGCGAACGATTTTGAAATCCGGCTTCTACCTTCTGGCTGCGGGAATCGTGGGCATCAGGAGCGAATCGCTTGCTGCGCCGCCGCTTGCAAGTCCAATTCCGCTGGAAAAAGGCAATTGTTGGACCTACGAAGGAAAAATCGAAACGACGCTAGCCGGGACGGCCACGCTTTATTCCACAAACATTTCCTGGGTCATGGAGATTGTTGATTCCATGCAAAGCACGAACGCCCAGGCTGCCGTGATTCGCGGTTTCCCGGGGGAACTTCCCTGGTATGAGCCCGGGCAAGTTCCGGGGTTTTGCGTCCTATTGAACTCTAGCAATCGCGTTTATCGACTGAGTGCGTCGAACGTAAGCCAGGCCACTTCCATCATGCATGCAGCTATCACTGACTCCGGCAAATTCTCCGCCCCAGCACAGGATTTTGACGAACTGTTCGTCCTGACGTTGGCCAAGGACAAATGTTGGGGTGGAGATGTCGAACGAGAGGATGGGCGGTACTGCTGGCGCGTCGAGAAGGAACAAACGGCGAAACGGCGAATCAAAGGTCTGGCGGAACATCATCCGTTCACCGTCTATTCAATTGCCTATCGCACCAATCCCGACCATCAGATTCTGGATATTGCACCGGGTCTGGGCATCACGCGTTTTATTTACGTCCACCACGGCACGGTGGCCACGGTGGATATACACTTGGTAAAGTTCGCGAGCCCGCGTTAGGACGATATGCCAATTGGAACAGCATATTCTTCGCGGATCTTTCCGCCCACCACTTCAGTCTGATGCGTTTCCTGTGGTAGCACCCGCCTCCGGCGGGTTCAATTCGGCGTCCCGCCGAATTGTGCTGGCGGCCAAGTTTAAACAAATATCCAACCAAAAACAGAATTGTCCGAGAGTGCCTGTTTCGGGCGTGACGCCCGAAATCACCCGCGAGACGCGGGTGCTACAACGGTTTTCTGCATCATCCCGCCATCGGTCCGCCCACGTTGATTCCGTGCTTCAGGCAATAGGCGGCATTGTCCACGTACTTTTCCGCCCACCATTTCAGCTTGGCACGCTCCTTCGCCGTCAGCTTGCGCGCCACCCGGGCCGGCGCCCCCACCACCAGGGAGCCGGGCGGAATTTTCGTGCCCTGGGTCACCAGCGCCCGGGCGCCGATGAGCGATTGTTTGCCGATGACCGCACCGTCCAGAATCACCGCGCCCATACCCACCAGCACTTCATCGCCGATCTGGCAGGCGTGCACGATGGCGCTGTGGCCGATCGTGACCCAATTGCCGACGAGGCAGGGGAATTCATCCGCGAGATGCAGCACGGCGTTGTCCTGGATGTTCGTGTGGTGACCGACGACGATGCGGTTGATGTCGCCGCGCAACACCGCGCCGTACCACACGCTCGAGTGCGCCCCCAGGGTCACGTCGCCGAGGACAACGGCGGTTTTGGCGAGGTAAACGCCCCGGCCGAGCCTGGGCTTCCGCCGCAGGAATTTATCCAGTTGGTTTGGGACGTTCGTTCTTTTGAGTTGCACAGCGCAATATTGCGTCCCGCCAATTCCGGATCAAGCTCCCGACGCGGCCGGGGTTTTTCCACCGGCCAGGCTTTTCAGCCATTGCCATGCGGCGCGCAGTCCGGTCGGGCGCACATCCACGAAGCCGTAAATGGTGACGAGCTTTTGCTCGTGCGACCGATAACGCGGCGGCAGCAGCAGCGCGAGGCGTTCGGTGTCGCCCTCAAGCTGGAAGATTTCGGAGAAGAACGCGCCGTGGCCGACGAAGTACCGGGATTCCGGCAGCACCAGGGTGCGGGGAGGCAACACCAGCCATGGATGGTAATGGAAGACGAGCCGGCCTTTTTCATGGCGGCTGAGCCGGCCGTACGAGCGGGCGGGGGCCTTGTCGATTTTGCGGCCCAGAAACATTTTGTTCACGGCCGGGTCCGGCGCAAAGCGGTTGCACCGGCGGGTCACAAAATCCCAGACGAACACGAGCCCGAAGTGCGACAGGCGGAACGACCAGCCGGCGATCAGATAGCAGAAGGCGATGACGATGAGCGCCCAAGCGGCGCCGAGCCACGGGTTGGCCCAGGAACTGACGGCGATGCTCGCAATGATGGAGGTGCGGAATACCTTGAGCGACGCATCGAGCGCCGTGAACGGGCTGAGCAAAATGAGGATGTTGATCGCATTGGACGCGAGGAAGACGATGAAGAACGCGACCATCATCACCGGCACCATCAGGGCATTGTAAAGCCAGGCGAGATTGATGGCCGCCAGGCCGGCCGCGCTCCAGGCCGCCCCATCCCCGCCGCTGTTGCTGGAATGAAAGATCGCGGCGGCGATGGGCACGAACGCGCCCGTCGCGACCAGGCCGCTGATTTTGTGCTCGATGGTTTCGGCCACGTCGAAAGGCTTTTTCAGCACCGCCGGCAGCGCCACCCCGGCGGAGTCTTTCACAAAGCACATCAGGACAAGCAGCAGGGCAGGCCCCCAGAACAGCGGATGGGCAAACCAGGGGAGCTTGGCCTTCTGTTCGGGCGTGTGGGCGTGGAAATATTGCCAAGCCCCGACCACGCCCACCCCCATGAGCGGCGAAATGGCCACGCCGGTGATTAGCGACAGGGTTTGGGCAACCTGCTGACCCGGCGAATTCTTGTCGGTAGAGGCGGGTGCGTTGGCGGCGCCGGCGCGGGCGGCCACCAGCGAGATGCCAAGGACCAAAGCGACCAGGGGGAACAGGGCTTTCTTCATGAACTCAGATTGGCGGGATTGACCCGGTCTTGTAAAGTCCCGTTAGACGGTCAATTTCCATTTTGTGCAAACGGCGTTGGCAATTAGAATGTCCGCGCAACTATGACGAAACCGGGTTCGCAACGTCCCGTCCCGCCCCGCCGGCGATTGCCGCGTTCCTTCAAGGACCTGACGCCCTCGAAACATTTTAACCCCCGCACCTTTTTCCGGGAGCTGGTCTGGAAGGCGTTGCTCACGCGGCGTACGGGCCAGCACCGGCGCCCGGTTTTCCCCAAACTCACCCGCGGCCAGGTGGCGGTCACCTGGATCGGCCATGCGTCGTTTTTGATCCAGTTCACGGATTTGAACGTGCTAATCGATCCGAACTTCGCGAACTGGTTGTTCCTCCTCAAGCGGATCAAGCGGGCAGGACTGAAGATCCAGGACCTGCCGCGGATCGACCTGGTGCTCCTGACCCACGCGCATTTTGATCATTTTCACAAGCCGACGCTGCGCCGGCTGCCTCACCCGAAAATCGGCATTATGCCCTGGGGAGTTGGCGATCTGGCCCACGATCTCGGCTTCGCCCGCATCATCGAGCTGGACTGGTGGGAAAGCTTTGCGCATCGGGACTGGCGGGTAACGTTCACGCCGAGCCGGCACTGGGGGGCGCGCACGCTGCGCGACAGCCACCGGGGCTACGGCGGATTTGTATTGGAACATCAGGGCCGGCGAATCTACCATGCCGGGGATAGCGCCTATTTCGACGGATTCAAGGAGATTGGCCGGCGGCTGGCGCCGGAAATCACATTGCTGCCGATCGGCGCATATCACCCGGAAACCTTCCGCCGCGTGCACATGGGGCCGGACGAGGCCGTCAAGGCGTTCCGGGACCTTCAGGCGCGCTGGCTGGTGCCGATGCACTACGGGACGTTCAAGCTGTCCTTCGAGGAACTGGATGAACCGCCGCGCTGGTTGCAGCAAATTGCCGCGCAGGAAAACCTGACCGCGAAACTGCGAATGCTTGACGAGGGTGTGCCGGTGGTGTTTTGATGACCCCAGCGCGCCGCCCCGCATGACCGACGACAATGCCCATCACGACGCCGCCCCGCTGGAGGCGTTGCGCCGGTACGTCCCCCTCGCCGTCTGGGCCATCGTCATCCTGGCCATTCTGGCCATCCCCCTCCGGATTATCAGCTATGGCTATCTGCCCGCGGACGATGCGCTGCGACACGCCGCCAAGGCCGTGAGCGGCAAACCGTGGCCGGAAATCCTCGTGGTCGGACCCGGTTTTCAGATCGACCACAACTATGGCTGGCACCTCGTCCTGCAACAGGTTCATCTCTGGGGCAAATGCGACACCGAAGGGCTGGTGGTTTTTTCCGTCGTCGTCCTGTTTGTTTTGGCCGGCTGGTCGGCTTTGCCGTGGCTGAGACGGCCGGAAGCCTGGCTGGTCACACTGACGGCAGCGGCGCTCGCCTCGGATATCACGGGACGATTTTCCCTGGGCCGGCCGTTCCTGCTGACGATTGCCGGATTGTTCACCATCCTGTTTTGCTGGAAGGCCCACGGGGCGTCCCCGCCCCGATGGCGGACCGTTGTAGGAATGGCGCTCTTGATTGCGGTGTGCTCGTTTGTGCACGGAGTTTGGTATCTCTGGACGCTGCCGGTCGCGGCCTTTTGCCTCGCCGGGCAATTCCGCTGGGCGGCCGCTTTGACCGTCAGCTGGCTGGCGGGCATTGTGGCCGGCGCGACTTTGACGGGGCATCCGCTGGCCGCGCTCTATCAGGCGGTGGAAATGGCCCAGCGCGCGTTCGCCATGCACACCACCCAACGCACCATGGTCACCGAATTTCAGCCGTCCACCGGGGCGATTTTTGCACTCGTGATCCTGGGCGGCTTGGTGATTCTGCGGCAACTGGCCCGGTTGCCGGCCCGGCCGTTGACGGCTGACCCGGTTTTCTGGCTGGCGGCGATGGGCTGGGTGCTCAGTTTCAAGGCCGGCCGCTTCATGGAAGACTGGGGTTGGCCGGCGCTGATGGTCCTCACGACCTGCGACCTGCAATTGCTGCTCGAGGCGCGGTTTGCCGCGGATTCCCTGAAGCGCCTAGCCTTGACCGCCGGGCTGGCGCTCATGACCTTTTTGGCCATCACCAATGATGCCAACAGCCGCTGGACGTGGAACCTGACCCTGCAATATCTGGACCCGAAAGAACACCCCGACGAGCTCACCGGCTGGATGCCGGAGAAGGGCGGCATCCTTTATACCGGCGACATGACGATCTTTTATCAAACCTTCTTTAAAAATCCGCACGGGGACTGGCGCTACATTTTAGGTTACGAACCGGCCTTCATGCCCGATGAGGATTTTCAGGTTTACCACAAAATCCTGTGGAACTTCGGCGATGCCAAGGCTTATCAGCCGTGGGTGGACAAAATGCGACCGGAGGACCGGCTGGTCATCCGCGGCGGGCGGGGCAGTCCGCCGAACCTCCCGCAACTGGAATGGGAATATGCGGTAAGCGGCATCTGGGTCGGACGGACGCCGCGGACCAATGCGCCGCCCCCGGCGCCGACCCTGCCGGCTGAAGCGCCGGCCGGCAAGTCGACCAACACGGTCAATTCAGCGCAGTAACAGCCGGTCAAATTTCCCGGCCAGATCGAAATCTTTCTCCGTCAACCCGCCGGCGTCGTGCGTTGCCAAAGCGAGCGTCACCTGGTTCCAACGGATATCGATGTCCGGATGATGCCACTCCTGCTCGGCCAGTTCGGCCACGGCGTTTACAAACACGATGGCGCCGGAGAAATCCTTGAATTCATAGGTTCGCGTGATGGCGTCGCCCGACTGTTTCCACGCCGGCACGGCGGCCAGCGCCTTCCGGATTTCCGCGGGATCAAGTTTTTTCATGGTTCAAAATCATTGGGGGATGGGGGTGCATAACTCCGTCAAAACCATTCTTTGCGTCCGTCCACGTAGATGCGCACGAATTCTTCGTCGGGCCGGCACAGGTAAACGATGCCTTCGACGAGGCCGATGAGGTGCATCACGCCAGCGGCAACACCGCAGGTCAGCAGGCCGCCGATCAGGGTGACGAGCAGCATGACCAGCCCCGCGCCGGTGTAGCCGAGGATGAATTTATGAACGCCGAATGACCCGAGGAGGATGCCGCAGACTCCAGCCGGAATTTTATTGGCTGCCCGTGAGGTTACCGCGGCCACCGCAGACATGACCGGCGGCGGCGCCGGCCGGGCTTCCGAGGCAAATTCCGGAATCGCTCCCAGCGCTTTCCATTCCGCAGCGCCCTCGATCTGGACCAATGTCTGGGCGTTGACCCGGTTCTCCGCGAGCCAACGCCGGATTTCATCCGCGCCGACCGGGCCATAGAGCCGGCCGTCCATTCCCACGATTTTATACATAGCGCACCTTTCTCATTTTCATTTTACCGGCCGGCCGGCGGTTGGCCGGCCCCGCCCGCGGGCGGCGGCGACCAGTGGCCCGGCTCACTGGCTCCGCCCGGCTTCGCCTGATGGAACAGGCTCAGGCTGGTTACGAGCGCCCAGAGCCAGGCCAGCGCAAACAGGCCCAATCCCGCCAAGGGCCAACGGGCGGCCCGCCACAATTCCTGCAGCGCGTCCAGCGGGTCCGCTGACGCGTCGTAAAAGTGCGGCAGATTTTTAAGCCCCCAAACGATGAAGCGCACGCCGGATACCAGGCTCACCCCCAGGCCAAGAAACGCGAGGGTCATCTGCGCATAGCCGATCTTCCGCCCGCCCGCCGCGGATCCGGAACCCGGCAACGCCAGATTCGCCGTGCAATAGCCCCAGGCCGTCTGACGATCAACGTTCACGGGTTGCGGATTCGGAGAAAATGGTTTCGTAGGCATACATCAGCGCGCCATAGCCGACCGGGGCGGTGAACAACACGCCGACACAGCAGACGCAAAAACCGGCCAGATTGAGCAGGCCGATTAAAAGGAACAGGGCGAAGACCGACCACCAGTGTTTGCCGACCATTTTCCAGCTCGCCTTCATGGCCGTCCAAAAATCCATCTGCCGGTCAATGATCAGCGGTAGCGTGAACACCCACCGCACCTGCAAATAAATCGTGGGGACCAGGCAAATCAGGAAGACCGGAATGGCGATCGGCAGCAACGCCAGCAGCTCGGCGGGACGCAAGGGTGAGGATCGCGCTTGGTGAGCCGCCAGCAAACCGAAAAACAGCACCAGCCAGACGATTATAAACGGGATCATGCACAAGCCGGCCAGCAGGCCGCTGACGAGTTTGCCCAGAAAGAGTTGGATGAACTGCCGGCGAAATCCCATGAACACTTCGCCGGCGTGGGTCGGCCGCCGGCGAATGGCCTGCAGGAAGACGTAAAATACGCCGCCCAGCAGCGGGCCGGCGATAAACAGGTTGGCCAGCGAAAACACCGGGCCGATGAACGGAATCGCCCCCAGCCCGGCGATCAAAAACTCAATCACGATGAACAACAGCATCGCCACGAACACGACGCCAAACTGGCTCTTCAATAAATCGAAACCACGGCTGAGGCATCCTCCGATATCCAGGTGGTAATCGCGCTCCAGCCAGTCGGCGGGAGGTGCCAGGGGCGGAGGCTGCTGGGCCGATGGCGCCGGCGCCGCGGCCAGCGAATTGGCAAATTCCGGGAACGCCGAGAGCGGACGCCACCCTGCATCGCTTTCCGCCTTGACCCGGGACTGCGCGTTGAGCCGGCCTTCGGCTATCCACTGGCGCAATTCGTCTGCGGTAATGGGTCCGTATTCCTTTTGGTCGCCGCCGATGATGAGGTACATGGTTGTCTCAGGGTTGGGTTGGATACGGCGGCTGCCGGTCAGGGATTCCAGCGCAATTGCGCGAGTCGCGATCGCGGCACCAGCTCAACATGACCGTCGGCAAAACCCACGACGACCCCCCGGACGTGCCGGGGATTGCCCAACAGCAATGCCTTGCCGCCGGAAAGGTTCCAGCCGCCGTCCGCCTCGAAAATCACCACCGTTTCCGGATCCACCTTGCCGACTTCGACCCCTCCCACTTCGGCGTTGAAGGCATAGCTGCAACGGCTGCCGGAAACATCCACCGGACAGTGGAAGATGTTGGTGGTGCCGGCATAGGACCGGACGGCATCGCACCAATTGGTGGCGGCGGGGTAGTACCCCTGGTTGGCCTCCCCGCACATCCGCAGCGCGAGGGAAACTTGTTTGACATTGTTAAGACAGGTGACGGCTTGCGCCTTCTGTTTGGCGGCGGCCAGCGCCGGCAGCACCATGGCCACAAATAGTGGGATCAGGAAAATGAAGATCGCGGACACAATAATTCCCGCCAGTGCCAGCCCCCCTCCGCCCAGGGCGCCCCGGCTGTTTTTGACCTTCACCAAGGCGATAATTCCCAGGATCAATCCGATGAACGCCGTCGCGCCGCAGGTGAATAATCCCAAAACCGCCAGGACCAGCGAGGTGATGGCCAGCCGGCTGGTTTTGGGCGGGACGCCGGACTCAGTGGCGGAGACCGCCGATCCAACGGCCGGGGCCGCCTTGGCCGCCAGCGCGTCGGCGAATTCAGGAAACTCGGTCAACGGCCGAAACTCCGCGTCACCGTCCTTTTTGATCAGGGATAGTTCGTTGAGCCGCCCCTCGGCAATCCAATGGCAAATGTTATCCTCGGTCACGAAGCTGTATTGTTTCTGATCGCCGCCAATGATGGTGTAGGTTGCCATATCGTTCTCCCGTGTCTGCCGACTTCTAGTTCATCAGGTGTCCGGGCGCAAGCCTGTTTCAACGGCCCGCTTTCCGCGCCGCCGCTTCCATCAGGATGAAAAAAGCCTGGCCTTCCGTCGAAATCCCCGGCCGGTCAAAATGCGGCGCCCCCGCCACACCCTGGACAAATCCCAGCCGGTCAACCTTGGCGCGCACCGCCGCCCGCATCCGGTCGGCTGGAACCAGATATTCCTCCGGCAACCAGCCGCCCCGGACGCTTTCATAAATGGCATAGGCCAGCATTGACGCCAGGTTCGTCTCGACATACGACTCCGGGTTGTCCACCTGGTCATAAAACAGGCCGTCGGAGCGCTGGTGTGCGAGGCAGCCGTCCAGCAGTTCCCGGAGCATCGTGGCCAGCCGGACACGGTCGGCAGTACGGTCGGGCGGCAACGACCGGATGACGCGCGCGAAGGCCGCGGCCGTCCAGCCATTGCCACCGCCCCAAAATTTGGAATCGACCAGGGCTTGTCTTGGCTCCGACCAGCGATGGTGCATCAGCTTTTTGTCCGGGTCCCAAAGGCGGCTGCGCACCCCCAGCAATTGGTCAATGGCCGCATCGAACTGCCCGGCGGCCGCCAGGAATGGCGGTGTGGTGAAACTGCCATCGGACCACATCTCGCGCGAACCGGCTTGATGATACGGCGTGCCGTCGGCGGCGCGGGGTGCTCCTTTCAAGGCAAACTGGAGCATGTCATCCGCAGCCTTCACCAGCGCTGGGTCGCCGGTCTGACGCGCCGCCCACCAGAGACAATCGCCCAGCATCAGCGGATCGGTGGTCGAACCGCCATTGGCGGCCACAACTCCGCTGGCATTGACATGGACCAACGAGGCGCGGGCCAGGGCGATGGCGGCGTCCTCTTCGCCCGCTTCGACCAGCGCCTGCCCGGCCACGCCCTGTTCCCAGGAAGAGCGCTGAAACCCCAGCATGGCGGACATCGCCCCGGCCACCCGCGCATCCTGCCGGAGTTGTGCGGCAAAGTTGGTGCTGCCCACGTAGGCAAATCCGGGCGCGTCCCGGCCCCAAGCCTCGAATTCGCAAAGGGCGCACCATTTGTCCTCGGCGGGTTTCAGGTTTTTCAACACAAGCCAGTTCACCGTCCGCAACGCGATTGGGAATTCCTGGCCGGCGGCGACCTGTTTCAATTCCAATTTTTCGACGGAGCCATCCGAGAATGCAACGAGTGCCTCTTTCCAGTACGAATCGTGCGGCGCGTTGGTGGGCATCCAGGCCGCGCGGAGGAACAGCGTCAACTTGTCAATTTCCACCGGCCGGCCGAAGTCGAGCCGCCACCAGATGTTAGTTTCCCTTTGCGGCCCCCACGAGCCGCAGTTGTGCACGTCGTCGTTGCGGCGGCTGCCGTCAATGGCGCAGCGGGCGGCAAACTCGCGCTGGTTGTATTCGCTGTTGCTGGTGGCATGAGGAAAGGTGACCGGCTCGCGGTTGGTGGTGTCCGCCGGATTCAATGCCACGTTCCGGTAATCCGTGGCGATCTTGCCGGATTCGAGATGGGCGTTACGGACCGCGTTCGGTTCGCCCGCCGTTGTGCCTGCTGCCGCCAGGGCGACCAAGGCTGCGAACCAGCCGCATTTCGAATAGCCGGAGATATTCACTGGTTGCGCACGAACAGTTTCCCCGGCAGCTGCTTCACCACGTGCTTCATCTCCAGCCCGAGCAGCGCCACGCTCACCGCCGAGCTCGGCAGGCCGCTCCGCCGGATGACCTCGTCGATGGACGATTCCTCCAGCAACAAGGCGTCATAGACCTTCTGCTCGTTTTCGCCCAGTTCAAGCGCGGGCAACACGCCGGTTTCGCCCGGCGTCGCCGGGCGATTGCTGGCCGGGAATAAATACTCAAACTCGCTCAGGATATCCTCCGCGCCTTCGCACAGCTTGGCGCCTTTCTTGATCAGGTCGTGACACCCCTTGCTGGACGGCGAGTCGATCCGCCCCGGCACGGCGAACACCTGCCGGCCGTATTCGGTCGCAAAATTGGACGTGATCAGTGCGCCGCTGTTCAATCCTGCTTCCACCACCACCGTGCCCAGGGTCATGCCGGCGACGATGCGGTTGCGGATGGCGAACGTCTGGCGGTCGCCGTTGCGATTGAAGGGAAACTGGGTCATGACGGCGCCGGATTCGGCGATGCGCCCGAACAGGTCCTTGTTCTCGGGCGGGAACACGATGTTGATGCCGGTGCCGAGCACGCAAAGCGTCCGGCCTTTGGCCGCCAGCGCGCCCTGGTGGGCCGCGGTGTCAATGCCGCGCGCTCCGCCGCTCACCACCGTCACGCCCACGTAGGCGAGCTGATACGCCAGCTTGCGGGCCGTCTCGATGCCGTAATGCGTCGTCATCCGCGAGCCGACCATCGCCACGGCATTTTTGTCCTTCGGAGACAACGCGCCCTTGACGTAGAGCACCAGCGGCGGATCGTAAATTTCCTTGAGCGATGCGGGATATTCGTCGTCGGATTGAATCACCACCCGGCAGCCGAAGTCGGCGATGCGCTTGAGTTCCCCGGCGAGGTCCGCGGATTTTTCCCAGCCGGCGATGGCCTCGGCGGTTTCCTCGCCGATGTTGCGGATGCGGAGCAGCTCGGCTTTGGACGCCTGGAGGATCCGGGGTGCGTCGCCGAAGTGTTCGAGCAGGAGCCGGGCGCGGACCGGGCCGACGTGCTCGATCAGGTTCAACGCGATGAGCGCTTCGCGGGAATCCATGCGCTGATTAGAAAGATTCACGTTGCCGGATGCAAGTTTCAAGTTGGCTGCGGAAACCGTTGACCGCGGAAACAAACTTGAAACTTGAAACTTGAAGCTCGAAACTAACCGGCGTGCCTGATCCCAGCCTGCTGCTCCTGATTCCGGCCTACAACGAGGAACGCCGCATTGAACCGGTGCTGCGGGATTACGCGCGTTTTTTCCAGGAAAATTACACCGGCAGCTTCCAGCTCGTCGTCGTGCTCAACGGCTGCACCGACGACACCATCGGCGTCGTCCGGCGTGTTGCCACGGATTATCCGGCGCTGCTCCGGGCGCTGGAGTTCAAGGCGCCCATCGGCAAGGGCGGCGCGCTCATCGAAGGCCTCAAACTGGCCGGCTTCGGTGATTTGATCGGCTACGTGGACGCCGACGGCGCGACGACCCCGGCGGCCTTCCTGGAACTGGTCCGGCATATCGGCGACGCGGATTGCGTGGTCGGCTCGCGCTGGCTGCCGGATTCGGTCATCCACCAGGCCCAAACCGGCAACCGCCAGTTTGCCAGCCGGGTGTTTCATTTCATCGTGCAACTGTTCTTCCGGCTGAACATCCACGACACCCAGTGCGGCGCCAAGGTGATGAAACGCGAAGTGGTGGAGAAAATTCACCCGTACCTGCACATCGCCGACATGGCCTTTGACATCAACCTGCTGGTGGCCATCAAGCGCGCCGGCTATCGCATCCGCGAAGTACCCACCGAATGGACCGACCAAGCCGGGTCCAAGGTACACCTGTTCCGCTCGTCGCTGACCATGTTCCTTTCTGTCGTCCGCATCCGGCTGATCTACTCGCCGTTTTACAGCTGGTTGCGGCCGCTGGCGCCGCTGGAAGGCTGGGTCTATAAAAAATTGCGGGCGCCGGCGCCGCGATCAGGACCGGACGCCCGAAAAAGCGATGATGGAAAATAGCGGATGGAGAATGGAATCCGGGCCATTTGCTATTCTCCACCCTCCTTCTTTGCTTTATCTTTCCCGGCCCACGTAAACCAGGCGCACAACCCGAATAACAGCAGGTTGAACACCCCCAGCGTCTTCAGCATCATCTTCAATCCAGCCGGCGCGTCCGCCAGTCCGCCCGCGTGCCGGCCGACGGCCATCAGCGCCACGCCATAGACCAGCGCCAGGATGACCAGGGCGGGCACGATGCGGAACTGCGACCGCGCCAGCAGGTTGTTCACCAACGCGTAGGCCAGCGACAGCGGCACCATCGCCCACGCGTACCACGGCAGCACCGACGCGGCGACCTCCACATAGGCTTTCGTGTAAACCAGCCGGATGACCCACGGCCCCAGCACGGTCAAACCCAGCGCGCCGCCCGCCGACAGGATTCCGGTGCCGAGCAGCACCACCCCCAGCAGGTTGCTTTTTTCCGACCGCGCCACGCTGTGGACGATTTTGGGAAACATCACTGTCGCCAGCGGAATGACGAGCCACATCAGGGCGCGCGACATGGTCCCGGCACTGACATAAAACGCCGAGTCAGCCTCCGAGAAATACGCCCGGACGAACATCGTGTCCGCCGTGAATACAAACTGCACCGCGCCAAACCCGAGCATCAGCGGCACGATCTGCGCCAGAAGGCTGCGTCGGTCGAAGGATTGCGCCGGCAGGCGCCACAGTGATCGCGTCTGCCAGATGCCGATGCCGGTTCCCACGGCCAGCCCCAGGCAGACCCCGACCATCATGCCGGCGGCGGCCCCCCCCACCACCATCACCAGCAACACCGCCACGCTCAGGCGCCCCACGCCGTTGAAAATGTTCGACCAGCCGAGCGAAAAGAAATCCTGTTCTCCCTGCAACACGCCCCAGAACATCGGCATCCAGAGTGAAAGCAACACGGCCAGCACCGTGGCCCACAATCCGGCCGCGCTCGCCAGCTTCCAGCCGGCCAGAATGTCGGTTTGCCAGACCAGCGCCCCGGCGGCGAGCACCAGGCCCAGCCCGAGCGTGCCCAGCCAGGCCAGCCGGATCATCCCGGCCAGCTCGCGCTCGCGGCGCGTCGCCAGCGCGTGGGCCGTCTGCTGCGCGAACACCATTTGCAGCGGCAGGTTGGGCACGCACATCACCACCGAAAGCATCACGCCAAAAGCCCCGTATTCCGCCTCCGGAATTTTTTTGGCGAGCAAATGGACCGCCCACATCATCATGCCGCTGCCCACATTTGCAATCATCAGCCAGCCGCTCTGCCGGAAAAAGGCGGCGTGATGCGATGCAGCAGTCGTGGGAATCGGGGCCGTTTCAGTTGGTGCTGCGGACATGGGCGTTGGACAATACGGGAACCGAACGGTTCAGGGAAGCGATTTCAGGAAACGCAACAGTCGGTCTTTCCCACACTCCAATGATTTCAGGGAAATCCACTCGTCTCCCGTGTGCGCCTGGGCGATGTCGCCCGGACCGAACACCACGCTGGGAATGCCGCCCTGCGCCAGCACCGCGGCGTCGCAGAAGAAATCCACCCCCAACGGCCGGGTCTGGCCGTTGCTGCGCAAAAACTGCCGGACCAGCGGCAAGGCCGGATCCGTTTCGAGCGGCCGGGCCGGCGCCAGCTTCATGCTCGAAATCCTGGCCGACAATTTGTTCGCCCGCAGCAGCGCGGCAATTTCCCGGCTCACAGCGGCTTCGGTTTCCCCAGGCAGCGTGCGCCGGTCAATCGTGATGGCGCACCGGTCGGGCACGATGTTCGGCTGGGAACCGCCTTGAATGGTGCCGACATTGACCGTGGCCGGACCGAGCAGCCGGTGTTTCCGCTTTTGCAGCCGCGCCGCATAGTCCGTTTCCAGCAGGTCCACGACGCGCGCCATTTCTTGAACCGCGTTCCGCCCGAGGTGCGGCGTGGCGCCGTGCGCCGCCCGGCCACGGGTTTCGAGTTGCAGCCACAAACTGCCTTTGTGCGCCGTCACCACCCGCAATCGCGTCGGCTCGCCGACGATGGCCAGGTCCGCCTTGAATTGCTTTGCAACGAGGGCGCGCGCCCCGGCTTGGGCGTGTTCCTCGTCCACGAGACCGGCAAAAATAATTTCCGTTTCCAGCGGACGGGACCCCGATTGCACTAGCTCAAACAGGGCGGCGAGCATGGCGGCGACGGAGCCTTTGGTATCGCAGGCACCGCGGCCGTAAAGCCGGCCGTTGCTCCGGCGGGGAACAAATTGAGAATCCGCGGCCGGCACGGTGTCGAGATGCGGTGCCAGCAGAATGGTCTGGCGGGCCCGATTTCGCGGTCGCAACCGCGCGATGACGTTGGGACGCCCGGGCAAAACCGTTTGCACTTCCACTTCCAACCCGGCGCGGGCTGCAATGGCCGCCAGAAAATCGGCGACTTTCTTTTCGCCGAAACATTTATCGGTAGGGACGACCTGCTGGTCGTCCGAGGCCGCGGGGTCGCGCGGCCCTGCCGTGTCATGCGATACGAAGGCGGGGTTCACGCTGGGCAGCGCGATGAGTTCAGCCAGGAGTTTTTCCGTACGCGTCACGGCCTTGAAGTTTTGCCCTGAGCCGATGTGGAATTTTGCGCCTGCGGATGACATGCCGGGCATACTTTAACGCAAAGGCACAAAGGCGCAAAGCCACAAAGACAGGGCGACAAAATTATCCGAATAAGCGGAAAGAGACCTCTTAAAACTGGTTTGGTAAGCGATGTAGAGTCCGGCCGGCGGCTCGAAACATTGAGTTTGCAGGGCAATTGAGCGAGGCGCAGCCTCCGCGCTACCCCCTTTTCAGAGGTCTCGGAATTCAATTCTGCCCAATTCTGTAATTCTGTCCGAAATGGCTTCGTCTCAAGCCGTCGCCAGATTGTCCTCCAACACTTTGGATTTGCCCGGCGGCGGTTCGGCTTCGGGGGTGGCCGGCGAGGCGTCCCACACTTTGATCGGCTCGTAAAAAGTGTTGCGCTGCACCGGCACGCGGCCCGCCTCGCGAATAGCCTTGAGCATCTCCGCCTCGGTCTGCAACTGCGGCGCTGTCGCCCCGGCCATGTGGAAGATGTGCTCCTCGATGATGGTGCCGTGCAAATCGTCCGCGCCGTAACTCAACGCCACCTGGGCCAGCTTCAAGCCCATGCCCACCCAGTAAGCCGTGATGTGGTCGAAGTTGTCGAGGTACGCGCGGCTTACGGCAATGGTGCGCAGCGCGTCGAATCCGGTCGGCGGCGTTTGGACGGGAATCTCGTTGTTCTCCGGCTGATACGGCAGCGGCACGAAACCGACAAAGCCATGCGTCTCGTCCTGCAAAGCGCGCAACTGGCGCAAATGGTCCACGCGGTCGGCCAGCGATTCGACGTGGCCGTAGAGCATCGTGCAGGTGCTGCGCCCGCCCATCCGGTGCCAGGTGCGATGGACGTCCAGATATTCCGCGGCGGATTCCTTGCCGCGGGCGATGGCCGAGCGGACTTCCGGCCGGAAAATTTCCGCGCCGCCGCCGGTGAGCGAGTCCAACCCGGCGGCTTTCAATTCACGCAGCGTTTCCTCGACTGATTTTTTCGCCAGCCAGGCGAGGTGCAGGATTTCGATGGCGGTGAAGCATTTGAGATGAAGCCTGGTAGGGACGGCGCGCTGTGCCATCCGGTCGTCGCAGCGCGACGACCCTACCTCGTCATTCAGCGCCCGGAGCGCCTTGAGCATGTCGATGTAATAGCTGAAAGGCAGCGACGGATGCAGTCCGCCGACGATGTGCAGTTCGGTGATGCCGAGCTTGAGCGCTTCCCGCGCCTTCTCGACGATTTGCGAAATCGCCAACTCAAAGCCATCGGCGTCGCGCTTCTTGCGCGCGAACGAGCAGAACTGGCAGGATAGAATGCAATAGTTCGAGTAGTTGACGTAGCGATTGATGATGTAGCTGGCGCGGTTGCCGGTCTTCTTCTGGCACGCTAGATCGGCGATGGCGCCGACGGCGTTGAGGTCTTTGGACTCAAACAGCCGGAGCGCGGCGGCTTCGGAGAGACGTTCGCCGGCGGCCACCTTGTCGTACAAGTCGCGCAATTCGCTGCGTTGAACGAAGAAATTCATCAGCTTTCAGTTCTTGGGCCTTTTGTCGTGAATCGGCGCGTTGGTGGGGAACTGGATGGAGTTCAAATCAACAATTTGGCCGTCAACCACCAGCTCCAAATCCACCCGCGCTCGATAGTAAAATTCTCCGAATCCATTTTCTTTCAGATCTCTTTGGAAATCGCCTGGGATCCAGCGCATGACCCCATTTTCCTCCCTGGGGGAAACATACTCCGGCAATTCACCGTTGGTCGAGACAATATCGCCCGGCCAGGGCGGCCCGATTGGCAATATTTTGATCTTGCCCTCGCTGAGCAATTGATTGAGCCGCTCCTGGTTTTCCTTTGCCGTTTCCGGCGTTTGCGGTGGGCAGGCCAGGTAAGTCGGATAAATCGGCCCGCTGTCGGGAGGGGCAAAGATGCGGATCGCCGCCCGATTATTGTGAAAAAAGGTCGTTGAAGGATTGTTGGTTGCATAAAGAGTGATTGGCGCGCCCGGCGACTTGAGTTGCAGGACCGACGGCCACACCCGCTCGAAATCCGCGCGGTTGGTCAATGGGATTTCGTAAACATTCTCCTGGTTGCCGGCCGCGAGTTCAACGGTTCGAGACCGGACACGGAATGGTTCCAGCTCCTTCGGCCAGTTGGTTGGCCAGGTCCCCTGAGGATTTTCGATGACCAACGCCATCAGCACGGCGGGCGAAAGCCCGGCGATCAACAGGGCTGCAATTCTAAACCGGTAAGGCGTACTTTTCACGTTCATTGACCACCGGGCAAAAGGCCCGTCAAATACCGCCAACGATGCTCCCGCTGCCGGTGTTGTGGCCTGGAAACCTGTTTCCCCATTCCTCGCGCTTTTTGTCCTGCTCGATGATTTCGTCCACCTTCTTGCGCACGACGGGGTTGAACATGACCGATTCGGGCAATTTTGCCCCGCACCGCCCGCATACGGGATGTCGCCGGCTGTAAATCACCGAGCCGCATTTGGGGCATTTCAGTTGTATCCTCGCTCCGGCTATTAAAGCAGGTTTGTCGCCGTAAAGCAAATTGCCGGACCAGGGGTAGATCGGAGGCCGTCGCGGGAGCTACCAGTCGGATAGCCGTCCGGGTGGCGGCGTTTAAGCCGGACTCAGGCGGAGGCGCCGGCGCGCCACGGAAAAGGTCAGCGCCGCGAGGATCATGCAGCCAGGCAATTGGATGGCCAGGTTCCGCCAAGGGAAGTAGCCGCCGGCCAAGTTCTGGTGGTACAGGATGGGATAAACCCAATAAACCAGCAGCCAGCCCGCCCCAGCCGACAACGTGATGCCGGTCAGGAACAAAACCAGCGCCAGCGTCGACGGGCGCCGCAGGAGCGGCCGGAACACCCCGCTGAACCACTCCCTCGGCCACGCCAAGTAACGCCAGCCCAACCCTGCCAGGATCGCTATCACCAGCGGCGAGGCAATCAGGCTGACACCCCATTGAATGGGCGCATCCGAAATCGGTTGCAGGCCGAAGCTGGGGAGCAATTCGTTGACTCCCATGGCCGCCGCAACCGCGAGAGCCATCGCCAGGGCGGATACCGCGCCGATGATCTTCCAGAGCTGGACGGCGATCAGAATCCACAAGCCCCGGTCCAGCCACAACGATTTCTGGTTGACTTTGGCGAACTCGGATTCGAGCGAACTGACGGTGCCGATTCGGCGGCTGGCGACCAGGAACGCCTCGTCCACCGAAAGCCCGTGGGCCTGCAGGGTGGCGACGGAATCCCGCAGGTGTGCCGCCAGTTCGTCGAGGTTTTCCCCGCAAAATGACGGCGACGACGCCAAGTTTTCACGCCACAATTGAATCGCGCGATTCAGGTCAAATGCGACTGGGTTTTCCATAATTTGGTCAGGGTTTCGTGGACAGTGAGCCACCGTTGTTTTTCTTCCTGCAAAATTTTCCGGCCTTCCTTTTTCAACCGGTAATACTTCCGCTTCCGGCCCGTCTCGGCTTCGCGCCATTCGGATTCGATCATGCCTTCGCCCTCCATCCAGTGGAGCACGGGATAGAGCATGCCTTCGGTCCATTCGATTTTGCCGGCGGACAACTCGCGCACCTGCTGGATGAGCTCGTACCCGTAACTTTCGCCGCGGGTCAGGACCGACAACACCAGCGGCACCGTCGACGCCGCCACCAGTTCTTTTGTAAGCATGGCAGCACTATGCATAGTATTGCAATGCTTGTCAAGTAGAAAACCCAAGGCGAATTGAGAGAGAAACCACGAAATACGCGAAACACGCGAAACACGCGAAAAGGTCGTGTCGTCGCCGTGCGCCAACAGGGTCGAGCCGCAGGCTCGACGCTACAGCAACTGCTTTTGTGTCATTCGTGTATTTCGTGGCTTAACTGAACGCGCCGAACAGGGCGCGCATTTCCTCGGCCACGTCGGCGCCATCAGCCAACGTTTGCGCAATTTCCTCGCGGAGCAGTTGCCGGTAGCGCTTGCGGAGCCGGTGCACCGCCACTCGCACAGCGGTTTCATCCATATCCAACGCCTTGGCGGCGTCGCCGTGCGACAGTTCGCCTTTGCCTGCGGTAAGGAAAACTTTCAACTCTGCGAATTGCTTTCCGCGGCCTTCCGCCTCGCACTCGGCGTGCAATCGTTCGATGACCAGGGCGAGCAGGGCCACGGCCCATTCGCGGTCGAACGCCTTGTCCGGACTCGGTTCGTTCGTGGCGGCGATTTGAAATTGTGTATCCGCAGTCTGCCAGTCGAGCGACAGGTGCGTGATGTTTCCGCCGCGCTTTTGGCGTTGCGATTTGTCCCATTCGTTGGCCAGGAAATGTTTCAATGACGCGAGCAGGAAGGCGCGAAAGCGTCCGCGTTCGGCGCTCAGGCCTTCGAGATAATTTTTGCCCAGGAACCGCGCAAAGAAAGCCTGGGTCAAATCTTCGGCGTCTTCCTTCGTGTGATTGCGCCGGCGGACATAGGCGTACAGCGGAAACCAGTAGGCGCGGCACAATTCCTCCAGCGCGCGGTCAGATTGCGGCGTGGACCGCTGCCCGGCGGCGAGCACGACGGTCCAATGCGTCGTGGCGAAAATGTCGCCCGGCGCGCTCGAAGCCGGCGTTGAATGTTCCGAAGTCAAAACGATCTCAACCACGGATTAACATAGAGGCATCTGGATTACCAAGGACTTCCGACGGGAATTTTACAAGCCAGCTCAACTTCAGTTCGGGCCGCCAGCGCTTCCCACCCCTGACGCCGGCAATCGCGGCAGCGACGAGCGCATAGTCCAGTCCACGGAATCGGTGGGACGCTGCAACACATTCTCTGGATCAACCACCGCACTGATCACGGTCTCCCTCTGCCGCAGAACAAAAGGACCGGTACTTTCGTTGAAGATGCCGCCGGCTGGGATGGGCCCCGCCCTGTTTCGGGAAATCAATCGCCAGTTCTTGGGCGAAGCGCCAGCGTAGAACAGAACTGAAAATGCCGGAGTGGCCGCGCTGCCCCGATTGCGAAAGCTAGCGGTCGCTTGCCAAACGTCGTCAGACACCAAAGTGACGGCCAGTCCCGGCGGCTCCTCGGTTACCGCCGCCGGAACACTTCCAGCTCGGACATTTCCATTCCCTTGAATCAATTTAAAGCGAATCTTCACGCCACGTGGGTTGTCGGAAAAACCAAGGATTTGTAGAATTCCGCAGGCGCCTTCACGAGTTCTAAAGAGCCATACCACCGGAAGGTTTGCCACCGTCGATTGCATTATTAACGGATGTGTCTGATCACTCGGCGACACAAGAGCGGTTTGGTTTGTGGTTTCCTTTGCTGTGATCGTATTCCAAAGCTCAGCGGGACCAGAAACAGCCGCGAGCCCAATCCCCAACAGCCGCGGATCATCGCCGACGACCCAAGCAACAGCATCAACGCCATGCTTTCGGGCCCACTCATCCTGTCTGGGATATTCCGTGTTCCAGAGTTCTGCGGGAAAAGAGAGCACCGAACCGGAATTCAAATCAATTGCATTGTTTGTCGTCGGGATATTCGCATCGTTGACCACCCTTTCGATTACCGGGCCAAAAGACTGGCTTCTGCCGTCTTTAGCGGGCAGGAATGAGGATGTCGCCGCCTTGTAGTTCAACAAATCCAGCAACACCTGCCATTCGGCGTCGCTCAATTTTCCCGCTACCTCGACTGCCGGACCGGCAATTTTCTCGCGGATCACCGGCGCGCTCAGGACCCGTCCGCGCCAGACGATGGCCAGTTTGCGACCGGGGTTGGCGGCAGTGAGGTCAGAAAATTTTCGCACCGCATCGCCGTTCAGAATGACGCTCAATGTTTTTTCGTCGGACGGGTACTCATTCGTCAAAAGGCTGGCGTGGGCGATGGCCGAACTGTCCAGCAATACTTCCTTCAAGACACGCAACTTTGTCTGCCCGGTGCGGTCATTGGGATCGGCCAACTCGTCGGCGGGTGTACGGGTGTCGCCCTCGGCCGCTACGAGGCGGAACTCAAGTTCGGCGGCGGCCCCTGATTTGGGCAGGTGCGTGCCTTCGTCCTGACGCGACAAGACGAGCACGCCATTCTCCACTTGGTAACGGAGGCCGACCGGTTTGAGAATTTGCTCTAACGCCTGCCGGCAGGTCTTGCCTTCAATGGTTACATTCCGCACCCACTGCCGGCAAAGCGGGTCGGTTTGGGCAAAAGACTTCTGCCAGTCGTATTCCAAGCCCACCTGCTCCGCCAAATTCTGGACAATGTCCTGCACGCTGGCCTGCTGGGCTGCGTACTTTACTTCGCTCTCCAACCGGACGTCAGCGCCACCTGCTGCTTGGGCGATCCAAGCCGCCTTGCTTTCTTCCAGCGACTCGGCTTTTGTTCCAAAATAAAGTGAAGCAAAAGGACGCCCGTCGGCATACATTGAAACGTGCGGTAACCCCGGCACCAGGTACCGATGCGTCAATTTAAAATCGCCGCGCCCCTTGGAAATCCGTATTTCCTGATCTGCGTCAATCGGAACCGGGATGGCATTCCTGGTCGTGATGTGCAACGCCAACTGGGCTTGGTCGCGACTGACAAGGGAGTAAAAGCCTTTGACGACCATCCGGTTGGTGGAGCGTTCCACCGAGAAGATTTCGATGTAATCACCTTTGGGAAACCAGGCCTGGCCGATGTAGAAAGGCCGCTCCGGATGGAAACGGCTGACAACCAACCCCGCAACAAAGAATACTGTCACGACCACGGCAACCACTACGAGAGGAGCTTTCCAGCCGGGACCAGCGGCCGCCGCCGAACCGTTTGCAGACGGGTTCACCATTCGCCAGATGCCCCGAATGACCACGTAGTTGCTCCCCAGTATCACGGCGGTGGCAAACAGCAGCCAGATCAGGAAATGCGGGTTGTTGAGAAACGCATGTTGCGCCAGCACCGGATACCACCAGGACAGCAGCCGGACATTGATGAACTGGTTGGCCAGGAGCAAACCGAATAGCAGCAGGACGTTCAGCACCAGGCCGGGAAGCACCAGGCCATCCACGAGGGCCAGCCACAATCCGCAAAGGCGCCCGCCGGAACGGCGAATTTGCCCCACCGCAACCCAGCCCAGAACGCTCGCGGTGACAATGGAAATGAAACCGAGGGTGGACATGATAACGCCCACGAGCGCCTCGTCGCCGCCCAGATGCCCGAAATTCCAGAATGGGATTGAGATGAAAAATACCGGAATCAACAAAGCCCCGAGAATTGCCGCCGGCGAAAAGCGAGGCGCCGCGGTGGGCTGGGCGGTATCAGCCGCTGCCCGCCCACGGCCGCCGGCCGGAGTCATCGCTATCGTCTCCACCTGCGTCTTGAGCACGCTGGCTTGCTGGTAGCGCCGCTCAGGTTGCTTTTCCAGCGCACGCAGCACCACTTCATCCAGACGGACGTCGATCTGCACTTTGTTGGATGGCGGCTCAATCCGTTTGCCAGGCAATTCGCCGGTGAGCATCTGGTAAAACACCACCCCCAGCGCATAAATGTCCGCGCGATGATCCACCGCGTCCGGATGCTCCCGCTGTTCGGGTGCCATGTAATTCGGCGTGCCCATGACTTTGCCGGCGGCCGTGAGTGCGGTAGGGACGTCCGGCCCGGACGTCCCCTCACCTGAGTCTGGACGCCCTAACGGGGCGTCCCTACCTTCCACCAATTTCGCCAGACCGAAATCCGCCACCTTCACCCGGCCCCGCCGATCCAGCAGAATGTTCTCGGGCTTGATGTCGCGATGCACGATGCCCTGGTCGTGCGCGTACTGGAGCGCGTCGCAGATTTGCGGCACGATGGCCAGCGCCTCGCGCGGCGCGAGGCGGCCGGCGTGGAGCAATTGCCGCAGGTTCACGCCATCCACAAATTCCATCAGGAAGAAAAACAGGCCGTTGGCCTGGCCGAATTCGTACAGCGTGACGATGCCGGGATGATTGAGCTTCGCCAGCGCCCTGGCTTCGCGGGCGAAGCGCCCGGCAAACGCGGGGTCGTTGCCGATGCCGGTTGGAAGAATTTTGAGCGCGACGATGCGGTCCAGTTCCTTTTGCCGCGCTTTGTACACGGCCCCCATCCCGCCCTTGCCGATGAGTTCGAGGATTTCCAGTTGCGGGAACTTCGGAGCCAATTCGGCAATGGGCGGCGGCTGGAAGGGTGGCGTCTGACCGCCCGTCACGGTTTCATCGGCCGCGCCCTGTTTCAGCAGGCAGGCGGGGCACAGTCCGGCCAGCGCGCCGGCCGGTAGCGGCGTGCCACATTGCGGGCATTTGTTTCCCTCGGGCATGGGCTGATTCAATTTTACCGTGTCCATGCCCCCTTCAGAAGCAAAACCGGAAGGACGTTACCAAGGAAGTTGGGAACATTGAACAATCAACATTTAACGCCCAATGTCGAACCGGGCTCGTTGGGAATTGGAAGTTGAAAGTTGAGTGTTGAATGTTTCCGCAGCGTTTATCGCAATTTGAATCCGCCCTGAAAAATCACCTCGGCGGCCACGACAATCAGAAACACCGCGCTGACCACTGCGTTGAGCCGGAAGAACGCGAGATTAATCCAGTTCAGGCTGCGCCGACGGGCAATCCAATGCTCCAGCACCAGACAGCCCACGATGATCAGCCAGCCGACGTAGAAGGCGATGCCGAAGCGGCAGAGGAACCCGAATGCCAGCAACAGCCCACACATAAGCATGTGCGCCAGGAACGCGGCCGCCAGCGCGTTCTTCGGCCCCCATGCCACCACCAGCGAATGCAAACCGTGCGCCTGGTCGAACTCGTAATCCTGCAACGCGTAGATGATGTCGAAACCGACCAGCCACAGCACCACGGCTGCCGCAAGTGTAATCATCTGCAGAATTTCCAAAGTGGAAACCGCCGGGCCCTTCACCGCCAGCCAGGCGCCGACCGGTGCCAGCGCCAGCGCGAGCCCCAGGAAAACGTGCGTGTAATCGGTGAACCGCTTCGTGAGCGAATAAAAACAAATCACTGCCAGCGCGATCGGCGACAGGTAAAAGCAAAGCCGATTCAGGCAATAACTGGTGGCAACCAGACCCACGGCCGCCAGCGCCCAGAGCGCCAATGCGCCGGCCAGGGTAATTTGCCCGGTCGGCAGATGGCGATTGGCCGTGCGCGGGTTCAGCGCATCGAATTTGCGGTCGGCGATGCGATTGAACGCCATGGCGCAGGTCCGGGCGCAGACCATCGCGGCCAGAACCAGTCCGAATGTCCGCCAACCCGGCCAGCCGCGGTGTTCCCGCGCGGCCACCAGCATCGCCGCCAGGGCGAACGGCAGGGCGAAGAGGGTGTGCGAGAAGCGCACGAATGAAGCCCATTTTTTGATGAGGGGAAACATTCAACATTCAACATTTAATGCCCAAAATCGATGTGTCAGCCGGCTTCGTCAGCCGGGTTCTGGGCAGCTCCGGAAGGTTTTTGCCGCTTGGATGCGGCATTGCGTTCTGCCGTTTGGATGCTTGAATGAAAGATCCGGATCAGTTCGTCGGATTCGCTCAAGACAAACAACAGTGTCGGCTCTTCCATTGTCCACCCCTTCCGTTTGATGAGCCGTTCCCAGCGTCGGGTTTCGCGCAGTTCTTTCAGACAGACTTTGAGCTTGTGGATAAAATCATCACGCGATTCGGCAGCTTCGGCTTCAGCGTGATTCGGATCGGGCGACGTACCCGAACGTAAAATTTGTCCCGCGACGTGATTGCCCGACCGGGTATCAGGGAGCATTTCTGACAGGTCAATGCTGGCCGAGGCGGATTCCAGCAATCGGTCTTCAAGATCAAATTCCCGCTTTCCACCGGATCCTTCGTTGAATTCCCAAACCGCTCCTGCCGAGGTCTCGGGCGTTGAACGTTGAACGTTGCATGTTGAATGTTCTCCGTTTTTCATTTCATTCCCTTTCCTCGTTCCACCGCGGCGCCAGTTGATTGGCGATGCCCAGATGGTCCAGTACCCGCGCCACCACGGTGTCCGCCACGTCTTGAATCGTTTTCGGGCCGGAATAAAAGCCTGGGTTCGCCGGCAAAATCACGGCTCCGGCTTGCAACAAGAGTTCCATGTTCTTGACATGCACCAGGCTCAATGGGGTCTCGCGCGGCACGAGAATCAGTTTCTTCCGCTCCTTCAGCACAACGTCCGCCGCGCGCAGCAAAACGTCTTCGCTGTACCCGTGGGCGATGCGGCCCAGCGTGCCCATGGTGCAGGGGATGACCACCATTGCATCGGGCGGGTTGGAGCCGCTCGCGAACGGGGCGTTCATGCTTTTGACATTGTGCGTCTGCGCACCCTCCGGCAGGCGCAAGCCGCCGGGCAACTCGGTGGCGATCACCTGTTGCGCGTAATGGCTCAGCACGACGTGGATTTCATGCGCGCGCGGGTCGAGGTTGTCGAGCAGGCGCTGGGCGTACAGCGCGCCGCTGGCTCCGGTGATGGCAACGAGAATTTTCAATGAAAACCTTTTGTTGAAATTATGACCGAATCCGGGGGCGCGGACAAGCCACGCAAACAAGCCTCCTCGTTCTCGTCCTCGTCCTCAATTTTCCCAATGTTCGACGACGAGGAAGAGAAGGAGGACGAGGACGATTGCGAGGAAACAGCTTGAGTCCGGGTTCCGCATCCGCACAATGGCCGGGTGTTCAAACCAGCAGTCATTTTGACGGGCGCGGCGCTTTTTCTCCTCGCGGGTTGCGCTTCCCAGCCCAACGCGCCCGAGGAAGTCATCACGTCGGCGCCGGCCATGACGGGCGGCGATATCTCGTCGTTGAACTGGACCGACACCAACGCCGTCCGGCCGTTTCCGGCGGTGCGCCCGCTGCGCCCGGCGGCCCGGCCCGGCCCGGCCCCGGCCCCCACCCCGACCGTGACGGCGCGGACTTCGCTTAATCGCTGGGCGGCCGAGAGCAAAATCAGCGGGCCCCAGTTGCTGTCGCGGGCGCCGGTCGAGGCTTACGCCGTCAAATCGGAAAACGGCACCCTGGTGCTGGACATTGGCAGCCGCGAAGCGACTTGGAATGGAGCGGAGGTCAATCTCGGCTTCGCGCCGCAATTCATCGACGACCAGGTGTTCGTCCATGGCCTCGACCTGCAAAAGACGCTCGTCCCGCTGCTGTTCGGCCAACCGCTGTCGTACGGCAGCCGCGTGGTGGTGATCGATCCCGGACACGGCGGCGTGAACCTGGGCACGCACAGCGTCGTGGACGGGCGCTACGAAAAGGAATTCACGCTCGACTGGGCGTTGCGCCTGGCCCCGTTGCTGGAAACCAACGGCTGGAAGGTCTTCCTCACCCGCACCGGCGACGTGGACGTGGCCCTCTCCAACCGGGTGGCGCTCGTCGAACAGCACCACGCCGACCTGTTCATCAGCCTGCATTTCAATTCCACGTCGGATCTCGATCACAAGCCGGATGGCCTCGAAACATTCTGTCTCACGCCCGCCGGCATGCCGTCCACGCTCACCCGCGGCTATCCCGACCCGTGGACGCAGGTTTTTCCCAATAACGCCTTTGACATCCAGAACCTGCTGGCGGCGTACAGCCTGCATCGGTCCCTGCTACGGGCGACTGGACTCGAGGACCGCGGCGTGAGCCGGGCCCGTTTTATGGGCGTGTTGCACGGCCCGCGCTGTCCAGCCGTGCTCATCGAAGCCGGCTACATGTCGAATCCCCGCGAAGTGCGGCTGATTGAAAATCCCGAGTTCCGCCAGAAGCTGGCGCAAGCGGTTGCGGATGCGCTTCGCTGAAGGCGAGGATGGAAGATAGAGGATAGAAGATGGAGGATGGAATATGGCAATTGTCAGAAGTTCTCGGGACTTGAATGTGTACCAACGGGCACGCGCGGAGGCCAAGCGGGTGTTTGAAATAACTCAAACCTTTCCACGCGAAGAGAAATTTTCATTAACCGACCAAATCCGCCGGTCCTCCCGGGCTGTAAAGTCAATGATTGCCGAAGCTTGGGCGCATCGTCGGTATGAGGCCGCGTTCATCAGCAAGCTGACCGATTCGCTTGGCGAAGCCACCGAAACACAATCGTGGCTGGATGATTCATTGGATTGTAGTTACATCACGGCGGCGCAATACAGCGTTCTCGATGCAGCCTGGCAGTCCATCGGGGCCAGCATAAACAAAATGATCGAGCGCGCAGACGACTTCTGCAAGAATGCCTCGTAACCGGCAATATGCCACCTCTCATCCTCCATCCTCGCTGAAACAGATGCCATCTACCATCCTCCATCCTCCATCCTCGTTTATGCTGGTGACCGGTGGGGCGGGATTCATTGGGTCCCACCTGGTCGAGCGGCTGCTGGCGGATGGCAAATCCGTTGTCGTCATTGACGATCTTTCGACCGGCAGCCTGGAAAACCTGCGCGCGGTCAAATCGCATCCGCGGTTACGGATGATTCAATCCAAAATCTCCGCGTGCCGGGAGTTGCCGAAGCTGGCGGCTGATGCCGAATTCATTTTTCACCTGGCAGCGACGGTGGGCGTCGAGCTGGTGGTGAAATCCGCGTTGGGCGTCCTTGAATCGAGCTTTCATGAGACCCAGACACTGTTGCGCGCCGCGGCCGCGCGGCGGACGCCGCTGTTGCTGACCTCCACTTCGGAAGTCTATGGCAAGAGCGCCCGGCCAGAGTTCGGCGAAGACGATGACCTGCTCATCGGGCCGCCCGGCCAGTCGCGCTGGAGTTACGCCTGCTCGAAGCTCACGGACGAATTCCTGGCGCTGGCCTACGCGCGGGAGAAGAATCTGCCGGTCATCATCGCGCGGCTGTTCAACACCGTCGGACCGCGCCAGACCGGCCGGTACGGCATGGTGCTCCCGCGGTTTATCGCCGCGGCGAAACGCCACGAGCCGCTGAAGGTGTTCGGCGACGGGAGGCAGACACGATGCTTTTGCCACGTCAGCGACGCGGTGGAGTCATTGGTGCGGCTCCAGTGTTGTAAAAAGGCGCGCGGCGAAATTTTCAACGTGGGCGGCACGGAAGAAGTCAGCATTCTGGAACTGGCGCGGCTGGTTGTCAAAACGCTGGGCTCGAAGTCCAAAATCGAGCTGGTGCCGTATGCCGAAGCGTACGGGCCGGTGCCAAAGGGCGGCGGCGCCACCGGCGCGCCGGAATTTGATGACATGCGCCGGCGCAAGCCGCAGGTGAAAAAGCTCGAACGGTTTGTGAAATTCCGCCCGCGCACGCCGCTGCGCGAGATCATCCGGCGGACGGCGGATTTCAAGTCTTCGTAGCAGCGGACGTGAGTCCGCTCCGAAAAAATTTTGAGCCGGCTCACGCCGGCTGCTACAGACGAATGCCTTCGCGCCTGAGCAATTCACGTTTCCAATCCAATCCACCGCCGAATCCGCCGATTTTTCCGTGCGCGGCCAACACGCGATGGCAGGGAATCAGGACCGGGATCGGGTTCGCGCCACACGCGCCGCCCACGGCCCGGACGGCCTTCGGCTTGCCAATCGCCTGGGCGATTTCGCCGTAGCTTTTGGTCTTGCCGACGGGAATTTCCCGCATCGCGCGCCAGACTTTCTGTTGAAATTCCGTTTTGCCCGTCCAGTCCAGCGGCGGAAAATCATCCGGCTCATGTCCGGCGAGAACGGATTTTAATGCCGCAATCGTCGTGCGATGCCAGCGGCGGATTGGGGTGGAGACGGCATCGGTAGGGACGCGCTGCCGCGCGTCCAGGCCGACCGGCAGGTCGGCCCTACCATTGTTGGGAAAATCCAGCCCGGCCAATCCTTTTTCCGAATAGCGCGCCGTGAATTGCCCCAACGGCATGGCGATGGGGATGGTTACCATTGAATGCGCGCCGTTCGCCTTCATTCATCGGTTCCGCAGCAGTACCGAGAAGAGCCCGAGCAGCACGACCAGCAGCACGATGACGAACACGATGAACCGGTTGCGGGCGACGCGCTTCTCGTAGCGCAGCGGCCGCAGGCCCTGCACGCCGCCGGCGGCCAGGTAAGTGACCAGCCGCGGATTGCTCGTGGTCGGGCGCCGGAAATGGTTCCGGATGCGGTTGAAGAGCGCCGGCAAATCGTATTTGCGCACGCCCAGCTCGTTGAACTGGTCCGGCGCGGCGGCTTCCTCGGCATCCGACAGCGGCCGGATTTCTTCAAACACCGGCTCATGCAGCGGCGCCGGCGCCGGAGGCGGAGGGGGTTCAGGCGTGCGCGTGACAGTTGCGCCGTGGGGGATGGCGGTGGACCGCAGGCGCGGGACCGGGGCGCGCTGGAGCTGCGCGTCGAGCTTTTTGATTTCGGCTTCCAGCGCGGCAATCTGGTCGGTCAGGGCGCGCGAACGGTCGGAGATCGGGTCAGGTTTTTTCTTCGCGGGCCCCATACGACGGATTTCAGTGGCGCGTCATCAGAACGGCGACCAGCACGGCCAGTGCGGCCAGCGCCACCAGCACCAGCGGCCAGGTCATTGCCAGGCCGAACCGGCACAGTTCGCCAAAGGTGGCGTTGGCGAGCGGCGAAGCGGCGGGTGCTTCAGCCGCTTCTGCTCCGGCTTCTTCCTTTTGTTCACCGGCCAGGACGGTGAATTTGAGCCGGGCGGAATTCCATTCCATGCGCGCGTTTTCGATGGTCGTCAGGGCGCGGGTGAGTTCGATGCTGAAATTGTCCTTGGTCCAGGTTTCGTCGTGGATGGCCTGGATTTTGTCGAGCGCGTCCCGGAAATCGGCCACCGTCTTGACCATCTGTTCGGCGTCGCGCCGGGCGTTGAACTCGGCCTCTTCGAGCAGGCCGAGGCCGCGCGTCAGGTGGTGGATCATCTCCTGGCGGCCGGTCTGGAATTCCGTCTGGCGCCGGCGCAATTCCTCCAGCGCGGCGCGTTCGCGCTCCAGATCCTCCTGCGCGCGCTTCAGTTCGGCGAGTTTTTGCTGCGCCTCGACGACTTTGCGGTCCACCTCGTCGCGGGTGGGCGCGCGAAGGGGGTCGCCGGCTGGAGCGGACGAGGCAAAATGCGATTTTTGCGCCAGCAGATCGGCGTCAACAAATTCCGTCGGATCGTACTCGGAAGCCATGAGGCGACTTTAGTCCCGGAAGGCAAAAGTGTAAAGCGCGTTGGCGGTGAAATTTCGGAATTGGAAACCGGGCGAATGAGCTTGCTCCCCCGGCGTTACGGAGCACAATACCTCTGGCAGAAACGCAACGCATCGCGCCTTCAGATTTTTGGTGGAAGGGTGGCTGAGTGGTTGAAGGCACCTGACTCAAATCAACGACACAAACTGGCCTCCTGTGGAAACGTTTGGACCACAATGGACTCCCCAAACATGATTTTCAAAATTCGGGACTGGAGAGGGCTGTTTTTGCCTCCTTAAACGGCGCGCGGGGTACGAAACGGGGTACGATGCACAAATTAAGGTTGTTCAGAACATCCAGTTCACGCTCGCCTTAAGCATGTGAACAAATCAGAGCGGCGGTGTTTGCTTCGCTGATGATTCCACTGTGATCCATCATAACAACACTAACTCGGCCGGGCCAGCAGCGGGAGGAAAGCCCCCACGACTCCCGGACGCGCTGGTTTGCGGAAGTGTCGCGATTATTCTTAACATTTCTCTTGCCTCGCTGGATTAAACGTGACGACAGCCTGGAAGGCGTACTGCAACGCAAGCCTTCTGAAGACACAGAGAATTAACAGCGCCCCCCGGAGGGAGGGGACAAATCGGGAAACTGGGTGCCCCTGATGACCTTGCGGCTGGAGGCTGGCGATTATTGGCCTTCATCTTTTGGCTGAAGTGTGGCTCTGAAGCCACAGCACGTCTTGATTATTCGGCATAACATAACAAGCGCCCCCGTAGTCATTCGCGTAGTGCGTTTGGAAGATTGGCCCGATCGTTCGAGAATCTCTCCACTTATGGCTTTCGGAGTGCCCGTCAGCAAACCCAAACGTGCAACCGTTATTGTGAAGCAGTGTTGGGCCATCCACGAAAGCAGCACCGGTTCCGGTCATGTCCATATCCACCGCAAACGCCGCGTCGTTGATACTGTCAGGATTTTCGTCAATAAAAATCCAAAGATTAACCGGCGCCGGGTTGATAATATCTCCGGATTTTGTGAATATTCTCCATGGCGGACTCTCGGTCCAGCCCTGATCATTCGGCAGGCAGATCGCCTCGTTCATGGAAAAGGACCGGACCCGCGGCAGGATCGTTGCCCCCTCATGCACCATGCTCATATCGGCCGGGCATTTGTAAACAGCGGGGTTTTTGATGTACGGTCCCAACAAACCGGCATTAGTACCAGTCCCGACGAGGTAGTTAATGTTTGTGTTGTCTGGATTGTTCGCAAAAAAATTCAAGTTACCAAGAACCCACTGAAAAGTGGTCGCCAGCCAATTATTGTTGTCATCCGCATACATAAGCCAGCCCAAGGCAAGCTGTTTATTGTTGCTCAGACAATCAATCTGCTGAGCCTTGGATTTGGCTTTTGACAGTACCGGCAGCAACAGCGCTGCCAGGATGGCGATGATGGCGATCACGACGAGCAATTCGATCAAGGTGAAACCGAAGACGGCAGACCAGCGGCCGATTCCTTTGGCCCTGCCAAAGAACCAAGCACCCGCAGTTTTATTTGTCTCTCGAATTCTCATTCCTTGATGGCCGGTCGGTCGAGCTTCGATCACTGAATCGTTTTCCTGCTTTCGCCTTTCGGATTTAGGACTTCGGACTTTTACTGGCCCACCCCCACGCGATAGAAGTTCGGGCCGGCGTTCGTGGCGGTGGTGTCCGTGTAACTCGTCGTGCCGGCCTGGCCGACAATGTTGCTTTGGATGGTGGAAAAGGCCGGTTGCGCCGCCAGATTGGTGCTGCGTTGCAGATAATACATTCGCGTGTTCACGCTTTGCCAAGTCACAACCAACCCAGCCGGATTATTGGTTTTAACGGGCACCAGCATTTTCAAAACCGACAAGGCGTTGGTGGGGTTCAAGCCGGCAATCCAATCCTGATAGACGCTGAACCCGGTGCCATCCAAATCCGCGTTATCCACCGAGCCATCGGTGGGCAAACCGTATTGCTGGAGCCAGCCGATGAATGCGCCGGGGGCTCCTGGTTGGAACTCGTAGGCCCCCATATCCACCGTGCCGTCAACAATGCGGGGACGACCGTCAAGGTCCGTGGCAGTGGCCACATATGCGTTGTTGCCGGCATTGATGCAGGGCGAGTTGGATTGCAGACGCAGGTTGCCGCCAGCGTAATCCACGAAGAGTGGCGGAACCGAGATATTGCCGATGCCGTTGGTTGGCAGCGGTGTCGTGCAGCAATAGTCGAGGGTGCACGAAGAGTCGTAATTCATTTCCGCTGTGATTACACTGCCAAGGTTATTGAAATAAACGATGCAGTTATACAGTGTGCTCCCGCAAGCACCGCCGCCCGACCCTATCGACAGTTGTGGAGGTTTCCCAATCGACGCTGCCACGTTTTCAACCAAGGTGCAGTTGAAGAGAGTGCAGATAAAGGCGCCGCCGCCCGCACCAGGGGATCCATAAGCGTCCTTATTCCCCAATCCAGCAGCCACATTGGAGCTCAGGATGCAGTTGTAGAGGGTGCTATAAGCCGCTCCGCCACCAGAACCTCCGCCACCGCCACCAAAGGCGAAATTGCCGGTCAACGTGCAGTTGTACAGCGTGCCCGCATGTACACCGCCACCAGGGCCAATTCCCGAATTGTTTGCAATCACACAATTCGTGAGAAAAGCGTTTGTGGAGGCGCACCACACCCCGCCGCCGCTGCCGTTCTCGTTGATCATTCCACCATTCGTCACCGTGAATCCGGACAGGCTCGCACCATCAGGCAGCGAAATGCACTGATTCGAGCCTCCGCCATCAATGACCGTGAACTGGGGGCCATTGACACTCAACAGCGTCAGGGGATTGGTCACGGTCACACCACCGGGATAGACTCCGTTGGTGACCACGACCACATCATTTGTCGCCGCTACGTTCACGGCATCTTGAATGTTCGTGGCGGCCGTTGCCCAGGTGGTGTAGGGCGGCGCGGGATCGGTGTTGTTGATGTTCACGTAGTGCATGGCCGCGGAGAGGTAGGAAACGGCCAAAAGGCTGGCAGTTAGAGCCATTGAGTTTTTCAAAAGTGAGGTTTTGATATTTGTTCCTTTCAATTGCCGGTGTCCTAACTTCCCGGAGACCTGCTCATTTTCCTCAATTCTTCTGCCGCTCGACTGGCATTGGCATCTCCTTTGGCTGCCGCTGCAAACATTTGGATGTTTAACTCCCTAAGCGTGTCATCAATCGCACCGAGCTGGCCAGCGCTCGGGTTTTCGGTCTGCATTTTCCTCAGGATGGTAATGGCCACCATGTAACCGTTCGTTCTCATGGCCGTCGTCGCGGTATCCCAGTCCTTCTCCAATGAGCTGGTGGTTAAGAGTTGGGAATGAATGGCGGCAATTGACGATGCGCTGGACTTGCCGCAGCCGACAAACAGCACACACACCAAAAGGAGTGCCCCCATGCGGAATGTTGGGTTAAAGGTCATATAATTGAGACTCAATGCCCATCGGCCGTTCTCGGATTCCACCACATCAGGTTCTTGGTGGTGCCCAACCTCTGCTGGTTAAATTCCTTATAGCTCATGAATTCGGCGTTGCCCGCCGCGGCCAGAATGTTGCCTCCAGTGATGTGGAGACGGCCAAGACCCTCCTGGCCGTTCGGATAACTGGACGCATCGTTGTAGCACATGTATGGGTCCAATATCTGGTCCGGTTCCCAGAGAATGTAACAGAGGGGATTCCAAATTCCGTTAATTTTGCACGTGGCATAGTTGTAAGAATTCAAGGCGGTATTACCTGCGGGATTGCCCGATCCGGCAAAAAAACACATGGCTCCATCTGTGACGTAAGTGGATAACGTCTCAGCCCGATAGGACCAAAGTCCGGTCAAGGAGGGCTTGAGATCATCCGGGCAGATATACACTTTGCCGCTGGGCAGGTATATCCATAATGTGCCCTGTTCGATGTGAATCACTTGGTTCGCACTCCAGTTGTAAACGGCCATCGGCCCGCCCGAGGCCAGCGTGCTGGGGAGAGATCCGGCGCTCCCCTTGTATAACCAGCCGGCTGGACAGGGGGGGGACGGGTCATTTGCCCAATTGGGCCACGGCATGTAGTCACTATTGTCGTTTGCATACATGTTCATCGCCAAACCGATTTCCCTCTCGTTGTTCAAACATTGTGTGCGCTTGGCCCTTTCCCCCGCGCCGGCCAAGGCCGGCAGTAGCATCGCCGCCAGGATCGCAATGATGGCAATGACCACCAGCAATTCAATGAGCGTGAAGCCCGAAGCCCCATTTGCGGTTACGTTTCGGATTGTCTTTTTCATCAGTCCAGTTCAACCGCCGGACAGTTTCAGCCGCCCGGCGGCCCTGAGTTCATTTACGGCGCCTAGATAAGGTCGAAATTGGTTGAACGGCTCCTCATGGCGAATTGGTCGGGCTACCGAAAGCCACGAGGGTCGTGAGCACGCCGTTGGTGGTTACTTGGAACACGGTGCCACCACCGCATGGTCCGCCGTATGTGGTGGTGCCGTAGAAATTGCCATCAGTGCCTTGGATCAACGCTGACTGCGGGCTAGAGCCGTCGGCGCCATTGAATGAGACCAAGGTCGTCAATGCGCCAGGGGGGGTCATCCTGAATACGGTTCCTCCGCCGCCAGTTGGACACCCGCCCATGCCGCCCCCCGCCGTGGTGCCGTAGAAATTGCCATCACTGCCTTGCACCAGCCCACTGATGCAGTGGCTTCCGTTCGTGCCGCCAAATGAAGCCACCGTTCTAAGTGCGCCGGCAGACGTCATCTTGAACACAGTCCCCAAGCCCGAACCAGCGTTGAGGTTGAGAATGCCGCCGCATTCTGTTGTGCCGTACAACAAGCCGCTGGAAGCTTGCAAGAGGCCGCCAGATGGATTCTGATTAGCACTGACAAATACGACCTTTGTTGTTAAAACGCCGGCGGGGGTCACTTGAAACACTGAGCCAAAGCCGTTTCCGGAGTCGCCAGAAACAGTGCCATAGAAATTGCCATCGGTGCCCTGCACCAGCGGGGCCAGCGGGGCGCAACCGTCGGCACCATTGAACGAGACCAGCGTCGTCAATGCGCCGCCTGGGGTCATTTGAAAAACTGTGCCGAAACCGTAGGTGCCGCCCCAAGCGGTTGTGCCATAGAAATTGCCGTCGCTGCCTTGCACCAGCCCCGCATACGGGTGGCTGCCGTTGCTGCCGTTCAAAGAGACCAATGTCGTCAGCACCCCAGTGGGGGTCATTTGGAACACCGTGCCATTGTTTTCATTGGCGCCGCCGCAATCGGTCGTGCCATAGAAATTGCCGTCGCTGCCTTGCACCAGCCCAGCCATCGGGTGGCTGCCGTTGGTGCCGTTGAACCAGACCAGCGTCGTCGACAAACCGTTGGTCGTAACTCGGAACACTGTGCCGTTGTTGCCGCTGCCTCCGTAAGCGGTGGTGCCATAAAGATTGCCATCGTTGCCTTGCACCAATCCTCCTTTGGGATAAGCAGGCGAATTGGAGACGGTGGACGCGCTCAAGGATTGCATGATCTCGGGATAGCCCGGCGGAGGATCATCCAGCAAATGATTGTCTTCTCCTTTCAAGTACTTGTTGAAGAACGAAAGCACGTAGGTCCGGTAGATCTGGGTCACTCTGGTCGGCGGCACGTACTGGCCACTCATCGAAGTGCCGAAGACGGTCACGAACTCGGTCGGACTCACCACCAAGGCCACGTCTTCAAAGCTGTTTTCCACAGTGGACGTCAGCTTCACCCAATAGGCATTGGTTAATTGCTGGTCGTGAACCAGCAAACGCTCATCGGCGCAATCGTAGTCTTCGAACGGGTCGGGGTCGGGCCCAGCGCCGCTGATAAGCTGCAAGTAAGGAACCCCCAACGGCTGCGCTAATATATTAGTATCCCACCACGGCCCCTCAACGGCGACAGTGGCTTGGCAGCGGGGGTCGCGCAGCGCCAGTTCGGCGGTGACCGAACTGCCCAGCGAAAACCCAATGGCCCCGATGTGGTTCAAGTCCAACCGGCCGCCCAGACGCGGATCATTGGCATTCAAAACCCCGAGCTGGTCCAAAACGAACTGAAGATCCAACACCCTCCCATTAATATCCGACATGATTCCCTGGAGGGTGCTGTAATTGTGCTGGCCATACACAAGGGTGCCGTCGGGATACACACTGAGGTAGGTGTCGCTCGTGTCCAGAGCGACCACGACAAAGCCCCAACTGGCCAGGTCTTCCAATTTGCCCGTCTGCTCGCGGCGTTGACATCGTGATCCTGGGTCATAAAGCACGACCGGATAGGCCGCTTGATTGGCCGCAATCGGCGCGTTGGACAAGGAGTGCGAGTAAAAGGCGGCAGCCACGGAGCTGTCATTCGGTCCACCCGAATTCGTCCAGTTGAAATAAACGGAATTGGCAATTTGTGGATCTACAAATTTTGCCGGAAGCACCCCGGCTTGAGCCATCGCTGGATACCAGAAGGTGGTCATAAACGTTGCGTTGCTGCGGGATGTATTGGTGAACAGCATTGAGAAGGTCCCGATGGCGTAGGGCCCCGTAGGCGCGGGGTCAGGCGTGGCTAGTTGATTGGTTGGCGTGCGGAAGAAACGCTGACGAAACTGGGGCGCGTTGGTATCAACAAACCGCAACGTGTCCAGTGACGCATTCGCGCGCTGCACCATTGCCAGCGGCGTCCATTGCACCAGGTCTGAAGAAGCGTCCACCGGATAGAGATCGTAATACCGCCCGAAGGACGACGAGACCTCGCCTGCGAAATTCAAGTTCATAGAGCCGCCGGCTTGCGGTTCAATGCCACTCAACTGATGCAGTGCCGGCATAAACACTTTGAGCTCGGCCAGGCGGCTCGTGACCGAACCGGTATTGTTGGAAACCACGACGGAGTAGTAGCCCCACTGGGCTGGGGACGGATTGACCAGGGATAGACTGGGACTGTTGGACCCACCGAGGGCTGCCCCGTCAAAGAACCATTGGTAGCTGAGAGCAGTTCCACTGGTACCGACCGAAAAATTGGCGGTGCCATTTGTGCTCAGGAACTGGTCGCTGGGTTGGGTGACAATGATGGGTTGGGCGAGCCCCTTGCTGGCGGTGACTAGGAGCACTCCAGCAACGACTATGGGAAATGCTGTCTTCATTTTCTTCCTTCCTTTCGCGGTAACATTGGTGCGCATGGGCGGGTTGAGATGCAATGTCGCCAGGTGTTGCGAAGGCGGGGCGATTGTTTTGATTCTCATATTCTGGCTTCAGGTTGCAAACGCCCGAGTCTGGTTTGTGTTTTGCTTTGCATGCCTTTGTCGCGCTCTGGCATGACGCCACGTGTTCTTTCCAACTACCAACGCGACGTTTCGGGCCGGTTTGCACCGGTTATTTTCGTAGGTGGGGAGCCGGTCCCGGCACGCGCTCGCTCTTCCGCCGCTTTGATTTCGTTCCAGGACGGCGCGCACCAGAGGTCGAGGATATCCCCCTGGTAAGAGCGGGCACCGAGGACGTTGCCATCAGCAGAAAAGGCCGCATCAGTGAATTGGGCCACTGATGATTGGCCTTCAAGGGTCAGCAATTCTTGATAGCTTTGGGCGTCCCAAAGTTTTATCGCCTGCGCTCCGTCGCCGCCCACCGCCAAACGTTTGCCATCCGGTGAGAAGGTCACCGCCGTGCAACCCATCAGAAAGCCGCGGAGGGCTTTCACTTCATGCCAGTCGGTTGCATCCCAAAGGCCGACGACGCCCTCCACGCTTGCGGCCGCGAAGGTCTTTCCATCGGGTGAAAAGCCACATCTCGCAATTTGCCGCAGATTCAAATTGGGGCTCAGGGAGCGCCCGGTCGTCAGGTCGAGGAGAGCGCTTTCACCTGCCCAACCGCAGAGCAGGCACCATTGCTCGTCAGGCGAAATCGCACCAACTAGATGATCGGTCAGCCCTTCAGGCCAGGATTGCACTTCCTTCGAGGTCGGAAAGTCCCAGAAATGAAGCACGGTCGAGTCTTCCGCGTCGCAGATAGCCAACTGATGTCGGCGCGGCAGGAACCCCCAGGGAAGCGGCCGCCGGAACGGGACTTTGAATTCCTGGAGAACACCGCGCTGCTCCAGGTCCCAAACGCGGATGACGCCGTTAGTCAACCCCACCGCCAATAATCGCGCGTCTGATGAGAGACAGATTCCGACCGTATTCGTGCCAAGTTCAAGCAGCGGATGGCGCTCCTGAAAGTCGGCCCCTTGCCACTTCGCCACCTGACCCCGGTCGTCCACCGTAACCACAGAATCCGCATCAGGACCAAAACTCCAAGCCTTCACCTTTACCGGCAGGGTAATTCGCACGCTTTGCGGTCGGCTCACCGTGGTGTCCCAGACGCACACGGAACCGTCCTTGCCGCCGCTGACCAGGGTCTTGCCGTCGGGGAGCAGCGCCAACCGCCACACCTCACTCGCATGGCCGCGCAACGGACGTCCAATGGGTTGCACATGACTTAAATCGCGCAAGTCCCACAAGCGGATCGTTTGGTCGGCACTCGCCGACGTCAAGATTTTGCCGTCGGGCCAGAACACCAGGGTACTCACAAAAGCGCGATGGGATTCCAGAGGCTGGCCGATCTCTTGTCCCGAGGCCACATCCCAAAGCCGGATTGAGGACTCAACAACTCCGGCGCCGGAGACCAACACCTTGCCATCCGGTGAAAACGCCAAAGCCATGACATGGTGTTCCGGCGGCTTGGCCGTCCACTGAATCTGCCCGTTCACCGAATCGATCACGGCGATTCCGCCATTCCTGGTAACGTGCGCCGCGAGTTTGCCATCAGCTGTAACGGCAAGCGGAAGCGGCGGGATGTCGGTGAACCAGGCGGGCGCAGAGCAGGTGGAAAGACGTCGGCTACTGGGAATGTCCCACCGCGTAAGCTGGTCGTCGGTGCTGCACGTGAGCAGCGTTTGACCGTCCGCGCTGAAAGCCAGGCCGCGGCACTGGCCTGACAGGGCAAGCCGCTGGCCCACGGCCTTGTTCCCTCGCATGTCCCAGAGACCAACGCCATAGGCCGGATTTGAAGAGGTAAGATTTGTGGCGGTCGAGAATGCCAGCAGGGATTCTGCGGGCGAGAAGGCGGCGACTATCTCGCTGTCGCCGGAATCTATCTTCAGCACTTGCCGCCGCGTCCCCAAGTCCCAAACCGAAAGGCCGCCAAAATTCTGCTCCCCAATCGCGAGCCAGTGTCCGTCAGGCGATACTGCCAGGGAGTTGATTTCGTTCGACCTTTGACACAGTCCGTAAACGGCATCACTCTGGCACTGTTGCCACAGGTAACGCCACTCCCAGCCGCGCAAGTCAAGTTCGTCCGCCTGGGGCCGGAGGCCATCCAGTAACCTTCGGGCACGCCCCAAATCGTTCATTGCCAGCGCTTGCTGCGCCAGGTTCATGTCCGCCGCGTAGCCTCGCCGGCGGGCAGTGAGCTCGTTCGTTTTCGCTCGGTTCTCCCCTTCCTCAGCCCGTCGCCTCTGACTCCCAGCGACTCGCGCCGCCTCATCCGCCCGCACTCGCGCCGCCACCTCGTCTCGCCGGGCATTCGTCGCGCGAACGGCCAGCCACATGCTGATTGTAATTCCCAACGCCAGCGACAAGCCGACGGCACCCGCTGCGGCAAACACCAGCTTGTTACGCCTTGCCAGTTTCTGGAAAAAGTAGAGCCGGCTGGGCGGGCGCGCCTGAACCGGCTCACTGTTCACGTAGCGCAGGACATCGTCGGCCAAGCTGTTGGCCGTTTCGTAACGCCGCGTCCGGTCCTTCTCCAGGGACTTCATCACGATCCAATCCAGATCGCCGCGCAATTCATGGATCAGTTGCGGCAACTCTGAACGGCGCCGCTTTGCCGCCGTAGTCTGCTCGGGATCCGCCAGCGTGCTGAGGCGGGTCGAGGGGCGAATCGGCTCTTGCTCCCGGATGATTCTGCGCATCTCGTCCAGACCGGCGGCCACTAGTTCTCTCTGGTCAAAAGGTGTGTGGCCCGTCAGCAGTTCATAGAGCAGCACGCCTAAGGCGTAAATGTCACTGCGCGTGTCGATGTCCAGGCTGGTCATCAGCGCCTGTTCCGGGCTCATGTAGGCCGGCGTGCCGATGAACTGCTCAAAGGCCGTAAAAACGGTCTTATCGGTCAATTGCTGGCTGATGGCCTTGGCGATGCCGAAATCAATCACCTTGGGCACTGGCACCCCGTCGTTGATGGTCACGAGGATGTTCGAAGGCTTGATGTCCCGGTGAATAATTCCTTTTTGGTGTGCGTGCTGAATAGCGTGGCAGACTTGGACAAATAGGTTCAGCCGCTTCTCCGTGGACAGGCAGGTTTCGTCGCAGTAGTCCGTCATCTTGACGCCCCGCACCAATTCCATCACAAAGAACGGCCGGCCCGTCTCGGTCGTGCCGGCATCCAAAACCTTGGCGATGTTCGGATGATCCATGAGTGCGAGCGCCTGCCGTTCGGCCTCGAACCGGGCTATGACCTGTTTGGTGTCCATTCCCAGCTTGATGACCTTGAGGGCCACCCGGCGGCGGATGGGCTCCTGCTGCTCGGCCATATAGACCACCCCGCATCCGCCCTCGCCGATTTGCTCAAGCAACTTGTACCGCCCGATCTGGTCACCTGCCTTTTCAGTCACGGATTCAGTCAAGACGATGGTTGGCCTATGGGATGCCAAGGCCGGCTCCTCCAAAAAGCTGCCGAGGTGTTGGTGCTCCCGCAGCAGCCGTTCCAGGCGCTGTCGCAGCTCTGGTTTGTCCTGGAAGACCTGGTCGAGATAATGGCTCTGCTCTGCCGCGCTGCTCAGGGCCAGTGCGGCCAGGAACACGTCCCGCACTTCTTTGTTCTCTTCCATCACCTATTCAAGCGTCGTCCAGGGCCGCTTTGCACCGGGACCAGCCCGAAAAATGCGTGGCTATGGCACCGCGTCGCCCCGTCTTGGCAGCTTCGTCTCGCCCGGCTCATGCCGCATTTCAGCCCGCAGCCAGGCCCGCGCATACGCCCAAAGCCCATCGGCCGTCCGCCGCGAAATTCCCAAAACGCGGGCCGCCTCCTGGTGACTGAGGCCCCCGAAATAGCGCAACTCGACCAGTCTGGCAGCTTCCGGTTCCTCCAAGGCAAACCGATCAAGCGCTTCGTCAAGGGAGAGCAATTCCTCCGGCACCATCGGGCTGGCGAGAGCTGCGTCTTCGAGTTCGACCCGCTCCAGTTGGCCACCATGTTTGAGCCGCGCTTTCCGGCGGGCGTTGTCGATCAGGATGCGCCGCATGGCCTGAGCCGCGGCCGCAAAAAAGTGCCTTTGTCCATCCCATTTCTGTCCCTCCGCGCCCGCCAACCGCAACCACGCCTCGTGAACCAAGGAAGTTGCTTGCAGTGTTTGTCCTGGCACCTCGTGGGAAAGTTGGTAGGCAGCCAGGCGCCGCAATTCGTCATACACCAGCGGCAACAACTCCTCCCCGGCGCGGGCTTCACCCCGCTCGATCGCCGCCAGAATACGCGTCGCTTCGCTCATAGCGGTTGGTTAAAAGATAACGCGTGGAACAGGAAAAAAACCCAGAAAGACGTTGCCCGCCTGGTTCTACGACTGAACCCAGAGTAACGCAGAATTAGAATAAGCCGTCAATCTGAATCGGGTTTGTTTGAATTAGTTTGTTTATTCTGCTTTCATGGAAAGAGGGTACCCTTCAGCAACCGCTTAAATTCAACTTAGTAATTTGTCAGGACCACTGACGACGGCAACAAATTCCCACTAAGGTCGCCTGATTCTGGCAAAGTGTCCATTTGAGTCCCAAGGTCAGTTTCGTGTAAAAGAAACCAATGATTTTCTTGAGGGATTTGGAGGTGTCTGGTAGTTTGTTGTCTGCGGGGTCCAAAAACGGGTGCAGCGTACAAAAGGAGTGTTTGTGAGATGTGTAAGCTGTTTGTAATTAGGTGGAAGGGTGGCTGAGTGGTTGAAGGCACCTGACTCGAAATCAGGCTTAGGAGCAATCCTAACGTGGGTTCGAATCCCACCCCTTCCGCCACTTTAACAACCAGGCAATTTAAGCGCGGCCTCCCGCACTGATTTCAGAGCGTAGAGGCGGTTATGACTCA
>DATJOW010000137.1:0-5810 GCA_035506715.1 Candidatus Acidiferrum sp. | reverse complement strand
GAATCTTGTTGAAAGAGGTTGCGCCCAGGAACTTGTCGTCATCCGGGAAGGTCCATTTGTAATGGCACAGCGCTCCGCTGGGTGAATCGAAGAGCTGGTGCCAGGGACTGCCGGCAAACCGGCCCTGCATGTTGTAAATGACGCGGCTGTTGTTGACGAAGGTGCCGTCGTGGGATTCGTTGCTCAGCTCGGAGGCGTTTGCCCAAATCGTCACATTGGTGCTGGAAATCCACAGATGATACACGCCAAAACTGCCTCCGGGATTGCCATCGCCAAACATCACCAGGCACTCGTGCACCGGCGCATTGTCCGCGACGAGCGCCGGAAAGCGGGCGGTCACCGTATTGCTGTCCGCGGCGGAAATGTAAAACGCCGCGATCTTGCCGGAGGCCTGCCCGGGAATGGTGGCGCTGAACAGGCCGTCTCCGGCCACCGCATCGCCGTTCGTGCCCGCATCATTCATGGTCACGGTTGTGTAGGTAGACGAGGGATCGATGCGATAATTCAGCTTGAGGCTCTGCAGCCCGTCCGGATCGTGGGCGCGGGCGGTCACGACCACGGCCTGGTTGGCGGCCGGAACGGTCGGCGCGTGCACGACTTCGTAGATGGCCGGTCCGCTGTTCGTGAGGTACCGGCTGTTCGGCAGGCCCGGGGTGCCGAGGTTGGCGGGAACAGGCAGCGTGCCGGCGGCTTCCAGCCAGTTGCCATTCAGCCGCAACAGCACCTCGGGCCAGCCGTGCAGCCAGCGCGCCTTGAATCGCAGGGTGGCGGTCTGGCCGGACGCCAGCGAGTTGGCGTTCAAGGTGGCCTGGCAGGAATTGACCCCGGTCCAAATGCTGTCACTGCCACGGACATGGAGCGAATGGCTGCTCCCATAACCGCTGTTTTCCTGGCTGGACCGGATGAAACACCCCTGCAGCGACCAGTTGCCCAGGCCGCTTTCGAAATCGGAGTTCGCCACCAGATTGACCCCGCTGGTTCCGGAGCGCACCTCGACGTTGTCCACCAGGCACTCGCCCACGTCGAGCAGGCCGAGCTGGGCGTATCCGATGGACGAACTGTAATTGGTTCCGTTGTCCAGCACGCCGGTTACTTCGATGTTGGTCCACGCCGATTTTTGCGTTTCATCACTGTCAGCCCAGTTGGCCGCCAGCCGCGAATTGGCGTGCGGATCAGTCCGCTCGAGGCTGCTGCCTCCGCCATCGGACCACTGCCCCCATCGGCCGCCGGTTTGGTAGGTGATTTCATCCACCGTGATATGAATCGTATTGGTGACGGGCGCTCCGCTGCCGTTGGTGGACACGAGCGTATCGGGCATCGTCAAAGCCAGCCGTTCGCCGCTGCCGGAAAGCTTGCCGCTGAAATCACCCAGGCAATTGGTGAGGTTCAGGTTCGAGTAGTTCGCGCGCAACCGCGCGGCGTTTCGGGCAATGACCAGATACCCGTTGGTCGCCAGCACCGTGCCGCCGGGAAAGGTGAAGCTGATGGCATCCGCCAGGGTCCAGCCGCTCAGATCAACCTGATTGGTCCCGCGATTGTAAAGTTCCACGTACTGGTCGTCGTCATTTCCGCTGATCGGGTGATACATCAGTTCGTTGATCACGACCTGGCTGATGCGGATGGCCGCATTCTTGGTTGCCGGCTGCTTGGCCGCCAGGCGGTAGAATTGGCTTGCGCCGTCGGGCCAGCGCCCCATGGATACCCCGTTCTCCTGGGCGTCAAAAGTCACCGCATCCAGCACCCGGGTCCGACCGGGATTTATAAAAAAAATAGATTCGCCGGCGGCGTTCAGAGCGAAGTTCATGCTCGTCGCGGTGTAATAGACAAAGCCGCGCGCCGGGATGGTCGTACCGGAGGGGATGACAAATTTGTTCGTCAGCGGATCATCCGTCAGAATGCAGCCCGAGACGTCCACCGCCTGCGTACTGTGATTGTACAGCTTGATGTAATCCACGTCGGGCAGGTCCGTATGAGCCAAAAACTCGTCGATCATCACGTTGCGCAGGGCGCTGGCAACGTACCCCTCACTCTGGCCGGGAGAGCCGCCCACCACATCGCTGATGTCCCAGGCGCGCGGGTCTCCTTCGCCATAACTGGGCCAGCCCAGGACAATCGAGTGGCCGGTGCCGTCGGCTCCCATCGGCCACGGCGACACGCTGTCGTAGGGCACGGTCAGCAGCACGGCGCCGACCTCGTCGAGCAACTGAATCGTCCCGGACTTCTTGAGGCTTCCCGTGTAAGGGCCCAGAACATTGGTGATGCCATAGACGCGGGTCATGCTGCCGGGCGAGGCGGCGACCACCAGGAAGGCGTTGCTGGACAGTATCGTCCCCGGCGGAAAGGTGTAGCTCAGGTTGTCGGCGACAATCTGATAACCGCTGAGGTCATGAAACCAGGGGTTGGAATTGTAGATTTCCACGTACTCCAGATTGTTCGTATCGGCGCGCGGGGCCGGTTTGTACATGATTTCCGAAATGACAATCGGCGTCTTGCGGCTGGACGGACCGAGTGGTTCGTGAAGATTCACGCTCGACTGGGCCAGCGCACCCGGAATCCCGAGCGCAATCGCCGCGGTCACCGCCAGCCCGATACGCTCCAAACCTCCGGCCTTGGTCCGGACCCATCGACGCATTCGCGAGTCAGCTCTTTGCGCAAGACGCTGGTCGCCGGCCAGGAAGTGGCTGATGAAGGATGGATACACCGGTCCGTAAGGGGATCGGATTTCGACCAAGCTGGCCTCACACATAGCTCCTTAACCTGAGGAGACTCTTGATAACATTTCGCGCCCACCTTTACAAGGAGAATCATCTCCGCGCGCCGACTAAGGTGATATTGGCGCGCTGTACAACGGCACGCTGGCCCGCAAGCTCAACAAATACGCCGCCAGTTGTCGCGCTTCAGCTTTGGGAACCACCTCGTAACCGGGCGGCAACGCGAAATCTCCTGGGAAGCGAAGCGCGTCCGGCGACGGCACTTGCCCGATCTTGTGCAACTCGAACAGGTAACGGAACGGCGGCATGGCCGAGCCCTTCGTGATCGCCGAGGGGGCGTACAAATGGGTCAACTGCCAGTTCAGGTCCGGGTCGCGCACGCCCACGTTCGCCAGATCCGGCCCGGCGCGCAAATTGCCCAACTGCACCGGCAGGTCGTAAAGATAATCCTCGGCCACGCTCTGGCGCGTCGCCCACCCGCGCGCGATGTCCGGCCCGGTGGCCCCCAGGCGAATTTCCGGCTTGCCGCCAGCGGCGGTGATTTTGCCCGCGACTTTGGCGGCATCTTCCCGGGTCAGATTCGTCAATACGAGGGACGAAATCAGATTCGTCACCGCTACCGGATTTTTCCCAGGGTCGGCCAGCACCACGCTGCACGCCACGCCGGTCTGCCGGACTTGTTCGGTGTGGCAGGCGGCGCAGCCGTTGGCGCGGTAAACTTGCAGGCCGAGCCCGCCCTCGCCGCTGCGCGGCAACGGGTAGATGTCCGTGGAATTGAGAACGGTGGTCTCCTGGGCACCGCCGAGTTGATGCACCGGCGCGAGCACAAAACCGCACCACGACCCGCCGAGGGCGATGAACGCGGCGAGGAAAATCCCGAAACCGCTTTTCATGCCTTCACCTCCTGGTCAACTGGTGATGGAGCGGAGGGGGAGCCGGTTTCGAGCGGCGCTTTCACCGCGGCGAGCAATGATTTTAGCAGCGACATCTTCCAGACGAACGTTATGCCCAAAATGTTCAAGGCGAACAGCAGGCTGGCCAGCAACAGCAGCAGCAGGCCCGTCGTGCTGACGCGGAAGAAAACCAGGGTCGCCTTCGTGACGTCCGGAAAGGCGACGCCGTTGTTCAGCTTAATCCCCTGAACCACGCCGCCGATTGCCAGCGGAATGACAAACAGCGCCACCCCGATCAGCGAAAGCCAGAATTGCAGGCGCGCCAGCCGCGGAAACGGCCATTCAATTCCCATCACCCGCGGCAGCAGAAAATAAATCGCGCCGAACATGGTCATGGCAAAAAACCCATAGAGCTGCAATTGGCTTTGCGCCGGGCCGAACCAGGTGAATTCGGTGATGCGGCTGAAGTGGGGACAAGCGGTGGCGAGGAACATCAGCGACGATAGCAGGAACGAAACGGTCCCGAACCGGACGAAACAAAACGGTCCGCCTGTGACGGCAGATTTTTCCCTGCCGCGCAGGGTCCGCGCCAGGATGAGACCGACGGCGAGCACCGGCACCAGAGTTAACAGGGCGGCGAAGGTGCTGACAGTTGGCAGCCACGTTGGCACCGGCGCACCCTGGGGAATGCCGCACCAGGCGCCGAACAGAATCAGCATCCCAAACGCGCATAACGCGAGGTAATAAGTTTGCAGCGGCCGGCCGCTGAATTTCGGCAGGAAATAAAACGCCGTGCCGAGGCCGACCAGCGCCAGCCAGACGAACAGCAGGTTATCGACAAACCACCAGCCGATGATGGACTGCACCACGCCCCGCACGGGCCACGCGACCAGAAACAGGTTGCCTGTCGAGTAAATCCACGGAAACCAGAACAACGCGGCGACCAGGAACCAGTGCGACGGGTACAGCCCGCGGTCGCGCCGCGCGGCAAAATTCATGGCCGCCCACAGCGCCAGCAGCAGATACGCGAAAAACAGGAGGACTGAACTGCCCCGCGGAAATTCGAGCCACGGGAACCCGGTGCTGTATCCCAGCAGGATGCCGCCGATGCCGACCAGCACGCCCAGGTGCCAGAGATAGGCGGCGAATAACGGCACGACCGCGCCGCGCAACGGCGCCCGGCCGAGGTGCGCAAACAACCACAGGATGACGCCCAACCCGGCAGGGATGCAAAAACCATAGAGCAAGGCGTCGTCCGCAGCCGGTTGGACGCGGCCGTAAGTCAGCACCGGGCAGCTCGCGAGGAAGTCTGGCGCGTGAAACTTGATCGAGGCAATCATGGCCAGCACCGAACCGAGAACGAGCCACAGCGCCGCACCGCCAAACAGGGCCAGCAACGGCAGGCGTAGTGAAGCGTCAACTGTCGAAGTGAACTGCTCCACTGGCCCGGTAGGGCTGACCTGCTGGTCAGCCTGGCGGCGCAGCAGCGCCGCCCTACCCAAGGCTTCGTTTTGTTCGTTCACATTCATTCAAATTGACTGGGTTGTCCGGGAGCCGGAGCCGGCGTTGTCGCCGGTACGGCCTTTTCGGCACGCGCGGTCAGGTTCGACCGGGCGGCGGCAGGATCCTGCCATTCGCGTTCGGTGATTTGCATGGCCAGGTCAATCGGCAGGCGCACGAGGCCGCGGCTCCGGTCAATCCAGCCGGGCTGATCCAGCGCCTCGGCTTCGGCCGCGCGAATTTCCGCCAACGCCTTGAGTCGGGTGGCGGCGCGCTCGGCGTCGATCGCCGGCGCGGGCACCGAGCGGTGCAGCTTCACCACAAAAACCGCGAATAAAAAGCACGCGCTGAGGAAAAGCGCACCGATGGGCCAGACAGTGCGTTCGCGGTTCATGGCTGACCTCCGGCGGTTGGGGCCGCTGCCGGAATTTCATCCAGCACGGGTTGATGAATTCCCATGGCTTCAAGCAGGCGCGGGTCCTTTTGGGGATACGGCGCGTGGCGGTTGAAGTTTCTCAGGAACGCCCAGCTGAGCATGCCGCCCATGAACGCGAGGCAGCCGAGCTGGGTCAGCACCCATTTGAACGGATAACCGTGCGGATGGACCGTCGGCAGGATGTTGAACGACAGATCCAGGAAATTCATCGCCAGCGCCCACACGCAAACCGGCAGCATGATTTTGAAATCGGTCTTGGCTTTGACCGGC
>DATJOW010000136.1:0-3696 GCA_035506715.1 Candidatus Acidiferrum sp. | reverse complement strand
CACGGGCTCACTGGGAATGAGCGGCAATGGCCCGCGCACACTCACCCTGACGGGCCCCGGGACTTCGGGCGATACGCTGGCGTGTAATATCACGAATCATCCTGCCGGGACTTCGCTCACGAAGAGCGGCTCGGGGTTGTGGATTTTGACCGGAACCAATACGTATGCCGGCGGGACCGCGCTGCTCGGCGGAACTTTGCAGGTCGGCACAGGAGCTGCGGGCGTCGGAGGGCCAAGCGGCGCCCTGGGGAGCGGTAACATCTCAACCGTAGCCGGCACAAGTATCGACTTCCAACGCTCAGGCACTCTGATTGTCCCGGGCGCTATCAGTGGTGGCGGCAGCGTTAGCCAGGATGGCAGCGGCACGGTCATTCTCGCCAACAACAACGGCTATACCGGCGGCACCACCATCAATACGGGCACGCTGCAAGTCGGCAACGGCGGCGGCAGCGGTTCTTTGGATAGCGCCAGCCCCATCATCAACAACAGCCTGCTCATCTTCAACACGGCCGGATCATTCACGTATCAGGGTGCCGGCTTGATCAGCGGATCGGGCAACGTCATCGTTCAAGGCGGCGGCACGACCAAGGCCGTCGGCGCAAACAGCTATACAGGCTGGACACGAATTGACGCCGGCACGACGTTCTGGCCGCGCGAAGGCCAGGATGGCGCGTTGGCCACTTCGGTCATAACGAACAATGGCATTCTCCGAATTGTGGAGCAGAATAGCCCCGCCGGTTTTACGTACAACGGCCCCATCGTCGGATCGGGCGCGGTGCAGATCGGAGCGAACAACGTCAATGTCGGCCAGGTAACCTTCCTCGGGACTAACACTTACACCGGCGGCACATTCATTGGCGGCAACATGCTGGTTCTAGGCGATAACGCCACCGATGGCTCCGGGGCGATCGCCGGCAACGTGACGTTCACCAGCAACTTCACTATTGGCCAAGACAACCCCCGGACTCTCGCCTTCAATCGGCCCGACAGCTTCACCTTCAGCGGCAACATCGTCACTAACTTTGCCACTCCGCAAAGCAACCTGGGCATCGTGCAGCAAAACGGCTCGGGCACGTTGACGCTGACCGGCAACAACACCTACGGCGGCGGCACAGTCGTCAATGGTGGCTTCCTGGTCATCGGCAATGGCGGCTCCAGTGGATCGGTTGGGTTCGGCTCCGTCTCTCTTGTCAGCGGGAACCCGCTGGTGATCAATCGCACCGGCAGCCTCACCATCTGGGATAACATCAGCGGAACGGCTGACCTGGTGATAAACGGCGGCGGCACAGTCACGCTTAACGGCACGAACAATGGCTATGGCGGAGTAACCACCGTCAACAACGGCACGCTGATCGTTAATGGCACGAACATCACCACTTCCACCCACGTTATCACGGGTGGCTTGGGCGGCGCCGGCACGTTCACCGGACCGATCACGCTGGATCCTACTACCACATTCTTGCCGGGTGCTGGCTCTTCGGTTGGGACACTCACTGTCCAAAGCGACCTGACCCTCGACTCGACCAACATCATGATCGACATCAACAAATTGGCCTCACCGTCAAACGACATCGTCAACGTCTCGGGCGTCCTCACTCGGAACGCCACAGGAGGAACGCTCACCGTGCATAACCGCGGCCCGCAGGACCTGGCGCCGGGAGACAAGTTCACGATATTCAACCAACCCTTGACGAACGGCGCGTCCATCACCGTCACTGGCGGGAGGGCAACCTGGGTCAATAATCTGGCTGTGGACGGCAGCATTAGCGTGAGCACGGTAATCACGGTCCGCCCAACACTGAATTGGGGCGTGGTCAGCGGCACCAACCTAGTGTTCTCCTGGAGCGATCCGTTTGGCAGCTTCCAACTCCAGGCGCAGACCAACAAAGTCGGGATCAGCAATAACTGGGCGAATTTTCCGGGCGGCAGCACCCCTCCGGTAACGGTGCGGATTCTGCCGGCCAACCCACCCGTCTTCTTCCGACTCATTTCTGTTCCCTGACCCGAGCGTGGTCCGGCGCAGATAAAACCGGAATGAAATCAGGCTAAAAAGCCGAAAAAAGAAAACAGGAGTGAGTGGGTGGCAGGCGGACTGCCACTCACTCACGCTTTAACCGCAGTCTGGACATCAATGGGATTAATCAGATGAAGAAGATTAATCGAAAGCGCATGGATCTCGCGGCACGGCGCCGCCAAAAACCGATTTTGCCCGGCTTCACTTTGATTGAACTGCTGGTCGTCATCGCCATCATCGCCATTCTGGCGTCGCTGCTGTTGCCGGCGCTGTCCAAGGCCAAGTTTCGCGCCAAAGTGACCAATTGCACCTCGAACTTCAAGCAATGGGGCCTGATGGGCGCAATGTATGCGAATGACTCCAAGGAGATCCTGCCGGGTGCGGCCTTTTTCCCGCTCGGCGCGGGCGGCAATCCCTGGGATGTCGGCATCGGGTTTACCCCGGCGGTCGCCGGTTACGGGCTGACGGTGCCGATGTGGTTTTGCCCGGTGCGCACGGAGGAAACTGCCGCCCAATACGCGGCAGCCAAGACTTTTCTCGGGCACGACATGTCTTCTATTGACGACCTGAACAAATACTTAGCCAATTTCTTCGGCGGCGGTTTCGTCATTATGAATCACAACTTGTGGGTGAATCGGAAATCCACTACGGCCAACGTGGCAGGCTCACTTCCCGATCCGAGTGTCCCGCCAACGGTTGCGAAAACGGACCCGGCCAATTATGGCTGGCCCGTAAAAAGCACGGATCTCGCCTGTGTTTACGTTCCATTCATCAGCGATGCCTGTTTTTCGGGCTATGCCACGGGCAACGGAGGCGGCGCCAACGTGGAGAGCATCAACATCACCGGGGCAAACAATGCCCCGGGTCTCATCGCCGCCAAAAAAACCTCCGGTCATGTCTTTGGCAAATCACTTGGGTCCATCAGCGTCAATTGCACTTTTGCGGATGGCCATGTGGCTTCCCACAAAAAGCAAGCAATCCGAGGTGTCTTCATCGGCGATAGTGGCAGTGGGTGGTTTTATTGAGGCGGGAACTACTTTGAAGTGGAAGCCGCAGTCTCCGGGCGGCGGCACAATGCGCGTCGCCCCAATCGCGCGGTTGCCGACTCGGTAACGAAAAGGATTTGCGGTTCTGCCTGGGGCCACCGTAACGATTCCAGAATCTACGGCTGAAGGTTTGCTGCGTGCTTATTCAAGCCGGAAAATAAAACACGGTGTAATTCACCCGGAGGATGATTCCGTTGCCGCCTCGGACGGCCAGGTTCGCGACGACTTGCAGGTCGGCGGTGCCGGACCCGCTGTCCACATTTAGAAAGTTGGTGACCTCGGCGCTATCCACGGCCCAAAGTGCATCGCTTACGGGGCCATCGTAGGCGAAACTTGCAGGTGATACGGTGCAACTGGCTACCGGCAGCGTGGAGCTGCCCGGAAAATTAACGCGCCCCACCGTGAAGTTGAGTGTATCCCTGTTCAACCCGGAAGCGCCGCCTCCCTTGAACGCACATTCAATTATCCCACTCAAGATTTGCAGACCACCGAGGGCGAGGTTGGGCGGAATGTTCTGATTGCGATGTATTGCGGTTACGGAAATAGCCATACGAAGGCGCTCCAGAAGTTACGAAGTTCCAAGTTCTTTCGTCCAAGGGTCATGCTGGTGATCTTCCTCTGCAGAGCGCGGCTTGT
>DATJOW010000135.1:0-5062 GCA_035506715.1 Candidatus Acidiferrum sp. | reverse complement strand
CCAGGTTTTTGAACCCCGGTCAACACGGGGGCAGTCGGAACCGGCACACTGATATTCACGATGGCCGAGGTGCTTTGGATGCCGTTGACGAACACAGTAACCAGCGCCGGACCGGCCGGAAAATTCCAGACCGGCACGGACGCAAACGAATTTGTGGACCAGTTGGTGGCCAACAGGAACAGGGTCTGATCGTTGTCCAGGCGATGCAACTGCACCAGCGGATAATCGGTCGAGGAATCCTGGGTGCTGCCGGAAGAGCCTTCGGCGATGCCGCGGAACTGGGCACCGGCGATGACGAGGCTGCTGCCCAGATTAAACGGCGACGTAACAGCGGCAATCTGCGGTTGCCAGGAATTGGTGCAGCCCAGACCGGTATCGTAAAGTTCCGCACTGGAAAAATAATGAGGGAAAGGGCTGCCCAGGCCTCCCGCAACCAATGCCTTGCCATTGGGGAGCAAGGTCACCGTGTTTCCAAAGCGGGCGGTGGTCAGTGAGCTGGTTGCTATCCACGTCTCGGTGGCCGGATCGTAGATTTCCGCGCTGGAAATGGAACTCATGGGAGAGGTGTTCCAACCCCCCGCGACCAGCACCTTTCCACTGGGCAGTAAAGTTGCCTTGTGTGCACTGCGTGCGGTGGTCAGGGGACCGGTCGTTGTCCATGTCCCGGTGACCGGGTCATACAATTCGGAACTGGCGGTAACAAAGTAACTCAGACCTCCAATGTAGTTTGTGGCACCTCCCACGACGAGAACCTTGCCATTGGGCAGCAAAGTTGCCGTGTGACCATAGCGCGCGGTGATCAGTGGGTTGGTCGCCATCCACATCCCAGTGACCGGATCATATAACTCCGCGCCGGAAAGAAAACCGTTGGTACCATTACCTGTGTAGCCTCCCGCGACCAGCACCTTACCATTGGGCAGCAAAGTTGCCGTGTGACCATAGCGCGCGGTGGTCAGCGGGCCGGTTGCCGCCCATGTCCCGGTGGCTGGATCGTACAGTTCAGCACTGGAAAGATTACCACTGGTACTATTGTTACCTCCAGCTAGCAGCGCCTTCCCGTTGGACAACAAGGTCGCTGTGGGGGAAATGCGTGCGGTGTTGAGTGAGCCAGTCGCCATCCACGTGCCAGTGACTGGATCATATAACTCCGCGCTGGAAAGATAGCCGCTGGTACCATTGCCTGTATAGCCCCCCGCAATCAGCACCTTTCCGTTGGGCAACAAGGTCGCCGTGTGACCATAGCGCGCGGTAATTAGTGAGTTGGTTGCCGTCCATGTTCCGGAGACCAGATCATACAACTCCACGCTGGAAAGAGATGGAGGGAAAGAGGAGGCCTCCCCTCCTACGACCAGCACCTCATTGTTGGGTAGCAAAGTCGCCGTGTGGAACGCGCGTCCGTTGTTCATTCCGCCATTCGTCGTCCAAGTCGCGTTGGTTGAATCGTAAACCTCCGTGCTGTTGGTGACGCCGTAAACGCTGATGCCGCCGGCGACGACTATTCTGCCGCCGGGCAGCATGGTGGCCGTATGGCCCCAACGCGCGACATGCAGCCGGTTGGTCGTTGGCAGCCAGGCGCCGGAGGCGGAATCGAACAACTCCATGCCGGCGAGCTGGCCGGGGCCGTTCTGGAATCCGGCCACCTGCAGCACCTGCCCGTTGGGCAGCAACGACGCCGTTTGCCAGTTGCGACCAGTCGTCATCGTGTTGGTGGTGACGGTCCAGGTTCCGGCTGTGGGATCATAAATCTCGCCGCTGGCCAGCGACACCGAAGTGTAGGCGGGCGGATTGGTCTGGACCTGGACGGTCTGCCAGCCGCCGGCCACCAACACCTGCCCGTTGGGCAATAAGCTGGCCGCGGCTGATTCGCGGTAAGTAGTCATCAGGCTGGTACTCGTCCAGGTTTCCGTGACGGGATTGTACAGTTCCGCGCTGGGCAGATTGGCGTAATCGCCTCCGGCGACCAGGACCATTCCATTCGTCAGCAGGGTGGCCGTGTGATACCAGCGGGACCGCTGCATCGTGCCGCTGGCCTGCCAGGTCCCCGTGGCCGGGTCGAATAATTCCGAACGGTTATACCCTCCCAGGTTATTGACGCCTCCGGCAACCAACACCTTTCCATTCCGCAACAAGGTCGCCGTGTGATAAACATGAGCACTGATCATCGGCCCGGTCGCCGTCCACGTGCCGGTGGCCGGATCATAAGTTTCGGCGCTCGAAAGGTAGTAAGGCGAGTTGTTGCCGTAGCCTCCCACCACCAGCACCTTGCCGTTGGGCAACAGCGTCGCCGTGTGGTAACACCGGTTGGTGGCCATCGTGCCGGTATGCGTCCAACTTCCCGTGGCGGGATCGTACAATTCCGCGCTGGCCAGATAACTGCCGTTCCAGCCGCCCGCGACCAGCACCTTGCCATTGGGCAACAGCGTGGCGGTATGATTATAACGGGCGGTGACCATCGGGCCGTTGGTGACCCAAACGCCGGCTTGAGCGGCTGGCCGGGCAGATAGGTTGAAGGCCAGCGCCACCATTCCCACGACGATGCGAACAGAAATACCGGAGCGCGTTGCAGTTCGATGACGGACTGAACTCATAAATGCCCTCGTGCCTGATTAATTCGGTGAAGTTAGCATGAGGCCGGATTTAACAAAGCAAATAATGCTTGAGGAAGGGTCTGAGACCGATTGGCAAAATCCAGCTGGGGCATTTTGGGTTGCAGCGTCGGCTGATCCAGTGGACGGAACTGGGAACAGCGCGCGCTGCCTGGACTTGCCACAAGTGGTTGGTCGTTCGTAAAGTTGGGTGGCGATGGACTGGCTCGATAAAATTGCCCGGTTCTGGCCGCACCTGGCGGCGGGATTCGATTTTCTGGCCTGCCTGCTGGCCTCGGTCCACGCCCTGTTGCACAAGCGGGACACGCGCGCCGCCACGCTGTGGCTTGGCTTCATCTGGCTGGTGCCGGTCATCGGCCCGCTGCTCTACCTCGCGCTGGGCGTCAACCGCATCCGCCGCCGCGCACTGGTGCTGGGCGTGCACAAAACCCGACTCCGCGGGATGCCCCGCAATCTTGGCGAACCGGAGCACGAAGGCGCCGAGCATTTGAAATTGCTCGCCAGCGTCGTCAGCCGCGTCGTCACCCGCCCGCTCACGCCCGGCAACCATGTCCGGCCGCTGGTCAACGGCGACGAGGCGTTTCCCGCCATGCTCGCCGCGATCGAGTCGGCCCAAAAGTCCCTTTCGCTGGTTACCTACATTTTCGACAACGACACGAGCGGAAGACAATTTGCCGAGGCGCTCGGCCAGGCGGTGCAACGCGGGGTGGCGGTGCGGGTGCTGATCGATGCGGCCGGCACGCGATACTCGTGGCCGTCCATTCTTCACCGGCTGCGGGCCGATCACGTGCCGTGCGCCAAATTCCTGCCGGCGTCGCTGCTCACGCCCTGGCGCGTGGCCACCATCAACCTGCGGAATCACCGCAAAATCCTGGTGGTGGACGGCCAGACAGCTTTCACCGGCGGCATGAACATCCGTCGCGGCAACGTGCTGGCCGATCATCCCGCCAGCCCGGTGCAGGACCTGCACTTTCGCGTGGAAGGCCCGGTGGTGACGCAGTTGCAGGACGCGTTCGTCAACGACTGGGCCTTCAGCACGGGCGAGGTGCTGGACGGCGAAGCCTGGTTTCCCGAAGCCCGGTTCCATCCCCGCGGCGTGGTGGCCCGGGTCATCACCGACGGGCCGGACGCCGATTTCGAGAAATTGCGCTGGACGCTGCTGGCGGCGCTGGCCGAGGCGCAAACGTCGGTGCAGATTGTCACCCCGTATTTTCTGCCGGACCCGGCGCTGGTGTCGGCCTTGAACCTGGCGGCGCTGCGCGGGGCGCGGGTGGACATTATTTTGCCGGGCAAAAACAACCTGCCGTTTGTGCACTGGGCGTCGCGGGCAATGTGGTGGCAGGTGCTCGAGCACGGCTGCCACATCTGGCTCACGCCGCCGCCGTTCGATCATTCGAAGTTGATGGTGGTGGACGGGCACTGGGTGCTGCTGGGCTCGGCAAACTGGGACGCGCGCAGCCTGCGGTTGAATTTCGAACTGAACGTGGAAGGCTACGGCCGCGAACTGGCAAACGAGCTGGCGGCGGTGATAGCCAAAAAGCTCCTGGGCGCGCACGAAGTGACCAAGGCCGAAGTGGACGGGCGGACGATTCCAGGCAAACTGCGCGATGCGGCGGCCCGGTTGTTCGCGCCATTTTTGTGAAAATTCAAATCCACCCTGGTAGGGCGGGCTGTCCCCAGCCCGCCGCGCTCTTCATTTCCATCTTCGGCGCGATGGGGACATCGCGCCCTACCTTTTGCATGTTTTAATTTATGAAAACGTTTGACAGTCTCACCGAGCAGGAAGTCCTCGCCCTGGCGATTTCGCTGGAGGAGGAGGACGCGCGCATTTACGGCGATTTTGCCGATGGCCTCCAGGAGAATTATCCCGAGCAGGCCGAGAAATTCCGCACCATGCGCAGCGAAGAGGATGGCCACCGCCACCGGCTGCTGGAGCTCTACAAAAGCAAATTCGGCGATCACGTGCCGCTCATCCGGCGGCAGGACGTCCGCGGGTTCGTGGACCGCCGGCCGGTCTGGCTCGTCCGCCCGCTTGGTCTGAAGACCGTCCAAAAGACGGCCGAGAGCATGGAAGTGGAGACCCGCCGGTTTTACGAGGCGGTGGCCCGGCGCACGACCGATGCGGGCATCCGGCAGTTGCTCGGCGACCTGGCCGAGGAGGAGCGCCACCATGCGCAAACGGCGGAGCAGATTGCGCTGACGAAACTGAGCGAAGACGAAAAATCGCAGCAAAAACGGCTGTTCGTACTGCAGGTCATCCAGCCGGGCCTGGCCGGATTGATGGATGGATCGGTTTCGACGCTGGCGCCGCTGTTTGCCGCCGCGTTCGCCACGCACAGCAGTTGGCAGACGTTTCTGGTGGGGCTGGCAGCGAGCGTTGGCGCGGGCATCAGCATGGGCTTTGCCGAGGCGCTGTCGGACGACGGCAGCCTGACCGGACGCGGGCATCCGTGGGC
>DATJOW010000134.1:0-49482 GCA_035506715.1 Candidatus Acidiferrum sp. | reverse complement strand
TTGCTGAAGAACCTGCCCGCGCTGCGCAACCCGACCATTGCCAACCTGAGCCTGAAGGGCTGGGTGGCGGTGGAGACGATCATTGACGAGCAGGTGGTGCGCGAGTTGATCCCGCAGCTCAAAGCCGCCGGCGCCGAAGGCATCATCGAATACCCGCTGAACAAGGTGGTTTACTGATCCACCCAGTTGCGGCTGTCCGAACTCTTGCCGGCAAGACCGGCACAAGGGAAATCCTATCTCAGGACACGAAGGGAATACTAGTGACACGTGTGTCGCGGAGCGCCAGCCCCAATGCCCGTCGCGCCCCGGCCGTCAACGTTTATCCACGCCCGAACTGCTCCCGTCACTTCTCCATCAGGATATAAAACTCCCGGGCCGCCGTCGGAATGACGGCATTGGTCACCGTCAGGCTGAAGCTCCCATCGGTGGCGGTGTTGGTGGCCAGCGCGGTCCAGTTGGCCAGCGGCAGGGCGGCGTTGGTGCTCATGAGCACGGTGAACACGCCGCCGGTGATGCTGTTGGCCACGGTCAGTTGCAGGTTGGTGTTGAGAAAACTGAAGCCGGTAATGCGCGGCACCGGCACCGGAATGGTATAATCGACCACCACCGGTAAATGATCGCTGGCGTTGGTAAGGTCCAGGTAAAGCTGTGTGTCGCCGATGAAAGTCGGGCCGGTGGTGACCAGCCGCTTGTTCAAGGCGGTGTTGCCGCTCGCGGTGACGCTGCCGAGATAGGAAATGCTGCCGTTGTTGCCAAAAACGTGATAGGTTCCGGGCACGAACGCCAGCCCGCCGGGCAGGCCGGTGTAAACATTGGTGGTCATCATCTGATAATCGTCCCGGTAATGGATGGCCACGGGCGAAAACGTCTTCGTCTCCAGCATCGTATTGGAGTCATAGGTGAGGCTCGTATCGCCGGTGGGGTTCAGCGGGTCGATGGCCTGGTTGATGCCGGGCGCCGTGAGGCTGAGAAAGATCCCTTCCCCGGCGATGCCGGTGTTGAAATCGCCGACGTACAGGATTCGCGCGGTGGTGGGCAGCGTGGCGGAGTTGTTGCGGATGATTTGGGCCTCTTCCTGGCGATAGGTCACATTGGCAGTCCCGGTCCCGGACTTGTAATGACTCACGTAAACGTAAAAGATGTTGGAAGCGTTCGTGGCCACTCCCGCCGGCGCGAATTGATAGCGCATCACTTCGCGATATTCACCGCTGGCGGAGCCAAGGGCGCCGGTGCCGCCCGGCGGGTCCACCGGCACGGACGCCAGCAACCGCAGGGTCCGGGCGTTGTAAACCAGCGCGTTGGGGCCGTTGCCGCTGCCAGAAAAATTGCCGCTCTCCGTCGCCTGATACGCGCTGTTGGAAAACATCCCGGGAACGCCATAGAACGCATTCAACGCGTTCACGATCGGAGTGACGGTGACGGAATTGCTGGTGGTCTCCTGCAAGGCGAGAATGTCCAGCGGTTGCGCCGGGTCGGGCCCGACGATTTCCTCGCCGATGCCCGTAAGCACGCCGCCGGCCTGGTAATTGTTCGTGTTGCCCGGCGGCGCCAGCAGGCCGGCGGCCGGCATGATCTTGCCGTCGGTGTCCGCCGCGATGTTATAAGTGACGACGCGCAACGTCCGCGTCTGGGCTGCAGCCGTCACGGCGAGGACGCCGGCGGCCAAGCCAATCAACGCGCACCGCACCGCGGCATTGGTCGCCGTCTTCATGAAATAGATTTCCTGTTCAAATTAATATCTTCCTATTATAACCCACTTGCAAAAATTTAATAGCAATATCCGGCGGACAAATCCGATTTCCGGCGCTGCCCTTTCCGGCAAACAATCCCCGGGCGATTCCTTGAACGACCGCAAACTCCATTGAGACACCGCGGATGGCTGAATGACCCGCCCCATTTTCAAGGCAAGGCGACCCTCTCGCCTGGCATAATTATTTCTCGACAAAAGCGGATCGCGGAGTAGAATCAGTTTTAATCAGAACAACGGGCGCAGTCGCCATTCCTGCCTTTGAACATGGTTCCGGATGGCGGCGGCGTCTCTACTGTAGGAGCCCGATATGACAGTCGTTTCGAAACTGGCGTTGCCGCTGGCCATCGCCGCCGCATTACCCATTTGCGCCAGAGCCGCGACTATTCCCTTTGACACGTCCACCGCCAGCGATTGGAGCGTGACGGCCGGTGGCGCGCAGAATGCCGCGCCGTACGTGGTTCCCGTCAACTTCTACGCTCCCAATGGCTCGTACGTCGGAAATGTCATCAGCATCACGAGTACCTGCAATGATTCCGGCGCCTTTTTGCCGGGCGGCAGCCTGGCCAATTTTGACGGCTATTGGACCGCCGCGTTCACGTTTTACCTGCCGGCGAATGCGGCAAACGTCCAACTGAACTACGCCGACTTCTTTGCCGACGACCGCGCGGTGCTGACCCTGAACGGAACCATCTTTGATTCGACCGGATTGACGCCGGACCTGGCGCAAAACAACGGCGCCATGGTGCTGACCGACGGCGGCCCGGCCCAGCCCTGGGTCTTCAGCCAACCGTGGGGCCAGGTGTCGGGCACCCTGACGAGCGGCTTCAACCTCGGCGGATACAACACGCTCAAGGCCATCCTTAACAATACCGGCGATGGCATCGCCGCCACGATGAACGGCCATCTCGCCTGGAACGACGGCACCGACCTGGGACTGACCGGAAGCATCACTTACACCGTGGTTCCGGAACCCAGCCTGGCCGCGCTGGCGTTTTTGGGCGCCGGCCTGGTTCTCCGGTTTCAGAGGGCGCGGTCCGCTTGCCAGTCTTAAACCACGGCCACACTCATACCGACCACAGCTCAAACAATGCCCGGAGGAAATATGAAAATCAGAAACTATCTGCTCACCCTCGCGCTCTATTCCACCATCGTTCCCATCGTTCAAGCCACCGGCCTGGTTAACGGCGACTTCGAATTACCGGTCGTCCCGCCTTCGTTGCCGGTGGGAATCGTGGATTACACCACCAGCAGCCCGCCGCCGGCTTCATTTGGCTGGCAACTGGCCAGCGGGGCGCTTGACCTTACGGCCGGGACGTATTGGCAGCCGGCTTCCGGCCAGCAGTCGCTGGATATGACCGGAGATTGGGGCAGCGACCCGGGCGTCATCTACCAGGATTTCACCTTCAGTCACGCCGGCGCGTGGGCAATCTCGTTTTGCCTGTCAGCCAATCCGGACTCGCCCTACCCGGACTTTCCCACTGACCGAACCCTCCAGGTGAGTTTTGGAACACCGGGCGGGTCGCTGAGCAGCCTGGGCACGTGGACCGTCAGTGCCATCGGAAGAACCCGCGCGAATATGAATTGGGTCACATTCACCACCCCGACCATTAACGTGCAGGATTCGGTTGTCTATCGGCTGGAATTCTCGAGCCTGAGCCCGGCGCCGTACGGACCGGTTTTGGACAATGTCCAACTGGTGAGTGTGCCGGAGCCCACCGTGGTGGCGCTGACGGTCCTGGGCGCGGTCGCCCTGCTGAGCGGGCGCCGACGCCGTTAGAAAGTTCAAAGAGCGGAAAAAATGGCGGCCCCGCGCCGCGTTTGCGGAAAGGGTATTTACTGCAAGCGATGTTTCCTTCGCAAGAAGCTGGAAACAATGATTATTTCTTCAGCCGGAAAAAGACGGCGCCGTCGGCCGCCGGCAGCGTGACCATCTTCTGGTTGATGACGATGGCCGGCAGGTTGGTCACTGTCGTCCAGTTGGTGCTGACCAGATTGGAATTGAACTGCAAGGTGTAAGCCGGATCGGTGCTCAAGGGCCACTTCAACGTCACGTTCGCGCCGGACCGGCTAATCGCCAAGGCCGGACGATTGGTAGCCAGGGAAACAAGAAAGATCTGCGTACCCCAGTTGGCCGAAGCGGCGGGAATCTCCTGGATGGTCCAAAACAGGTTTTCATCCGTCGGGTCAACCATCGTGGCGCTGTAATCGCCCCAGCGATAAGCTGGCGAATCGAAACTCAGGGCAAAATCGCTCACGCTTCGGGCTTTCAACAGAAAGGGCGAGCCCATGGTCACGGTGTTGTTCGTGTAGGCGCCCACGGCGGCGTAGATGCTGATGTCGCCGGCCGGGCTCGTGCTGCCGGAACGATTAAACGCCAACACGATTTGCCCTTTATGGTTGGCCGCGATGGAAGGATAGTAATAATCGTAGGTGGTGTCGCTGACGAGGCCTTCGCCGACCAGCACGTTGTTGGTCTCCTTGAACACCATCCAGTGCACGGCGGCATGGCTGTTTCGCATGATCGTGTTCGCGAGAAAAATATAATCGCCGACCTGCCTGACCGCCGCTGAGTAACGATGGTCCCCTCCGTCAACCGATTGGCCGCTCGGTTGGGCTCCGGCATTCTCGGCAGCGAGCGAGGTCGTGTCGTAGGTGCACAAAATCCGCACCTTGCTGGAAAGTTTTGCGTTGGCAGAACCGGGATTGGTGACGGTGAGGCGGTTGATGTATTTTAAACTCACGGCATCCACCGAGCAGACGACGCCGCGACCGGACCCGGCATCAGGATTGCAGACGCCTTGCAGAGTGAAGCCATTGGTGCTGGTCCCCAGATTGTCAAACCGCGTCAGGTGCGACAGCGAAGGTGTCGCGGCCAAAAGATCCGCTTTGGGAATCGAAAAGAAGGAGATACCCCTGGACGAACCGGTACTGGAAGTAAAATTATTTACTCCGACATAAACGCCCAGCGCGTCCACCCCCAGCGTGTCAAAATCGCCGAACCCGGTGTAGGCCTGAAAGCTGAGGGCTTTCCAGGTGCCGGCCGGATCGGATGAGTCGGAGCGGCCCAACAGCACCTTGTTCGCAGTGTTATCCGCGGTGAGCTCGCTGGCAATCCATCGGCCGCTGGCCGCATCGTAAACAATCCGCGGATCGGTCAAGCCGGCGCTCATCGTTCCGGAACTGATCCCGGCATTCAGCCAGAAGGTCACATCGGACATGCTGGTTTGCAGGATCCCGGACTTGTCGTAGACGGCAAACCCGCCATTGACAAACTCCACAAACTGGTTGGTGCCCGCGGCGCCCATTGTGTCCGGCGGCGTGCCGCCGGTCCCGAAAGCGATGGTGTCATTCAGCGTCAACCCGGGAAAATTCGTGATGAGGGTCTGGCCCGGCGCGGCAACGGCCGCCCAGAAGAAGACCGCCAACACCGCTCCTCGGCTCGGAACAAAAACAGAAAATTTTGGCATCGGATTGCGAACTGGCAGTGTGACTATTCCAGATAAGTCTCACGCCGTCAAGCCGCGCTCCGCTTTGCCTCCACAACTGTGCCGGCTGGCTGATTACAGTGAGGCTTTTAGCCGCCTTGCGAACGGTTACGAAATCCTTTGGTGGTGTCCTAATTTGAAGTGGAGCGCGGATTGTCCTCAATCCGCAGCAGTTGGATATTGCCGGAACACTGCGAGTTGAGACAACTCGCGCTCCGCTCGGGTGATTTTCATTTCAAATTAGGACTCTATCAATCTCATACGGGAATTGACGACGGCGAACTTCCGGCGCACACTTCGACTTCATGCAGGCAACCTCCGAGACCGTACTGCATCGGAATTGTAAGGCAGTTCTTCCCGAACCACCATGAGCGTTTCTCAGCGAACTGCCCAAATCATCCGGGAACGTCTGCTCCGCCAGGCGGACTCGCAAACGTTGAGGAAAAAGTTGTCCCCTCGCCTGCCCGAAGCGGAACCGCTTCCGGACCGATTGCCGTCGTGCAACGATCACACTGCCGCCGGGCTCGTGAAACGGCAGGACTTCCTCCGGCAACAAGGCATTGCTCTCAATTGTCTGGCCAGTGAAGCCGGGCGGCCAGCGCCGGAAACGCTTGCCAACAACATCGAGAATCTCGCCGGCTTCGCTCAGATACCGGTGGCGGTCATCGGCCCGCTGCGCATCAATGGCACGGAGGCGCAGGGCGACTTCTTTGTGCCCATGGCGACCAGCGAAGGCGCGCTCGTCGCCTCCTATCACCGCGGCGCCTACGTCATCAGCCATGCCGGCGGCGCGGCGGCGATGTGTCTGACGGAAACTCTGACCCGGGCTCCCTGTTTCGTTTTCAACTCCGCCTTTGACGCCTGTTCCTTCCTGGAATTCGCCATGCAGGAATCAGCCACCTTCCAGGACCTTGTTTCCAAAACCTCAAGCCACTGCAAATTTCTGGAACTCCGGAGCGCGCTGGCCGGGCGGAATCTCTTCCTCGGCTTCGATTATCAGACCGGCGATGCCGCCGGCCAGAACATGGTCACCATCGCCACCGACGCCCTCTGCCGTCATCTCGTCGAGAAGGCGCCGATAAAACCCGAACGCTGGTACATCGAGGGCAACATGTCCGGCGACAAGAAAGCCACAATGCTTTCGTTCCTGTCCGCCCGCGGGAAAAAGGTGGTGGCTGAAGCGCTCATCCCGGCCGCCCTCCTGAAAAAAATCATCCACGTGACCCCACTCCAGATGATTCAGTACGGTCACGCGGCATTCCTGGGTGGAACCCAGAGCGGGTCCATCGGCGTCCAGGGACACTATGCCAACGCGCTGGCGGCCCTGTTCATTGCCTGCGGCCAGGACGCCGCCTGCGTTTCGGAAGCGGCGACGGGTTTGACCGACATGGATGTGACTGCGAACGGCGACCTCTACGCTTCCGTCACGTTACCGAACATTATTGTCGGGACCGTCGGCGGCGGAACGCATCTGCCGACGGCCCGCGAATGTCTGGCGATGCTGGGCTGTGCCGGCCCGGGGACGGCCCGCAAGTTCGCCGAGATTTGCGCCGCCACCATCCTCGCCGGCGAAATTTCCATCATGGGCGCCCTGGCGGCCGGCGAGTTCGCCGGCGCTCATGCCCGCTACGCGCGACAGCAGAAAAAGTAGCCATTCGAGCGGAGAATTTTTTGTTTACAACGGCACCGACAATGGTAATAACCGAATCACCCATGGGAACCGCTGCTTTCAATTCGTTTCGGCACCAGTGGAGCTGGCTGGCGGCGATTTTGATTGCCATCTCCACCGGCAGTCTTGCCGCCAAAAACCCGCCCAAGCCGGGACCCATGGTCGGCAAAACTGCTCCGGAGTTCCATCTCCAAGGCATCTACGACGAGGCGTATTCGCTCGAAACGTTCAAGGGGCACATCCTGGTCATGCAATTCGGCGCTTCGTGGTGAGGCGGCTGCCAGACGTGGGCCAAGGCGGTCCACTCCCTGATCGAAGAATATTCTTCCCGGGGCGTTTACTACCTGGAAATTTCCTGCGGCGAAAACGCCCGCGCCGCGTTGGATTACACCCGGCACTACCGCAGCCCCCACCTGATGGGCATCGATGCGGATTATGCCCTGAGCCGGGCGTACCGCTCCCAAGGTTGGCCGGTGTTCCTGGTCGTGGATCAAAGTGGCATCGTCCGGTTCCAGGAATTTCCCGACGACAAGAATCTGACCCGGTTGCGACAGTGCCTCGACCAATTGCTGGGCGAACCGACGCCGCTGTCAACCCGGCCGGCGGCGCGAAAACCGGAAATCGCCATCCCGGCCGAGGTTCTGGCCAGCCGCCAGGCCCGGCGCGACCGCTCGCCGCGGCTGGCGTTGGACCGGTCAGGCAACCCGTGCGTCGTTTTTTACTCGAACCGGGATGGAACCAATGCGGTTTTCCTGCGCCGGCACGACCGTGCCCGCGACAAGCAAGATGAACAGCTCAGCCCGCCGGCCGCCGAGTGCTATGCCGCGGATTGCGCGTTCGACGCGAGCGGGACCTTGTGGGTCGTCTGGTGCGGCAAGGCGAAGGGGCTCTATGACATTTTCATTCAATCGCGCCCGGAGGGACGCGAACCGGTGACGGAACCACTTTCGTTCAGCATCGAGGACGCCATGAGTCCGAAGATTGGCGCCGGACCGGACGGCACGGTGACGGTGGCTTACTACAAATGGCACACGTTGTGGGGCGCTTCGCGCGACCGCGATGTTTATGCCCGCACCTTTGACCCTGTCGGACGTGCGTGGCGGCCGGAAATCGAAATCAGCCCGCACGAACCCGAAGTGGAGGACCACACCGACCCTGATGTGGCGGTTGACCGGCAGGGCAATTCCTGGATCGTCTGGAGCTACGATTATCACCCGAGCCTTTACCCAAAACCGCTGGACGCGGAGCAGCCGACCATATTCGCTGCCCGGGCCGACGCCACCACCGTGTCATCCCCGCTTCTGGTCGGGGCTACGGGCCAGTTCCGGGATGCGGTAGACCTGTTTCCATCGGCCGCGCTGGACCGGAGCGGGGTGCTTTGGTGCGCCTGGGACAGTTCCGAACCCAGCCGCGGCATCCGCCTGGCCCGGCTCAACGAAACAAACCGGCAATTCGAGCTCGTGAACAGCTTTGGAGCGAAAGGTGAAGTCTGTTCCACGCCTGAACTCTCTGCCGGCACGAATGACGAGCTTCTGTTATCATGGTCTCAACGCGGACCGACAGGATTCTGGCAAGGCAAGGTGGTCCGGCTCAAAGCCGGCAAACCCGCCGCCGAAACCGTCATTAGCGAGTCAGCGGATGTTTTCTTCCCGCAAGCACAACAAGGTCCCGATGGTCAGTATTGGGTCGCCTATGAGAAGAGCGATTCCCGCGGCTCAGAAGTGGTGCTGCGAAACATCACGCGGGAGCTGCAACGGGCTCCATCACCGTGACCTAGTCCTTAATCCCGTTCCCCAGATACTCTTCGCAACGCTTGGGTTGGCCGCCATTCGGTTCCCGGATTTGGCGCAGAAATTCCCTGCCTACCCGGCGAAGCGGTAATCGTACGGCTTCCGCATCTCACGGGCGAGGTGCTGGTTCGCCGTCCTCGCCTCTTCGCCGGTGAATTTTTCCTGTTCCGGATCCCATTGAAGCCGGCGGCCGGTGCGCAGGGCGATGACGATGAGGTGGCCGATGATCGCGGAACGGTGACCGGTTTCCACCGTGGCCACCGGGTCCCGGCGCGAACGGACACACTCGAAAAAATTGCCCATATGATTGTCGCTCGTTTCGAGCCGGACTGCCGGGTCCGGCAGCGGCCCGGTCAGCAACTGCGGATCGCTGGCGGTGATTTCATCGCGGTTCACCCAGATCCAGCCGTTCGTGCCGATGAATTTGATGCCATTGCGCTGCCCTTTTTCGTTGATGACCGAGCCATACGGGCTGTCGTCGGTCGTGGTTCTGATGAATTGCTTCACGCCATTGGCCCAAGTAAGCGTCGCTTCGAACTCGCTGGGCGTGGTGTAGCCGTTCGGCAGCGGCGGCGTCACGACGCGGGCCTCCACGCCAATCGGGCCCTCGAGTCCGATCCCCCAGCGCGCGATGTCGTTGTGATGGGCGCCCCAATCGGTCACCGGCCCGCCGGAATAGTCGAACCACCAGCGGAAATTCGAGTGACAGCGCTCGGCGTAGTACGGAGCTTGCGGCGCCTGGCCGAGCCAGAAATCGTAATTGAAGCCGGCGGGAACCGGAACTTGTTTAAACGGGCCGCCGCGCAGGCCGGCGGGAACAAAGACATTGACCTGATGCAAGGTGCCGAGGCGGCCGTTGCGGACGAGTTCGCAAGCGAGGTGAAAGCGCCTGCCGCTACGCTGCTGAGTCCCGGTCTGAAAGACAATTTTGTTGTCGCGCACGGCCCGGATGACGTGCTGGCCCTCGTCAATCGTGAGCGTGAGCGGCTTCTCTCCATAGATGTCCTTTCTGGCCCGGGCCGCCGCAATGTTGATGAGGGTGTGCCAGTGATCCGGCACGGCCTGCACGATGACCTGGAGGTCATCGCGCTCCAGCAATTTGCGGAAGTCGCCGTATTTGGCGGGGGCCCTGCCGTCCCAGGTCAACTTCTGCGCGGCTTCATCCAGGTATTTCTGGTCCACGTCGCACACGGCAAGGATGTCGCCGTAGCGCGCGGCGTTCCGGGCATCGGCCTGTCCCATGCCGCCGCAGCCAATCAGCCCGATGCCCGGCCGGTCGTTGGGACTGATGGTCCGGACATCCGTTTCGGCGGCGGACAGTTCGCGCTCTACGAACCACAGGGGCAGACCCGTGGCGGCGGCGACCAGGCTGCAACGCTTCAAAAAGGAACGACGGCTGATGTAAAACAAGTTGGACATTGCCGAGGAAGGTAACCGGCAAATGTCTTTGAGGCAACCCAACGAACCAAGGGACAGCAGGCTACTTCGCCGATTTCAGGGAGCGCGGCTGTGTCACCGACCAACCGCAGCGCTGCGGCTGTCGCTTCGCGCACAGCCGTGTTCCGCCAAAGTATTCCATTGCCGCGCCCTTTACCGGCTTGCCATTCCCGCGCTTTCACGGGAAAATGCCGCGTCAAAGTTACAAAGGATGCGTGCCGATTCCACAAAACCGGAAGTTTATCGCAACGCCCCGCCTTTCACCGAAGCGGGCGCGTGGAACGACGTCGGCGGCTGGCAGCCGTTGTTCGGCAGTTTTCGCGGCGGGGGTTACAGCATCGAGTGGCATGACTTTTTTGCGCGGCGCGAGTTTGACTGGGCGGCCAGTTTTCATCCGGATTGCGTGGAACTATGCCTGAACCTCGGCGGCCATGGCTTTGTAGCGGGGCCGGGCGCGCGCGCGGAGTTTGCGCCGAACACGGCCGGCTTCTACCATCGCCAGGATGCCCCGCTCATGGCGAAGCGCGAGGCCGGCGAGCAACATCAGTTTCTCACGGTGGAATATTCGTGCCCGTTTCTGGCGAAACACTTCGCCGGCCTGGAAGGGACGGTGCATCCCATTGTCAGCGCGGCCATCCAGCGTTGTCCGTGCGAGCATGTGACCGGCACGACCGTGCGGCTGTCCGCCGGCCAGCAGCAGCTCATCGCCCTGCTGCGGCGCCCGCCGGTGTATGCCGCCGCCCAGCCGCTCTGGTATCATTGCAAGGCGCTGGAACTGGCGGTGACGTTCCTGCTCCAGCCGCCGCCGGAACAGGAGCTGTTTTGCACCCGCCAGCAGCGGCTCGCCCAGGAGCGCGTGGAGCAGGTCGTTTTTTTGCTGAAACAAAACCTGGCCGAGCCGCCGACCTTGGAGGAACTGGGACGGAAGATCGGGTGCAGCCATTTTTACCTGAGCCGCATCTTTTCCGCGCAGACCGGCCGGACCATCACGCAATATCTGCGGCAACTGCGCATGGAAAAGGCGGCGGAACTGCTGCGCTCCCGCGAATTTAATGTCACCGAAGCCGCGCTGGAAGTGGGGTACAACAGCCTGAGCCATTTCAGCGCGGCGTTCCACGAGACGTTCGGCTGCTGCCCGGGGCTGTATCCGCTTAAAACCCCGGCGCAGAAATCGCCCTAGCGCTTCAGCCTTTCAGGAAACTCTTGAGCATCCAGACGGTCTTTTGGTGGAGCGTGATGCGCCCGATCATCAAGTCCTGGCTCTCGGCATCGTTCGCCTGGCCCGCCAGGTCGCGCGCCGTGGCGGCGTCCGCCAGCAATTTTTCATTGGCGCGGATGAGCAGCCGCACGTAGTCCTCCTGCGCGAGCGGCGCGGCAAACTCCTTCATCTGCGCCGTCTGGGCCAAGGCGCTGAGACCGCCCATGGCGTAGGCGTTCAATGCGCGCACGCGTTCGGCGATCTCATCAATGGCCGTGAACAATTCCTCGTATTGCGTCTGAAACGCCGTGTGCAGCGCGAAAAAGCCCGGCCCTTCGACGTTCCAATGCGCCAAATGAGTCAGGGCCATCAAGGCGTAGGAATCGGCGAGCACCTGATTGAGGCTGTCCGTCAGGGGTGTGGTTTGAGATTTGTTGTTTTTCATGGCAAAAGTCTAACGGCAGTGACACTGCCTGAAAAGCGCCAAAACCGGTAACACCGCCAGGGTCGAGGCCGTTGAACAACCCGGAACGGGCGTCCGGACCAGCCGGCGCGCCCGCCATGACTTTGTCGCCCGCCGGCCTGGCCGGCGACCCGCCGCGAAGAATGTTTACCCGCAATTTTGTCATGGCGGCGAGGCGGCCGGCCGCGGCGGTGAGGCGCTGTCGCCGGCTTGTCATTTTTTGCGGCGCCGTGCGGGTTCCGTCTTGCCGGCTGCCGCGTGTGACTATTATTGTTCCGCATCATGATCGATTTTTCGATTCAAAGATCTGACCCGGTCTTTTTCTTCCATCAACAATTTATCCGGGCAAAAACCCGCTGGAGAGGCATCCGGGTTTTGTCGCCCTCCCTGGCTGGCATGGCTCTGGCGGCCATCCTGGTGCTGGCGCCGTTTTCAGATGGCCGGGCGGAATCGGCCACCAACGCCTCACCGGCGTTCAAGGCGGACTGGCGCTGGGTGAGAGGCGTGGTGTTTGTGCCGACCAAATCTGTGAACGAGGCCCAGCAATGGGACGAATACGACCCGGCCCTCAACGACCGCGAGCTGCACTACGCCTCGGTGTATGGGTTCAACTGCGTGCGGGTGTATCTGCATTACTACATTTACCTCAAGAACAAAGAGGCGCTGCTCAGGAACATCGAGGACTTTCTGCAACGGGCCGACCAGTACGGCATCAAGACCGAGTTCGTGTTCTTTGACGATTGCTGGAACCAGCCGGAGGAGGCCCTGCGGCTGCCCAATTATAAATATCCCGCGCCGCTGCCAGGCGTGCACAACAGCCGCTGGCTGGTTTCACCCGGGGAAGAGGTCCGCAAGCATTATGCCGATCACCGGGACCGGCTGAAAGCTTACGTGCAGGACATTGTCAACGCCCACAAGGCCGACCCGCGAATTGCCTTCTGGGAAACCTACAATGAACCGGGTAAATCTCCCGAGACCCGGCAATTGCTGGCCGACGCCCAGGCGTGGATTCATGAGACCGGCACCAAAATCCCCGTGACGGCCACCGGCCGGGATTTTGCCGGCGCTCCCTACTCGGATTTTTTGTCCTGGCACGAGTACGGCGGCTACAGCTACACCGGCACGCCGGAGGCGCTGTGCACCGAGTGCATGAATCGCCTGGAGCAGAGCATCCCCGGCATCGTCGAGCATTTCCGGGACAAAACGGGATTCATCATCTGGGAATTCGGCATCGGGCGGGACAACTGCCGGTTCACCTGGGATGAAAACCGGGACCATCCCCGGAAGGATGAAACGCCCAAGCCGTTCCACGGGATGATTTACCCGGACGGCCACCCCTGGTCGATGGACGACGCCAAGGCCATGCTGGGCGAAGCCGGTTTCGCCAAGGCCCCGTTCTTCGCCGTGGAATATTTCAAGGATGCCAACTTCACGGACCTGGCCAAAAAATCGGTCACTCCGATGATTGATTTTGATCTGGGCGACGAGGACGGCACCGGCTCGCCGGACGCCTCGGCGGGAATCCCCAGGGACAATTTTTCCGTCCGCTGGACGGGGACAATCCTGCCGCCGGCCTCGGGGAAATATGCTTTCTCCGTGAACGGGGATAATCAGGTGAGAGTTTTCATCAATTCGAAGTTGGTGCTGGAGAAGAAAACGCCCGGTCGCGCCGAAGTTTCTGAAGCCGTCGAGTTACCCGGCAAACGGGCCGCTGAAATCAAAGTCGAATACGCCCATGCCACCGGGGACGCCAGCCTGCATCTCGCCTGGTCCGGGCCGGGATTGCCAAAACAAATCGTGCTGCCGGTCAACGCGGGAAGCTTACGTTAGCCCAGCAGGGCGTGGACCTGCTTCAGCTTGGCCACCACATTGATGTCCGCCGGGCAGCCGGGCAGGCAGTCGCCGCAGGCGATGCAGGCCGTGCCGTTCTTCGTCAGGGCCTGATACTCCGCGCGGGCACGGCCGAGGTCGTGATAGTCCATTGCGTAGCGTTCGTAGCGCAGGATGTCGGCGATGGCGATGTGCTCCGGACAATGTGAGACGCAGTCGGCGCAGAGCAGGCAGGTGAGCCCCTTGTTGTAGGCCGCCAGCAGGTTCAAGGTCTCACGGTCGCCGGCGGTGACGGCCCCCTGCTTTGCGGCGCCGAAGTTTTCCTGCAACTGGTCGAAGCTGCTCGTGGCGATGACGGCGGCCGTCAGGTTTGGATTGGACATCAGCCATTTCACCATGGCCGCGGCAGGCGTGCTGCCCTTGAAGCGCGGCTCGTCCAGCAGGGCCTGGAATTTTTTGTCCTCCGCCGCCCGGCCCACGCCCCCCATGGTCTTCATCGCGATGACGCCAAAATCCTTTTTCCCGGCGAGCGCGATGCAGTCCTCGATCTGCTTCTTGTCGCCGTAGGTGTAGAAAAACTGCGCGGCTTCGTAAGGCGAGTTTTCGACCAGATAATCGATGACGTCATAGGCCATGTCCCCGCCGATGTTGTTGTAATGATGCTGGGAAAGGGCCAGGTGTTTGACGAGTCCCTCTTTTTTCAGCCGTTCGTAGGCGCGCACCATGCCCGGTTCCGTCTTCGCCTCCTCCACCGAGTGATAGCCGAAATGGAATTTGAACACGTCGTAATATCCGACCCCCGACCTGGCCACGCACTGCTTGACGAACTGGTAATGTTGCTCCTCGTCAATGTGCCCTTTCATGTGGTCGCCGCCCACGCGGTCCACAACGACTTCGAGGTAATAGGACTCGCGCGGCTGGCTCTTGATGGCGGCGGGCATGGTCTCGGCCGTCCAGCGATGGGCCTTGTGCCAGTAATTCACCCCCTGCTCCACCGCCAGCGGGATGATGGCCGTACTCCAGTCGGCGGCGCCCACCAAGGTGCTGATTTCGAGACCGGTTCGCCCGTACCGCCGGCGCGGCAGTTTGGCAGGGGCCCCGGTTTCAGCCCGGGCCGACGAAGCCAAGCCGCCCAGGCCGGCCAGGGCGACGCCGGTGGCGCCGGCGGCGCCGACGCGGATGAATTCACGGCGGGTCAGTTCGTTGATATGATTGGGGTTGTCTTTCATGCCAGTGCCTCCTTGCCGGCGCATCCGATGATCCCGGCTCTGCGAATATTTTCAGTTGCCAGCCACTCTCCAATATAAATTCCGGTTTGTCATGATATTTTTTGACCTCACTGAAAGCCAACTGGCTGGCCGTGTCCTCATCTGGCGCAGCGTTGAGCCTGCAGCTCACCCGTCGCGCCATGGGCTCGCCCCTTCAACCGTCGCGAGTCGGAACGATTGGGTGGCAGAGGCGAAGTCGGCGCCGGCTGAATTACTTGGCCGCCGGGGCATTCGTCGCGGCCGGCGCTCCCAGCACCTTCAACTGGTCGGCGCCATCCAGTTCGATTTCCGGCTTATCGTGGTATTTCTTGATCGTGCCTTCAATTTCCACCGCCTTGCCCTGCAACGCCTTCAGGTCGCCAAACTGATTGGTGTTTTCCGAGTGGATGACGGCGGCAAAGGGCGAATTCGGAAACGGCTGGTCCAGGTTGATGAACACGATCGTCGGCCGGAGGGTGACCTGCGCGACCTTGCCCGTCACTACCATGTGCTGGTCGTAATACTTGCCGGCTTCGGCCGCGCCGATCTTGGCGGGCGCGGCGGTGTTGGTTTCTCCAGCCCGGGCCAGGCTGGTAAATTGAGTTACTGAAACGATCAGGAGCAACGCGATGTTCATGACCCCATTGGAATCCCAAGCGCGCCGCTCGGCAATCAAATTCTGATGCGATCAGTCGCGGCCATCAAACCGTCCCGGATCTGTCCGCGTTAAAGCGCCGGCTCCGCCGGCGCTCGGCGAGCTTCGCCATCGACTGGGGAAGAAACCCAATCGCCAGGAACAGGACCGCGCAAAAGGGTATGACTCGAAATACCAGGTCGGTCGTTTTGCCAATCCAGGGACTGAAAAAGGCGTTGGCCGCCGGGTCGGCGGCCGAGTGCGGGCTCATGACATGTGCTCCGGCGACGACCTGGCCGCAGGCGTAATAGCCCACGGCAAACCCACCCACCGCCACCGGTCCGAAAGCGATGCCGCCCAAAGCAGCCAATAATCCTACGGCAACGCTGCCGTAGGCCAACAGCCCCACGGCCACCACCGAGATGGAGATCAAGCCAAAGCCAAAGATCCCGCCCGCGATGAGCCCGACGGCCGTGTTGCCAAAGGCAATCACCCCCACGGCATTGCATCCGAGCGCAACAATGCCCCGGGCGTTGCGCTTGCATCCGGTCACTGGGTTCACGCCCACCGTGACATGCAACAGGGGCCAGCCGAACAAGGCCGCACGGGAGCGGTATTCGTAACTCAGTTTGCGGCTCACCTCCGGCGAAAGTTTCGACGCCACCCCGGCGATGGCCTCCAGAGCCAGCCGGATTTCACCGGCCTGCGGGAAGCGCCGCCGGGGGTCCCGCTCCATCGCGCGCAACACCAGGTCGTCGAGCCGCGCATCCACCGCTGCTTTTTTCGACGGCAGTTCGAACCGGCCCAGCGGCAATTCGCCGGTGAGCATTTCATAAAGCACGACGCCCAGCGAATAAATGTCCGCGCGCTGATCCACATCCAGCGGCCGCTCGATTTGCTCGGGCGCCATGTAATGCAGCGTGCCCAGGACCTGGCCGGATTGCGTCAATTGCGGGTCGTGCGGCTCCGGCCGAAGCAGTTTGGAGAGCCCAAAATCCGCCACCTTCACCCGGCCCTTCCCGTCCAGCAGGATGTTTTCCGGCTTGATATCGCGATGAACGAGGCCTTCGCCATGCGCGTATTCCAGCGCCTCGCAGATTTGCGGCATGAGGGCCAGCGTTTCCGGCGGCGTCAGCCGATGGGACTGCAGCAGTTGCCGCAGATTCATTCCGTCCACGAATTCCATCAGGAAATAATAAAGCGGGCCGGACTGGCCGAGGTCGAACACGGTGACGATGTTGGGATGGCTGAGCCGCGCCAGCGCACGGGCTTCGCGGGCGAACCGTTCGGCAAAGGTGGGCTCGGCGGAAATCTGCGGCGGAAGAATTTTCAGCGCGACCATCCGGTCCAAACCGCGCTGCCGCGCTTTATAGACGGCCCCCATGCCGCCGTGGCCCAGCAATTCCAGAATCTCAAGCTGGGGGAAAAGAGCGGCCAACGCCCCCGGTTGCGGCAGCGCGAAAGAGCCGGTGGCGCCCTGGGTCAACGGTCCGTTGACCACCAGCGTCCGCGTCAAATTCGGCTGCGATTCTTTCTCGGCACTCAAAGCGCCCTCAGCACATTCCCATTAACCCGAGGGAGCAGCTTAGTCTCACGGCCCTTATGAGGCAACTCGCAGTTTATTCTGCCGGCCGGTCAGTTCAAACTGTAGTGTCGGCTGTCTCAGCCGACCGGGCGCTGAGGACAGCGCACAGCAGAGCAAATTGATCCACGAGCCTCGTTCCCTAAAGTACAAACGGCACCAATGCTTTCACGCGCGACTGGTAGGCGGGATATTCCGCAGGGAAATGCCGCAGCAGGAGTTTCTCTTCCTGCTTCAGCTTGATCCAGAAGCCGGCGAAGTAAAAAACCAGCGCGGGCAGCGCGGCCAGCCGGTTGGATGCCAGGGCGGTTCCCAAAACCATGATGAGAATGCTCGTGTAAATCGGGTGGCGCACAAACCGATACGGCCCCTGTTCCACCAGTTTGTGTCCTTGTTTGAACGTCACCGTGCTGCTCCAGTTGTCGGCGAGCACTTTGCGCGACCAGACGGCTGCAAGCAGTCCGAGACCACAAATCACCGCGCCCTGCAATTGGAGGATACCCGTATGCAGCACCAATTCCCTGCTCAAAAGGCCGGGCAGCCGGGGACAGAAGAGCAGGAAGGCGCCCGCGAGGATTGGAAGCCGGTGCGCCACAATGCCGGTCCAGCTCTGGCGTTCCGCCGCGGCCTTCACCGACCAGGCGCTGACGGTCCAATAGAGCACGAAAATGATCCAGCAAGCGATGATGAACCATCCGCACACCACGGGACAGAGCCTAGCATCACCGGGTCGACGCCGGCAACCCGCCAGAAATCGAGGTACTAGGCTGATTCGATGTAGCGTTGAGACTCCGGCTCAACGGTCCAGCCAGAGGCTCGACTCTACAACCGGAAGACCTGCTGGTCGTCCCAAGCCGCGCGGCAGCGCGGCCCGACCATTTGAATTGGATAATCTGGAATCCAAGTAGCCCCGCACCATCCTTGACGAGAATTCGCCAATCTGCTTTTGTGAGGTTCTGGTGGCAGAAAGGTCGTCAAAACCAACTGTGCACAGCAGCGCGCACCGCTGTTGGCCTAATAACTGTCGGGCAAATGATGAGTATCAAATTTCGTCTTGAAACCGTGTCTCTGGTGCTGCGGCGTTTGGCGCGCAGCGATGCTTCAGCGATGCTCGCAATGAGCCAGGAAGAGTGTGCGGGCGGTGGCTGCCAAGCCAGGTCTACCGGGACGCGCAGCACGCGGCTGCTGGCATTGAATACCTGATGAAGCAATTCGATCTATCCGCTAATCCCAGAACCAATGCGTTCGTTTGCGGGATCGAGGAGAAGCCGACTCGACGATTGGTTGGCCATGTTGGCCTTAGCCCACTTTTCGACACGGTTGAAGTCGGTTTCGGAGTTGCTCAAGCTGAACAAGGCAAAGGATACGCCACGGAGGCAGTCACAAAAATCTGCGCATGGGCATTGGAATATTTCCCGTTGGCATCGATCATCGGTGTCACTGACGCGGAGAACGTGGCGTCCCGGCGAGTCTTGATCCGCAGCAGCTTTCGGTGGAAAGAAGAGCGGATGATGCGTTTCCAAGGCGCAGATCGGCCAGTGGTCATCTATGAAATTATGAAGAATTGGCCTGACCTGCGTTGGAGCCAACCCCGGGATCGGTCACGTGTCGAGCGAAGCGCGCTCCGCGCCCGCTCCCACCGCGGCGCAGCTAGGTCGCAGACATGAAGACCCGCACCTCCGTTTTCCTTGCTTTGGCAGCGTTGTGTGTATCTGGTTGCGGTCGGTCGGAATCTGACCCAATGGTTGAGCGCACTCGAAGGCAATGCAACGTTTAGATTCCTAGCGCATTTATGATTCACATCATTTGGACGGGCAAAGGATACCTGGTATTCGTGATTGTTTTTGGTTGTTCACTCATTGCCAATCTCATCGTCAACGCAAAGGCAGGGCCGGATTATTATGACCAGCACAAATGGCCATTTGCGGTTTCGCTTCTTGTTTCAGCCGCGATTTGCTGGCCGCTGGGCGATTACCTTCGGAAGCGTTCCGACCAAGTTGTCATAGACAAGCAGACCGGAAAAGAGTTTGTTATCAATCAGTCACGACACACTTTATTTTTCATTCCGATGCACTGGTGGGCGCCGATTTTGATGGTGGGTGCTGTGATTTTATTTGTTGTTGAGTTTTCACGCTAAGCCTAGTAAGAGCGCTGGGCGTTGGCTCCACAAATGACACTGCTCGACCATCCGGTTTTGTTCCTAGCGACGGCGAATGCGGAGCGGTCGCGAGCGTTCTATGAGCGCGTGCTGGGCCTGGCCTTCGTGGCCGATGAGCCGCCGGCGCTGGTGTTTCGCGTCGGCGATTCGATGCTGCGCATTCAGAAGGTTGACCGGGTCCACTCCGCTCCCTACACCGCGTTAGGGTGGGCCGTATCGAATATCCGCCGAACAGTGCGCGATTTGCGTGCGGCCGGCGTTGCCTTTCAGCATTACGAAGGCCTGGAGCAAGACGACGACGGGATATGGCACGCGCCCAGCGGCGCGTTCGTGGCCTGGTTTCAGGACCCGGACGGCCACGTGCTGTCGCTGACGCAATTTCCACCACGACGCCCAAGCGGCCCGACCAAGCGCCGCCGCGAACCGCCAAGTTAATTTGCAGGCTGCAGAGTCGGCACTCCGCGCCGATTTCGCGCCGGAGGCTCGACGCTACCTCCAAATCCCGTCACGGCCTGACTCTCAACCCCCTTGCCACGCTGTGGATAATGTTTGCTGGACAGACCATGAAGAGGGCGTAGAGTCGAAGTCATCAGAACGAGAACGATGTATTCGCCATTCCCCGATCGTTGCGCCCGGTATCGCAGGGGCGGCTGACGCCAACCGGTTGTGGAGGCCCGGCGCAGACGAACGCTATGACCGAAGCCAAACCCCAAATCGTCGAGGAAATCGCCCGGCTCCTCGACCAGCAGCGCCACATTCACAAGTTGCTGGACGAAATCGTTGACATCATCGAGTTCCGCACCGCGTACCTGCGGTGGGACACCCAGTCACTGAAAATCGTCCAGACCCTCGCCCCCGAAAAGTACGACCGGTTTGTGGATTTTTTCGAGTCCAACTCCAACCGGAAGCTTCTGGACGCCAGCATTGAGGAGTATGTCCGGACGATGGGAACGGGGAAAAACGGATTCACCGAGGAATTGCCGTTTGATCCGGAGGAGCAGTCCCGGCTGCGGTTCCTCGAACATCTCAAGGTCCTGGACGAGCTGTCGTTCCGGATCGAGTCCGTCCTGGCCGATATTGAGGGCCATTTGTTTGCCGACTTGATGGAAAAGGAACTGGAGGCGGCGAAAGTCCTCAAACCCATCAGCCTGCGGGCGGCGGGAACGCTGGCGGGCGTGGTGCTCGAACGGCACCTGCGCAAGGTGGCCCTCAAGCATAACGTGACGATTCCCAAACCGGAAACCACCCTGCGCGATTTGAATGACCCGCTCAAGTTGGGCAAGGTTTACGACTTCGATACCTGGCGAAAAATCCAGCAGCTCGGCGACCTGTACCACATCTGTTCGCACCAGCGAAGCCGTGACCCGAAGTCGGACGAAGTTGAAGACCTCATCGAAGGCGTTTATTCCGTCCTCAAATCCGTGGCCTGATACTTGGGAGCGCTGGCGTCCCGCTGGCGAATCGCCGGCGTTCGTGCCGGGCGACGCTCGTCATCGTTCCAACTCCACCAACAGGATGACCTCGCGAGGAATCCAGATTTGCCGTTGCCCGTCCTCCACCACCAGACTGATCGAGTGCAGCTTGCTCAATTTCCCGACGACGGCGGTGGCCGCATGGTTGGTCCCGCCGGCCCCGCACCGGCCGGCAGCGGCACCGCCCCGAGCGCATCCCGGTGCAGTTCCACCCGCACGGTTTTTCCCACCCATTGCGCCACCTCGGTCGTTTGCAGGCCGCTGGCCGACGAGGGTTGATTATCATGACACGCGACCAGCAACCCTGTGATGCCGCCGGCCAGTAAAAGGGAAGAGAGGATTTTCATTTTTCCACTTTTTACATACGACCCCGATGGTTGAAAAGAATTATAACCACGGGTGGACGCGGATGAAAGCAGACCCGGTAGGGCGGGCCGTCCCCTGCCCACCGCCCAAGAAGATGCCTACCACGGCGCGCACGGAGTAGCACGTACCGCCAGTGAATATTTTGTATTCATCCGTGTCCATCCGTGGCAAAAACAAATTTCCCGCGCAGATCTATTCGACAATTCGAGTTCGGTTTTTGGTTTGACGGTTCTCCCCTGCTTTACCATCGTCTCGCCATGCACTCCTACGAACTGTTGCGCGAGGTGTTTGACCAAAAAGCCCCCAAACAAGTCGCCGCCGACCTCGGCCTGTCGCTGTCCATGGTTTACAAATGGGCCGAACCGCCGAATACCGCCGCGGGCAGCGGCACCGGCAATCCGCTTGACCGCATTGAATCCCTGCTTCGCAGCACCGGCGACCAGCGGCTCGTCCAATGGATTTGCCAGCGGGCCGGCGGCTTCTTCATCCAAAACCCCAAAACCACGCCGCATCCGCACTTTTTGATTCCGGCCACCAACCAGATTGTCCAGGAATTTGCCGACCTGCTCCACGTCATTGCCACCGCCACCGCCGATGAGCAAATCACGCCCGCCGAATCCAAACAAATCCGCGCCCGCTGGGAGGAATTGAAAACCGTGACGGAAGGCTTTGTGGCTTGTTGTGAGGAGGGCAATTTCGGCCAGATCCGCAACCATGTCGCCAAGCGGATACCGTCAAGCCAGCCGCGAGCCTGACGCAATAATCACCAGGGCTTCCGCTCGTTCAGCGCTTTCTGGATGGCCCGCTTAAGCGCCAGGGAATCAATGCTACCCACTTCGCTGTAAACTACCTTCCCTTCCGGGCTGATGAGCACCGTGTACGGCACCACGCCGGACCAGCCGGGATCAAAAGCGTTGATCAGCGCCTCGCGGTCGGCGGAGGCAAAAATAAAGTTGCGATTCGAGGCCTCATGTTTTTTCAGGAATTCAAGGACCTTCGCCTCTTCGTCCGGCTGGTTCAACGAGACTGTCACCATTTCAAAATCCCGATGACGGTACATCCGGTTGAGGGTGACGAACTCGGAAAATTCGGCCACACAGGGCGCGCACCAGGTTGCCCAAAAATTCACCAGCCGGAACTTGCTTGAATCGTTCTGGCGCAGGTTGCGCAGGACGTTGGTGTCCGCCGGTGAAACTGTCACCGGCTCGGCCGCCAGTTTGTTCAGGTAAGCCTGGGCCGAGGCTTCCTTGCCGGACCATTTGATGGAGCAGCCGACGACCTTGGTCTGGGTGACGGGCGGTTCCTGGCCGGCCAGCAACGCGTCGAGCGCGTCGCGCAGATACTGCTTGGTCACATGCTGGATGCGTTCGGAATTGTCGATGGCGCCCACGTACCGGAGCTTGCGCGCCGCATCAAAAACAAACACATGCGGCGTGGCGACCGGACCGTAGGCGTGCGCGACGGATTCGGTGTCGCCGTCGTAAAGGTAGGGAAAGCTGAATCCGTGATCGCGCGCCCGGATTTTCATCTCCTCAAAAGAATCGCCCAGGTCCGTCCAGCCCAATTCATCCAGCCGGACCGATTTCGGGTCGTTGGGCATGATGGCCACCACGGCCACGCCCTTGTCCTGGTAATTCGTTGTGATTTGTTTGAGGCGCTCCTCGTAATACTGGGCGGTCGGGCAGTGGTTGCAGGTGAAAACCACGACAAGAATCTTGGCCGGGGCAAAATCCTTGAGCGCCCAGTTGCGTCCATCCACCCCGGGCAGATTGAAGTCCGGCGCCGGCGATCCAAGCGCTAACGTGGGAAACGTTTCGGCGGCCGGAGCGGTGCAGAAGACACCCAGAATCGCAAACCAGACGGAAACCAGCAGCTTCATGGATGGCGATTCTAGTCGCGAAGCCAATCCCGGCAAGCGCCATTTCCGATTCGGACCGCTGAGGTTGGTTCCGCAAACAACGAGACCGGAACCGATTTATGATGCCGGTTTCTTCTTCGAAATCGTGTGCGTCGCGTGGCCGTAAAAGGCCTCGGCGCATTCCATCAAAGTTTCGGACAGCGTCGGATGCGGATGCACCGTCAGCGCAATGTCCTCGGCCGTGGCGCCCATTTCCATTGCCAAAACAGCTTCGGCAATCAGCTCGCCCGCGCCCGCGCCGCAGATGCCCACGCCCAGCACGCGGTCGCTCTCCGGATCAATCAACATCTTCGTCAGGCCATCCGTGCGGTCGAAGGACAACGCCCGGCCCGAGGCGGCCCAGGGGAATTTCGCCACTTCGTATTTCACACCCTTCTCCTTCGCCTCGGCCTCGGTCAATCCGCACCACGCCAGCTCCGGGTCGGTGAACACCACCGCCGGAATAACGATGTTCTCAAACACCACGTCCTCGCCGTTGATGTTCTCGACGGCGATGCGCGCCTCCTTGTGCGCCTTATGCGCCAGTAAAATCCCGCCCGCGATGTCGCCGATGGCATAAATAGCCGGGTCATCGGTCTGCTGGTGGTGATTCACCTTCACGAAACCTTTTTCGTCCAGCTTAGCCTTGGTGTTTTCCAGCCCCAAGTCGGCGCTGTTCGGCACGCGCCCCACCGCCACCAGCACGCGGTCGTAAAGTTCGGACACCGGCTGGCCGTTGTGATCCATTTCGACTTTGATCTGCTTGCCCGCGGTCGCCATCTTCGTGACCTTGGCTTTGAGCCGGATTTCTTTGAACATCTTCTTTGCGTTCGCCACGACCGGGCGGGCCAGGTCGGGATCGGCTCCGGCCAGAATGTTGTCCAACGCCTCGACGAGCACGGTCCTGCTCCCGAGCGCGGCATAGACCGTGCCCAGTTCCATGCCGATGTAGCCGCCGCCGACCACCAGCAGGTTTTCCGGGATGTCCTCAACTTCCAGCGCCTCGGTCGAGGTCATGATGCGCGGATTGCCGAGATCGAACACTTTAGGCATGGCCGGCAGCGAACCGACGGCCAGAATCCCCTTTTCAAATTCAATGAACTGCTGCCCCTGCTCCGTTTCGACGCGCAGTGTCTGTGAACCTTCAAAATACCCGCGGCCGTGAATCACCTGCACCCCGCGCATTTTGGCCAGCGTCGCGACACCGCCACGGAGTTTATCCAGCACCGATTCCTTCCAGGCGCGGAGCTTGGCCGCGTCCACCGTGGGCGGCGTGAAGGTGATACCGCGATGCGCGGAGTCCTGGGCTGCGGTGATTTGATGGGTGGCGTAGAGCAGCGCCTTGGATGGAATGCAGCCGCAATTGAGGCAGACGCCCCCCAGGTGCTTCTCGCGCTCGACCAGGATGACTTTCATGCCCAGGTCGGCCGCATAAAACGCCGCCGCGTATCCACCCGGCCCGGCGCCGACCACCACGATTTGGGTTTTAATTGGGTCCATATTTAAATCTTCAGCACTTCCTCATTGAAATTCTCCATCGCCTTCACCAAATCCACGATGAACCGCGCCGCCGCGCCGCCATCAATCACCCGATGGTCGTACGACAATCCCAGCGGGGTCATCAACCGCACCTCAACCTTGCCGTCGCGGACGACCGGCTTCAGCGCGCCGCGCCCGATCCCGAGGATCGCCACCTCCGGCTTGTTGACGATGGGAGTGAAATGCGCCCCGCCAATCGCGCCCTGGTTGGAAATCGTAAACGTGCCGCCCTTGAGTTCCTCGCCGGTCACTTTGCGTTCGCGCGCCCTTTGCGCGAGTTGTTCCAGCTCCTTCGCCAATTCCAACACGGTCTTCCTGTCTGCGTCGCGGATGACTGGCACGATCAGCCCTTGCTCCGTGTCCACGGCTATGCCGATGTGGAAATAATCCTTGAGCACCAGCTCCTGGGTGGCCTCGGCGAGGCTGGAATTGAAAACCGGATGTCGTTTCAACGTCTCGACCAGCGCCCTGAGCACCAGCGGCGTGAGCGTGAGCTTTACGCCTTTCTGCTCGTAGGCCGGCGCATGCTTCTTTCGCAGCTCATTCAGCCGCGTGAAATCAGCGTCGTCGAATTGGGTCACGTGCGGGATGGCGTTCCAGTTCTCCCACATCCGGCGCGCGATCACCTCGCGCAACGGCGTCAGCGGCTGCTTCCGGACCGGACCCCATTTCGAGAAATCGATTGATTCGGCAGCCGGTTTGCCGGACGCCTCGGCCGCGGTTTTGGGTCTAACGGCGGCCTTTTGCAGCCGCGCAATGTAGGCGCGGAGGTCGCCCATGACGATGCGCCCGCCCGGCTCGCTGCCGCGCACCCGCGACAAGTCAATGCCCAGTTCCCGTGCCAGCTTGCGGATGGACGGCGACGCCACCGGTGCCGCGACCGGGGCAGGAATTTCCTCCCCGGATTCTTCAGCCGCTTCCGTGACGGGCTCCTCCGGCTCGGGCGCCCGTTTTGCCGGGGCACGTTTGGCGGCGGGCGCCGGTTTTGTCGGTTCGCTCCCTTCGCCAGCCAGCGTAATGAGCCGCTGGCCGACGCTGACTTTGTCGCCGGCTTTCACGTGAATTTTGGTGACGACGCCGGCGGCGGTGGACGGAATGGACGCCACGGCCTTTTCATTTTCCAATTCGAGAATGGCCTGGTCGCGGGCAACCGTGTCGCCTTCCTTGACGAAGACGTTGACCACGACGCCTGAATCCGCGCCTTCACCGAGTTTGGGAAGCTTGACATCCATAAATTCGAGCACGACAGCATGGTGAATCAAGGCGCAGTTTTCCAGAAATAATTTTGCCAGCACCCGGTGAAGCACAGCAGTGTTGGAACGCCGGATTCACCCGGCCGAACGTGGCTGACGCGGAAGCCGCTGCTAAAGCGGGCGTTCCGGCATGAGGCCCGCGCGTTTCATTTCGGCAGGGTCCGCCATTGCCGGCGCGCGATGTAAGGGTCCACCCGGCTCAACAGAAAATAGGCCCAACGGCGCTTTAGCCGCTGCCAGAAGGAGTGGGACCGGCGCCAATCGGCGGCGGTGACCCGGCGGCAGTTCTTCAAGAGGTCGTCGAAAATCCCCCGCGCTCCGGCCACCACCCCGGTCTGCGTAAAACGGATCATCAACTCGTAATTGAGCCGGAGGCTGCGCACGTCGAGATTGCTGGAGCCGGCATAGATCTGTTCGTCCACCAGCACGAGCTTCGCGTGCAGAATTTGCGGCTGATATTCGTAAATCTCCACGCCGCCGCGCAACAACCGCCGGTACAGGCTTTGGGCCGCCAGCTGGGCCAGCGGTACATCCGATTTACCGGCCAGAATCAATTGCACGCGTCCGCCACGTCGAGCCACACGCAGCAATGCCCGCCGCAGGCGCCGCGTCGGCAGAAAATAAGCGATGGCAATGCGAATGTCCCTGGCCGGCGCCAGATCTTCCAGCAAGGTTTTTACGAAGGGGTTCCGTCCGCGGCCGGGACCGCTGAACAGAATCTGCTCCGCCGGCAGGGCCACCGCCTTTTTGGCGCCGGATTGGCGCCAGCGCGTGAACCGTTTGTGGCGCAAAGCCGAACGCTCGAACATTTCATCGAACGACCGCGCCAGCTCCCCGGCCGGTGGCCCCATGATTTTGATGGCCACGTCGCACCAGCCGCGCCCGATCCCGTCGCCCTCGTAAGCCGGCGAAATGTTGAATCCGCCGATGACGGCCACCTGCTCATCGCAGACCAGCAGTTTCCGATGACTGCGAATGGCAACGCGGCGCAGGTCAATCGCATTGAATACCCGCATTTCGCCGCCGGCGTTCTGCAAGGGAACCCAAAAGCGATTGGATAACGTGATGGAACCAACGGCATCCACGAGCACCCGTACCCGCACGCCGCGGCCGCGCGCGCGGATCAACGCGTCGCGGAATCGCTGGCCGAGCAGGCTGTCCTCGAAGGTGTACACCTCCAGACAAACCGACTGCCGGGCGGCGTCGATCGCGGCCAGCATCGCGGGAAAAATCTCGTCCCCCGCGCGCAACCATTGGAAGGCGGGATTAAGTTCGGTCGGCATCGGTGTCTCAGCCTAGGGCATCAGGCGGAATGTTCAACCCGAATGGCAGTAAATAGATCGGAGTATTTGGCCTGGTTGGGCGGGCAATCCCTTGCCCGCCGCCTGACCGAGCACAAAACGTGGCGCGCACGGAGTGACGCGCCCTACCTTTCCCGATCAAGGCTGGATTAATTCACTTCAAACGCCTGGCGGAATCTGGCATCTAATCTCTGTGCGACGATCCGGAACCATGCTAGTGGGTCTGTTTTGCCTCGCGGCCATCACCGCGTTTGGAGCAAATACCCAGGTGCGTCTGATTCTGTCCGCCGCTGCGGCCAAGCCCGGGGACACGGTCTGGATGGGGTTGGACATGAAAATGGACCCGGGCTGGCACACGTACTGGAAAAATCCGGGCGCGGCCGGCATGGCCACCAAAATTGAATGGCAGCTCCCGCCCGGCGTGACTGCCGGTGACATCCAGTGGCCGCTGCCGGAAAAACTGCCGCCGCTTGACGTGACCACCTACGGCTACAATGACGAGGTAGTCCTGCTCGTGCCGCTCAAGCTCGCCGCCGATTTGCAGCCCGGTCCGTTGGAGTTGAAAGCCAAGGTTTCCTGGCTCGAATGCAAGGAAGCTTGCCTGCCCGGCAAAAGCGACGTCGAGGCCACGCTGCCGGTGGGGACGGAAACCAGACTTTCCGGCGACGCCGCCACGATCGTTTCCTGGCAGAGCCAGGTGCCCAAAATCAGCGATGGCATCGCCATGCGCGCCGGCTGGGAGTCCCCCCGCTCGGGTGACTTGCGTCCGCTGATTCTCGAAGCGAGCCTGGAGAGTTCGGTGTCGCCGCAAATCACCCGGGCCGACTTCTTCCCTGACGCCAGCGATGATTTTGAAGTTCAGGGGACGACCGAAAACCTGGTTACGGCGCCGACGGAAATCCGTTTGCGGAAGCTGGTCAAAAAATTCTCCGGCGATTGGCCGGGGAGAATGGGCGGCATTATCGTGCTGGAATCCGGCCATACCCGCACGGGTTTTGAGGTCAAATTCGCGCTCGCCGACCAAGCGCCCGCCGGCGAAGCAAATCCCGCCACGTCCGAGCACCTGCCCGGCAAGTCGCCAGCCTCCGAGTCTCCGGGCCAACCTCCAGAGACCGGCCGGCGGCCGGCTCTGCCACTGATGCTGTTGTACGCTTTTATCGGCGGTTTGATCCTGAACATCATGCCGTGCGTGCTGCCGGTCATTGCACTGAAAATTCTCGGCTTTGTCGGCGAAGCCCGGAGCGAGCCGCGCCACGTACGCAAGCTTGGCCTGGTTTACGCGATGGGCGTGCTGGTGTCGTTTCTCGTGCTCGCGGCGGTGGTTATTGGCGTCAAGGCCGCCGGTCACCACGCCGGCTGGGGCATGCAGTTCGGCAGCCCGGTGTTCGTGGTCTGTCTGACGACGCTGGTCATGCTCGTCGCGCTGAATTTGTTCGGCGTTTTCGAAGTCACGCTGAGCGGACGAGCGTTGGACGCGGCCGGCGGATGGGCGGCGAAACACGGCTCAGCCGGGGCTTTTTTCAACGGTGTACTGGCGACCGCCTTGGCCACGCCCTGCACCGCGCCGTTCCTGAGCGTCGCCCTAGGCTTTGCCTTCGCCCAAAGTGCCTCCGTGATCCTGCTGGTTTTTCTGGCTGTAGGCACTGGGTTGGCTGCACCGTATGTCATACTGAGCTGGCAGCCCACCTGGCTCAAATTCCTGCCCAAGCCCGGCGCCTGGATGGAAAAGTTCAAAATTGCCATGGGTTTTCCGATGCTGGCCACCGCGGTCTGGCTGTTTAACCTCGCGGCCGGCAGTTACGGCAAATCCACTTTGTGGCTCGGCGTCTTCCTGGTCGTCGTCGCGCTGGCTGCCTGGATTTTTGGCGAGTTTGTCCAGCGCGGCCGGACCCGCAAAGGCCTGGCGCTTGCGATTGCACTGATCTTGCTGGTGGGCGGCTATGCGTATGCGCTCGAAAGCCAATTGCACTGGCGACACCCCATGGCCGCAACCGACACAGCCGGCTCATTGAAGGAATCAGCCAACGGAATTGACTGGCAGCGCTGGACTCCCGAAGCCGTGGCTCAAGCCCGGGCGGAAGGGCATCCGGTCCTGGTGGATTTCACCGCCGATTGGTGCCTGACCTGTCAGGTGAACAAAAAAACCAGCATCGAGATTCCATCTGTGCGGGCGAAGCTCAAGGAAATCAACGCCGTCGCCTTGCTCGGAGATTACACGCGGTTTCCGGATAACATCACGACCGAACTGAGCCGTTTCAACCGGGCCGGCGTGCCGCTGGTCCTAGTCTATCCGAAAAATCCTGAAGCCCAGCCCATCGTCCTGCCGGAAATTCTGACACCGGGCATCGTCCTGGATGCCCTCGACCGTACCAGTAAGTAGTGGGAGCCGACGTTAGAAAGCTCGGAGAAACGAGTCGAGGATTGACAGTTGAGAACTCAAGGAATGCTATTTGAGCCTCTTTACCTCGGTTCTCTGCTTGAACATTTTGCTGCAACCAAATGTCGAATGGTGCGTCTAATGGTTATATTTATGAAAACTACAATTGCTTTGTTCACCGTATTGACACTGGCTTCGGCGGCGCTGGCCGCTGAAATCGGCAAGCCCGCGCCGGATTTCACGGCCACCGACATCAACGGCAAGACGGTCAAGCTCAGCGATTTCAAGGGCAAGATTGTCGTGCTGGAATCCTACAACTCCGATTGCCCGTTTTGTAACAATCATTACAAAACCGGCGCGATGCAGGAGCTGGAAAAGGACATGGCCGCCAAGGGCGTGGTCTGGCTGCTGGTCAATTCTGTCAACCCGAAAAATCCCAGTCACCGCACCGCCGACCAGGCCAAGCAGGAAATGGCCGACAAGAAGATCGTGGCGACCGCCTGGATTGACGACAGTTCGGGGGCCGTGGGCCGTTTGTATGGCATGAAGACCACCCCGCACATGTACGTGATCGATTCAAACGGTGTGCTCGTTTATCAGGGCGCCATTGATGACAAACCCGATCCGATGCACGACCCCAAAACGGCCCACAATTATGTCCGCGAAGCTGTGAACGCCGTGATCGCCGGCCAACCGGTCGCGGTCAGCCAGACCAAGCCGTACGGCTGCGGTGTCAAATACGCGAATTGAAACCCTCACCCCGCCCCTCTCCCATCCGATGGGAAGGGGTGGCGCGAAGCGACGAGTGAGGGATTGGTTTGAAATCCAAATTGCTTCAGCAATTTCCTTCGGGCGCGTGAGTCCCCACGCGCCCGCTTCTTTGACCTGGGTCAAATCGCGCCCGCGGTCTTCGCGCTAAAATTTCGTTGTTGCCTTTCCCGTGCCCTGCCGTTTTGATGGCGGCAGCACCGCTGTGGCAGCAGATCCGGCTTGTGGGTGGCATTGGGTCACCAACGTACAAACGCCGCGTCCAAAACAGAAAGAAGACCATGAACATTTTTTCCGTTTGCCGCCTGGCAGCATCCGCCGTTATCGCGTTCGGTTTTCCTGCCGCGCGCAATGCCAGTGCCGCTGTCGAGCAAACCGCCACCCCCGCGCAAAACCAGGCCTGCGCCGACTGCCATGCCAAAACCTCCCCGGCCCTCGTCATGGAATGGCGGCGCTCGCGTCACGCGGAACTCGGCATCGGCTGTCTCGATTGCCACGCCGCCGAGACGAACCGCGTCGGCGCCTGGCAGCATCAGGGCCAATGGATCACCACGATCGTCACTCCCAAGGACTGCGGTCTGTGCCACGAGCTGGAGGTCCGGCAGTTCTCCCAGAGCCATCATGCCAAGGCGGGCGAAATCCTCGCCAGCCTCGACAACGTGCTCGCCGAGAAGGTCGCCGGCATGCCCACCAACAAGGCCGACGCCGTCAATGGCTGCTGGCAGTGTCACGGCGCCATCATCAAATTCAAACGCGATGACAAGGGCGACATCCTCCGTGCCGGCGCCGAAGGCCGGCCGGTGGTTGATCCCGACACCTGGCCGAACAGCGGCATCGGCCGGCTGAATCCCGATGGGTCCAAGGGCAGTTGTCACGCCTGCCATTCGCGACATTCCTTCGAAGCCAAGCTGTCGCGTTCGCCGGAAAATTGCGGCAAATGCCATCTCGGCCCGGACCATCCGCAGATCGAGATTTACAGCGAGTCCAAACACGGCATCGCCTTTTACGCGAACCGCGACAAGATGGCGCTGGACAAGGACAGTTGGGTGTTGGGCAAGGATTATTCCGCCGCGCCCACGTGTGCGAGTTGTCACATCAGCAGCTACATGACCACCAATGGGGTCGCACAGGCCAACAACCACGACGTCGGCGAGCGCATCAGTTGGACGCTGCGGCCCGTCGTGAGCGCCAAGTTGAACCTGATCATTTACGCCGACGGCTATCGTGAGGATTACCCGGAAACCAAGGCGTTGCCCAAGGTGGGCGCCGAAGTCACCACCACCGAGAACGTCGTGGAAAACGAAAAGCTGGTCGGCAAACCGGTCAAGCGTACCGTCGCCAAAATTGTCACCTGGCAGGAACGGCGCAACGCCATGAAAGGCGCCTGCCTCAACTGCCATGGCGCCGAATACGTGGACAATTTTTACCAGCAGTTCGACAGCCTGGTTGTGCTCTACAACGACAAGTTCGCCAGGCCCGCGCAAAAAATCATGGACGAGCTCACAGCCGACGGCGTGTTGAATCCCAAGGCGCCCTTCGAGCACGAGGTGCAATGGGTGTTCTGGGAATTGTGGCATCACGAAGGCCGCCGCGCCCGCCACGGCGCCTCGATGATGGGGCCGGACTACACCCATTGGCACGGCATGTACGAAGTCTCCAAACATTTCTACGAGAAATTCCTGCCGGCCGTGGTCGAGGCCGCGAAGGAGAAAAGTCCCGAGTTGGGCAGGAAATACGAAGCCGAAATCCAGCAGTTGCTCACCCGGGATGAACATCGCTGGCTCAAGGGCCTTAGCCCCGAGGAAGTCGAGGCGTTGAAGCAGAGCTACAAGGAACGGTACAACCAGTAACTAACGCCGTCGGGAAGTTTGGTTGTAGCGTCGGCGCTGTGCACCGATGGGATCGAGCCACAGGCACGACACTACATGGGCGCCAACCCGTTTTGCCATTTGACGTGATCGAAAAACTCGGGCGACACCATATATCCCACACAGCCGGCCGCGCCGCAGCGGCATTCGTGTTCCCGATAATCCTCCAGGCCGTAGCCATAGTTGAACGTCAGTTCCTCCCCGGCCCGGATATTGCGCCGGGCAACGATCCAGATGCGATCGTCAATTCGTTCCGCCTCGCAATTCGGTTCGCAACTGTGGTTGAGATAACGCGCCTGGTTCCACGTCACGCTGCCGTCCAGGTCCCATACTTCGTCGAGGGCAAAGATGAACGGGTTGCCGTCCAGGCAATGGCGCAGGGACTCGTTCTTGGTGATCCGTTCGCCGCGATATTCCACCACGCGCGCGCCCGCGGCGATGTCCGTCCGGGCAAATCCGCCGGTGCCGTGGATGGCTGATTTACGAAAGCAGACCAATGGGTTGACGGCGATATACGAATGCTTCAAGGCCGATGACATGGTCGAAGTTATAACAGGTTGAAGCCGAATTCGCGGCAAAATTCTTCCGTCGGCGCCCGGATGTCCACCCGCCGCCGCGTGAACGGGTCGGCATAAGCCAGCCGCAACGCGCGCAGGCCGAGCGGGAAACTCTTCACCCGTCCTGCGGACGCCGCCCCCAATAACCTGGCGACGCCGAGCTGCTGCTCGGCTTGGCGGTGCGGCAGCCTCGCCCTGCCGATATCCAGGGCGAGGGGCTTGCCATAAAGTTCATCGCCCACAATCGGAAAACCGGACTCCGCCAGATGCACGCGGATTTGATGCGTCCGACCCGTCACCGGCCTGGCTTCAACCAGTGTCAGCTTTGCGACTCCGGCTTTGGACTGGGGTGACACGTCACCGCTTTTCAAAGCGCCGACAGGTTGGCGCACTCCAAAAACCTCTGTTTCCGGCAGGCTTTGCAGGACGCGAAAATGAGTTTCCGCCGGTTTGCCCTGCGAATCTACTTTCGTCCGTCCAATCCGGCGCGGGTCCGGCGCCAGCTTCAAGTGGCAGGCCCATTCCGTCTCTTTCGGTTCTCCAGCCACAACCGCCAAGTAAGTCTTTTCCATCCTCCGGCTTTCGAACAAATCGGAAAAGGTTTTGATCGCGCCCTGGCTTTTGGCAAAGAGCAGGACCCCGCTGGTATCCGCATCGAGCCGATGGACGTAGCGGAGAAACTGGATGCCGCGCGACCGCGCCCAGAAATCGCGGGCGGCAATGGACGAGTTGAGAGCCGCCTGCAAATTGCGCGCGGTCTTCTGCCACGACACCGGCACCAGCATCCACCCGCGCGGCTTGTCCACCGCCAGCACCGTCCGATCCTCGTACAAAATCGGGATCGGTTCACAGCCGGGTAGTTCGATGGAACCGGGTTTTGACACTCGCTCGCAGACTTTTAACTTTACTTAAGTCGGAGAATTTCGACAGCCACTTTACCAAGTGGGTAATCAGGATTTCTTGGTTCGAATTCCTCGTAAAACCTCCCTTCAGGAACTGTTCCTCCCCACAAACGTATGCCTGACTTACAAAAGAATCCCCCAAAACCGACGGCAGGAAGCAACGACTTTAAGTTTCATCAATGCCCTTGCCATTGGCGGTTTGATTCAACCACCGGGACTTCAGTGGTTCAAGCAAATTGTTTGAGCCGGCAAAGCGGCGGGTGTGTCATGCTCTGATATTGTCTCCGGCCCGGCCGATTGGCTCTTGTCTCGGCGGCCATGACATTAACTTTTTGATAGACAAGGGCGGAGGTCGCTGTAGAGTGGTAATTAATCAGATGGGTGCAATCGCTGGACGCGGCGACGCTCCATTTTCGGTATTCGCGAGGTGCGTTTGCCCGCCGTCGTTTCCCAACTTTGACCAAATTCAGAACCATTAAAAAAATCAGGAGTATCGTATGAAAAACCACCTCTCAATGTCGCTCATCAGTATTCTGGCCGGGAGCGTGCCCGGTATTGCCAACGGCCAGTTCACCGTTACCGCTCAAATCGGAGGCATTCCTAGTGTGAATGGCGCAATCCTGGAAAATTTTAATGAACCAAACCCGCCCATATTGATGCTGGCCGGTTCCGCTTATCTTCGCATCGGTTCGGACGGCGTTGCCACGCCCCCTGCCTTTTCCGGTGGAACGGCGGCTTTTTTTGGTGAAACCCCGGCCAATGGCCCCGATGCCAGCCAGTTCGTCGCGGTCGAACCCGGTGGTTCAGCCACCCTCGGGTTCTCGACCCCCCAACACTATTTGGGACTCCATTGGGGGACAATTGATCCCTATGCTGGCATGAATGACCTGACCTTCTACGACAGTGCTTTTAACCTCATTGGAACGCTGGGCGGACAGAATATCATGTGGTCGAACGGCTCCCTGAATCCGGGCGACTCGGCATATGTCAACATTATCTCCACGACGGCATTTTCCTGGGTTGTGGCCAGTGCGACGCCAATTTACCCGGAAAGCTTCGAGTTTGATGACGTGGCTTACGCCGCCGTGGTGCCAGAACCCGCGAGCGGCGCTTTGTTCGGCGCGGGACTTTGTATCATAGGCCTTCATCTCGTTCGCCGACAACCCGGCTCCGTCCAGGCTTGAATCCCGACGGTTGAGAGTCAGACACGCCCGCTTGCCATCGCTTACAAAATTCATCGTTGCGCGAAAACAACAGCCGCGGCTGGGGGCGATACCGAACCCGGGCTCAGGGGCGACATTTCTCAGGATTTGGGTTATAGTTCGGCTCCGGTCTTGACTCGGCGGTCGCAATGGTCAGACTAATCGGGCTGAGTGGACTTGCCGGCGGTGGAGAGATGGCCGAGTGGCTGAAGGCGGCGGTTTGCTAAACCGTTATACGGGTAAAACCGTATCGGGGGTTCGAATCCCCCTCTCTCCGCCAGCTTGAATCTTCGTAATTCACGGTGACAAGCTGTGAGTCGCGATGACTTTCGTCAATGTTTTCAATGTGATTTTGGGTTTCCGTCTCCCTGTTTTTCGCGACAACCGGTGACACCGTTTGACCGCTCGCGCCTAATGTTCGGGGGTCTATTCGGGAGTCAGCCTGCCCACCAAAACCCGGCAGCGATTTGATGACCTCCCGCAACGGCATTTTTCGAAATCGAAGTCGTAGCCTCAACCACCGCAGAAATCGCGCGAGGCCGGCGAACTCCTGTTGCGGTCGCGCGGGCTTGTTGTGCCAGAGCAAGGCAAAAGCGAGGGTTTCTGCGACAAACAATGTTAATAGCGGCGTGTCCATATTCTCTATCCTTTCTGGTTTCCAGGCTGTCGCATGGAATTGGCTGGCCGAGTCTGGGATCGTTCATGGGGCCTTATTCCTTTCATCCACGTGGAGGCTTGCTCCACATCAGAGAAGCAGGCAAGAAACACCCCTTCCTTCCGGGCAATGTCCTGGACAAGTCTGGCTTGTTTGGCCTGTTCCTCACGAATTACGAGCGCAACCCGCGCGTTCGGCGAGAGGTCGGGGGACAAACCACTGAACAATCTGAAAAGTTCCAAATCGGGTGGAATGGTTCGCAACTCGGTGATATCCATCAACAGCCGGTCCCAATGCAGCGCGGACAGCAGCCCGGTGGCTCCGTATCGGACGGCGACAATCTCAATCGGCGGCATCGTCCCTTCATACCTCAAAAACACGTATTGATCCTCATCAACTGGATTTATCAAGTATGACATTCCGAATCTCCTTTTCAGGAACGTTTTTTCCTTCAACTCACGGCAATCACCGATGCCTTGCCAAATTCTTCAATCCTAACGGTTCCGGCGGCGCGCGGATCGAGTTCCGGCTTGCCATCCACCAGAAACAGATACGGGTGGTGCCCATGGGTCAACGGCACCTGGGCAAACCACCAGCCGTCCGGTTGCCGTTGCATTGGCAGCGCGGTTTGGTCCCAGTCGTTGAAATCCCCCGCCAGATTCACCGACTTGGCGTCCGGTTTGGCGTGGCAGTAAAAGTTGACCGGCTTGGACATTCGCTTCGCCGAATAGGGCGACGGCGCCGGCCGTTCGAGAACTGTGTCCAGAGTGTCTTTCATATCGCTTGGTGGAATCGTTTCATTGGTTGCTTCATTGTCGGAGGATTAAAAGAGAGGGAACGAAGGAACGAAGTCCGATCGCGAGAACGGTCGGTTCAGGACAATGTTGATATGTGTTTCCGTCAGAGCGAAACCATGCATCGTGGGAACCAACTCCGGCCCAATCAGAGCCTTGGCTGCCGCTGCTTGCACCGCTTCCGCACCAATTGCTCTCCGAACCTGGTGAATCAGAAAATCCTGCTTGCCAATCCACAGCGTATTGGTCTGGCCCTGCGATTCCCGGGTAAAGACGTAACAGGTTATATTTCCCAAATTCTCGTCAGATTCCCGCTTTGCACTTGATCCCCAATCGTCCACTAGCTTTTCCCGGTCTCCTTCTTGCGCATTGAAAAATAGCCAGGGAATGGTCGCCGTGGCGCCACTGCAAAAGGCGACTGCGTTAGCCAAAGCAAACTCGCGGCTGCCTTGGGGTTGCACACCGCATCCGGCCTGCAAAAAGTCACCTTCCCCGAAGGACCAGACTCCTTGGCCGCAGGAATTCCTGGTGTTGCAGGATGATTCGCCGGTCTGATTCCATTCGATGAGATAACAGTTCGTTCGGGCGAGCCGGGTTGTGAAAATAGTGAAATTGACAATGGTCTTGTCGTCCAAAGCGGTTACCACACGTCCCTCGTCGCTATAACTCGACACCGAGGCATAAGTCGCTTGGACTTTCTCGAAGATTTGAGCCGGCACCAGATCATCGCCGGCTGCCTCGCCCGCGAGCACCGTCGAGGTTGCGCCGCCTGCCAACAGGACGGCAACGCAGAGCCGACTGATCGCGAAGTAATGCGCGCCTCTGAGCGGCGCTACGAACAACGCCGCGCCGGCGGCGAGGGTCTGGTGGAGCCGTTTCTTTGCGGCGCCCTGCTCGGGTGGCGAACCCGCTGGAATTTTTCCGTCGCCCGTGAAACTGGGTCGCCGCAAAGTTGTGGAGATTTCAAATGCCATTGGCCGGCTGCGAGCATCAAACCAGGGAGTCACGATCTTTGCATGCGAGCCATGTCTGCGGCGTTTTGTGTTCATATCTGCTGTTCTTCGTTTCAATGGTTTGCTGTCAGAACTGTTTGTTCTTCCTGTCACATTCGGTTCATGCACGCGTTTATTTGCTTAACCCGTATCGCCCCGGAGCTTGCGAATTGCTCATATCCGTCAGACTGTTACTTCTCACCGCCCCTTGCGCCTGAATGCGATTAAGTTGTTCCTGAACCGGAGCAGGCTGCGGCTTTTGCCCAAGGCGATTGGTGACCGTTGGGTTCGCCGCCGGCTCCTGTCGGAATTGGTTCGGCCTGCACCCAACCAGTGTCCTGCCCGGCACTGCCGGGGTTGATGCAGCAAGCGGCGCAGCCGGAGCCGACTGTGCGGGTCGGATCGAGGGCGCCCGGGTCTCGCTGGGCGCAAACTGCAGCTGCACCGTGTTTGGTGCCCGCGGCGCTGTCGGTTCGGGCTGTGCCAGCGGTGCTCTGAGGGGAGGTTGTAACCGCGGTGCTCTGGGCGCAGATTGCGCCAGCGGTACTCCGGGCGCAGGCTGTACCAGTGCTGCTCTGGCCGTGGGTTGCGCCAGCGGCGCTCGGGGTGCGGGCTGTGCCAGCGGTGCTCTGGGCGCAGGTTGTGCCAGCGGTGCTTTGGCCGTGGGCTGTGCCCGCGGTGCCTCGACTGCAGGGTATCCCAGTGGGGCCTCGGCCGTAGAGTATGTCAACGGGGCTTCGTCCGCGAGGTATGCCACCGGTGCATAAGGCGCTCCGCCCGGGCCGGGTTGCAGGTTCTGGACGGGGCTATCGACGGCCGTTGTGGGCCTGGGCAGTGCCGGCGGTGCCGCCATCGCCGTCCAGCAGGAGCAGAAAACAAATACCATCATCCGGGTTTTCACGGCCTTGCAGTGCTTCTGAAGGTTTGACTTCAGCCATTCTGTGTTGGAATTGGCGACAGCCGAGTACGAGTCATCGTTCTTATTGGTTGTGTTCATATCAGCAGGCCGTGTGTTCATGCTTTGACTCCTCAAGTTGCATAACGCATGATTGTTCGGCTTCGTCCTGAGATGGTTTCTTGGGCACGTGCACTCGCAGAACTCCGTCCTGAATTGTGGCCTGAGTTTCCCTCGCACAGGAATCGTGCGGCAGGACGAGCCGGCGAACAAATGCGCCATTCGGGCGCTCGGTCCACAGACCGTTTCCAGCGTGGATCGGGGCGGTGCGCACACCGGTGAGAAAGAGTGCGTCGCCCTGCAGGCTGAGGTGGACTTCCTCCGGCGTCAGGCCGTGCAGATCAAATTCGAATAAATATTCTTCGCCGTTGTCATAGGCTTCCACGGCGGCATCGTTGGGTTTCATATTGTAGATTGATTCATTTGCGGTGGGTGGGGTGAAACAACGAGCACGGCGCAAGGAGCGTGGCGGATTACAGACGTGGCCAAGCTTCCGAACAATGCCCGCTTGACGGGGCCATAGCTGTGAGTCGCCATGACGATCAGATCCGACGCAATCGCGTCCGCTGTCTCGACGATTTTCAGGAATGTTCCGTCAGGGCCGAAGGAAACCAGCTTATCGCCGACCAGTTCGGCCGGGATCTCATCGGCCATTCTATCCAGGTATTCACGCGCCAAATTCACAAAATGGTCTGCCGCCGCTCCTCCCTCGAAGGAGCCTGAATACACCTGAATCACATGTAAAAGTGTAATCTTTGCATTGCATTGCTCAGCCAGATAGGTGGCGGCTTTCACGGCTTGCTTTGACCGTTCTGAAAGATCCGTAGGAACCAGAATTGTTTTCCAGTGCATCGGTGGTTTTCGTTCACTTGATTCAAGATTGGCTGTTTGCATGGATAAAGGCAGATTGCTCCTATGCCGCAACTGGCGTTGTCGTGCCGTTGCACTCATCCGCTCGCACTGTAGTGCGACGGAGGCTTCCGAGGTTCGCCAAAATTCCTGCCGCCTGCCGTTGCCTTGGCAGCGCGGTTTGGTCCCAGTCGTTGAAATCCCCCGCCAGATTCACCAACTTGGCGTCCGGTTTGGCGTGGCAGTAAAAGTTGACCGGCTTGGACATTCGCTTTGCCGAACAGGGCGATAACGCCGGCCGTTCGAGAACTGTGTCCGGGGTGTCTTTCATCGGTCTAATCCTGTTTGTTATCTGGCACATGCTATCCTGCGACCGTTCGAAAAAGTCAGTCGGCGCTAAAATCTCTTTCCAGACGGCCGTTGGCTTCCCGTCACGGGACTCAATAGCGGCTTTATTCATAGGCCTGACTCGGGAGCCGTTACATTCATCCCTTCCTCGTCGGAGAAATAAAACAAGGGGAACGAAGGAATGAAGTCCGTTCGCGAGAACTTCCGGTTCAAGACGATGTTGATGTGCGTTTCCGTCAAAGTGTAACCATGCAGTGTGGGAATCAACTCGGGACCGACTGGCTCCTTCGCCATCGCTGCTTGGATGGCTTCCGTGCTTATGACCGTCCGAGTCTGATGAATCAGAAAATCCTGCTTGCCAATCCACAGCGTGTTGGTCTGGCCCTGCGATTCTCGGGTAAAGACATAGCAGCCGATATCCCCCACTTTACCGTCGGCCTGGCGCTCTCCACTTAACGCCAAATCATCGAGTTGTTCCTCCCCGTCTCGCGGTTGCGGAAAGAACAGCCAGGGGATGGTCGCCGTCGCGCCACCGGAACCGGCGGCTGCATTGGCCAAAGCAAGCTCACGGCTGCCTTGCAGTTTCACCCCGCATTCCGCCTGCAAAAAATTGCCCGCTCCGGAAGACCAGACTCCTTGGTTGCTGGCATCCCGGGTGGAGCGGGATGGTTCGCCAGTCCGATTCCACTCGATTAGATAAAAATCCGGTCTGGTCAGTCGGGTTGTGAAAAAGATGAAAGTGACAGTGGCGTCGCCATCCACGGCTGCAACGACGCGTCCCTCATCACTGTAACTTGTCATGGCGTCATAAGTCTCTTGAACTTTCTTGAAGATTTGAGCCGTCGAAAGCTCATCACTGTTTGTCTCGCCCGCGAGGCCCACCGACGTTGCGTTGCTTGCCAGCAGGATGGCAACGCAAAGCCGGCCTAGCGCGGAACAACACGGTGATAGAAGTTTTGTGTACATGCGGTGGTGGTGGATCGATTGAATAGTTTTCATGGCTTGAGTCTTTTATGAACGAATACACTGCAATAAATCCAACGGCAGTGCCGTTTCAGGAATCCCCTCGAACGGCGGACACACGGTTACGCGGCTGATCTTCATTGGATTGATGAACCCGACCCCCCCTGCCGCCAGGCGGAACGGAATGCCTGGCAAGTCGAAAAAATGTGCCCATACCTGACGCTGTTCGTGGATGGTGGCTGAGTCTTTTTTCACGAACTTCAAACGGATCATCCAGTCCCCGAGCGTGTGGATTTCTGCCAAAAGTATTCTTTTGCCCTCTGCCGCAAGCTGCGCCTCGGCATCGGCATAATCGAGGAACGCCTCGCCGCTGACTTCAACAACGTCCAGCCACTCGGGCGGCAATGGCAAGGGCGGGGGTGATTCCGTGTGTGCCAAAATCAGATCAACGGTCCGAGTGGGAACGGCGCTGACACTGTGTTCCGAAGCCAGTGTGAGCAACGGCTGGCTGAACAATCGGGGCGAGAGCAACTGCCGCAGCGTTTTGTGCACTTTCACGCCGTCATCTTGGTAAAACCACGTCCGCGAACCGTCCTCGGCAAAAATGTCCAGGGTCAGATCAATATTCTTTGCGACGCCCCTTTCGGGCGGCGAAGCGGTTGAAGTATTTTCTTCGCCGTCGGCATCTGCGCCCGGCAACGGTGTTGGCGTCTCAATCGCCGCAAACCCGCCGTCAGCGCAAAGGTCGATTAGGGCGGTCTCCGCTTGCGCGACTTCCTGGTTGCCGGTGAGGTTCATAATGTTTTTCTCCTTGGATTCAATGGCTCGTGGATTTTTCGGTTTTGAAAGCGGCGAAATGCCGGAAAGCACACGCTGTCGAGCACAGCATATTTTTCGGCGCCCGGGGATCCTTCGCTTCGTCTGCTGATCGTGGAAGCCGACAGAACCAGGCGTTGTTCGCGATCGGCTTCTTGCAGATCAGGCACGTCGGGCCGGTGTGGACGTCCGAGCTTGGAGCCGAATTCTGTTCGTAATTATTCATGGGTAAACCTTTCTGGATGCAGTGGGTAGTTGGTTTTGCGGCTTGCTCTGCGAGAGCATTGCCTGCGGGAGAACCCGAAAGACGTTGGTAACCAGAACCGGGAAAGCGGCGAAGCGAAAGTCGTTCACTGGGATGAACAGCCGGTTTCGCCTGGCAAATTTGGATTGCACGATTGTTTTCATTTTCTCGATTTAACGTCTCGCTTCATATTTTAACGCTTGCGAAACCTATTAATCACACGCCGTGCCAACACCCTAAAACATCTGCAGATGGCTGTTGTTGAAGATCTTACATTGTTTTGAAGTTCTGTGGGACCAGGGACAGAATTTTGAACGTTCGAAATTTTAAACCTTTTCGGTTGAAGTCGGTTCTTTGTGGCGTACCAACCGTCTGCGCTAATCGCAAACGACGCCCTCTTGGTTAATCGAAACCGAATGCAGAGCTATTTTGGCGCGCGACAACTCAAGGTCCTCAACCGGTCCACGACCAACGATCGTCAAAATACTTGCAGGGGTGCTGGCAGGATTCCCGCGATATGCGCCCCGGCAAAACGCCAACTTGCCGGCATTGTCGCAACCGGGAATTTCACCATGAAAACCGCATTTATCGCTTTAGCCCCAGCTTCTTGATGCGAGCAAGCAGCGTGTTCGGTTTTATGCCCAGGAGTTCCGCCGCGCCGTCGGCGCCTTTGATTTTCCAATTCGCCTTTTGCAAAACCCGCGCGAGATTGTCGCGCTCCTTTTGCAGCATTTCCGCTTCGGTGAAATATCCCGCGTCAGCGGAGCATTCCAGGCGCGATTTGACTTCGACAATTGCAGGCTGCCTTTGATTGCTTGGAAGATCGAATTCCAAGCCCTTGCCGCGCGAGAGAATGACGGCGCGCTCGATGACATTGCGCAGCTCGCGGATGTTGCCGGGCCAGTCATAGCTTTGAAGTTGAATGATGCCGGCGCGCGTCAGCCGGGGTTTGGCGCAGCCCATTTCCTTCACGGATAATTTGATGAAATGTTGCGCCAGCAACGGAATGTCTTCGCGGCGTTCGCGCAAGGGTGCAACCTGAATGGGAAAAACGTTCAGGCGATAATAAAAGTCCTCGCGAAATCGGCCTGCCGCCGCCTCCTGCTTTAACTCGCGGTTCGTGGCGGCAATGATGCGAACATCGGCGTAGCGCGTGCGATCCTCGCCCACACGCTCGTAGGATTTCTCCTGCAACACCCGCAGCAGTTTGCTTTGCAAGTCGAGCGGCACTTCGCCGATCTCGTCCAAAAAAATTGTTCCGCCCTCGGCCGATTCGAAACGTCCGGCGCGGTCCTTGACCGCCCCGGTGAACGAACCGCGCGCATGGCCGAAAAATTCGCTCTCATACAAATCCTTCGGAATGGAGGCGCAGTTGACGCGGACGAACGGTTTGTCCTTGCGCCGGCTGCGGCGATGGATTTCGTGCGCGACCAGTTCCTTGCCGGTGCCGGTTTCGCCGAGGATGAGAACGGAAGCATCGGTCGGCGCCACCAGATCAACCTGGCTCACCACTTGCCGCAGCGCCGCGCTTTGGCCGATCAGATCGCCGAACGCCTTGGCTTCGATGACTTCCTCCTGCAGGTAGGCGTTTTGCATTTCCAGTTGCGTCTTGAGGCGCTGGATTTCATCGAACGCCTGGCGGGCTTTTTCTTCACTTTCCCGCAGGGCTTGATTGGAGGATTGGAGTTCAGCGGTGCGTTCCTGCACCCGGAGTTCCAGCGTGTTGTGGGCGTCGCGCAATGCCTCTTCCGCCTGGCGCAGCCGCAAATGCGTTCGGACCCGGGCCAGCACTTCCTCCGCCTCAACCGGCTTGGCGATGTAGTCAATGCCCCCGGCCTCGAAACCTGTGACTTTTTGCTGGGTATCGCCAAAGGCGCTGATGAAAATCACAGGGATCCGGCTGCTCTTCTCGTCTGCTTTCAAGCGGCGGCACACTTCATAGCCGTCCATGCCCGGCATGCTGACGTCGAGCAGAATCAAGTCCGGCGTTTTGGCGGCGACGGATTTCAGCGCCAAAGTTCCGTTGGTGGCCGGACGGACGCGATAGCCATGTCGGGTCAGCAATTCGGACATGAGCCGCAGGCTGGCGGGCGTGTCATCCACCACCAAAATTTCTTTGCCCGTTGAAACCGGTTCGCTGGCTTCACTCATAAGGTTTGTCGGTCCGGACATTTTCCTCTTGCAGCATTTTCAAAAGACCTTCGTAGTTCAGCTGCCTGGCCAGGGTGTCCAATGCGCGCCCCAGCGAGGCGTCGCGGGCGGAGACTTGTTCGATGAGGGCTTGCGTGCGAGCGGTGTCCAGTTCGACAACGGCCTGCCGCAAATCCCGCACCAGTTCCGCCGGCAGCGAGTGCAACTGCTTCGCCTTCAGGGCAAGCTCCGGCGGCTCCGGCGCATTTTCCTGACGCGGGGCCGATTCATAAATGAACTTCACGCGCAGGTGCCGGGCCAGGGCTTCGAAAAGTTCCTGTTCGTGAAATGGTTTGCGCACGAGCGCATCGCAACCGGCGGCCATGATGGGTCCGCTTTCTTCCTCCAATGCGTGAGCTGTGATCGCCACGATTTTGGTTTCAGCGCCAGCCTTGGCGGCTCGAATCCGGCGGACCGCCTCCAATCCATCCATGACCGGCATGCGGATGTCCATCCAAATGAGATCAGGATGCCATTGCTCGAAGAGGGCCACGGCTTCCTGGCCGTTGGCGGCTTCGCGTAATTCAAAACCCAGCGGCTCCAACAGCTTTCGCAGCAGCAGACGATTCTCGATCTGGTCTTCGGCAATCAGGAGCCGATGACGCGGCTGTCCCTTGGCCAAACCCAATATGCGCCGCGGCTTCAACTCGTCGCGCTCGGCCATCCCCGGGAGAATCGTCACCGGAATTTCGAAATAAAAAACCGATCCCTGGCCCGGCTTGCTGGCCACACCAATTCGACCGCCCATCAGCTCGACATATTGCTTGGAAATGGCCAATCCCAATCCGGTCCCGGCTTGCGCGGGAGCCTGATCGCCCAATTGCACGAACGGAACGAAAATGCGTTCGGCATCCGCCTGACTGACGCCCGGCCCGGTGTCTTCAACCTCGAACCGCACCGTTCCTTTTTCATCGCCGCGGAGACTGACGAGGCGGGCGCGGAGTTTTACGGTGCCGGAATCGGTGTATTTGATCGCGTTGCCGAGGAGGTTCAGCAGCACTTGCCGCAGCTTGCCGGCGTCCACTTGCACATATCGCGGCAGATCCGGGTCGCATTCGAGCGCGAACCGCAGATTTTTTTCCACGGCGCCCACCCCCAGCAGCGATTGCATTTCGTGAAGCAACCGATGCAGGTCAACTTCCGATTCCTTCAGTCCCACCCGGCCGGCTTCAATCTTCGCCATGTCCAGGACATTGTTGATCAAATTCAGCAGGTGCTCGCCGCTGCGCACGATGATGTCCAGCGTCTCCTGCTGCTGCGGCGTCACGTCCGAACCGTTTTTAAGCAGCCGGGAAAAACCGAGCACGGCGTTGAGCGGCGTGCGCAGCTCATGGCTCATGTTGGCGAGGAACATGCTCTTGGCGCGGTTGGCCACTTCGGCGCGGGTTTTGGCTTCGGCGAGTTCAGCTTCGCCCTGCTTTGACCGGGTGACATCAATGAGCGTGCCGGTCATCAATTGTGCCTGGCCGGTTTCGAAGCGTTTGGCGACTTCGGCGCGGGAATCGAGCCACTTCACGGAACCATCCGGCATGGCCATGGGATGAACCGAACGGAAATTTTGATATTGTCCGGAAATGCAGCCGGCGAACTTCTCAAGCGTTTGCTCAATGATGGCCGCGTGCTCGGGAAATTTGGCGGCGGTATCCGTGAGCATTTTGTTCCAGACACTAAGCTTGTAGGCTTTTTTCCCTGTCGGATCCGGTTCGAGGCCAACCATTCTGGCGGTGTTATCCAACGCGTGAGTCGTGTCCTCTTCTCTGAAATCAATCCACCAGGCGCCGACCTCGCCGGATTCCAGCGAGCCATAGACAAGCTGGTTGAGCAGGGCCAGTTCTTCCGTGCGCTGCTTGACCAAATCTTCGAGGTGGTCCCGGTGCTTGCGCAGTTCTTCCTCGACCCTTTTGCGTTCCGTGATATCCACCGTCGTGCCGACGATTTCAACCAGCTGTCCAGCCGAATTCAAAACGGGATGGCCTTGGCCATAGGCGTGTTTAAGCGTCCCATCGGGCAAGACGATCCGGTATTCCACATCGGAATCCACTTTTTCGCGGATGACGCGGCCGTAAGCCTGCAATAGCTTGTCAACGTCTTCCGGGTGGATCCGCTGAAGCACCTCGTCGCGCGTCGGCAACCCATGTTGAGGATCAAATCCGAAAATGTGAAAATGTTCTTCCGACCAGAACAAAGGCTTCGTCGTCTCGTCGCTGGCAAAAGTGCCCGTCTGCGTGAGCTTCTGCGTTTCGGCCAGATAATCTGCAGTCCGCCGCAGCGCTTCCTCGGCCAGCTTGCGCTCGGTGATGTCCGTCAGCATGGCGAAGGAGCCGATGAAGCGATGGCCGGCATCCCGGACCGACGTGGCCGAAACATGCATCCACACCATGCCGCCATCCTTGCGGCGATATTTCTGCTCAAAGCGCTCGGTCACCCCTTGGCGCCGTGCGGCGATCCGCGCCGGCAGCAGCGCGTGGTCGTCGTCGAACAAAAATTCGGCCAGCGGTCGGCCCACCATTTCCGCCGGCTTATACCCGAGCATTTCTGCCATGCGTGGATTCACCAGCGTGGTCACGTATTGTTCATCGAGTTCCCAAATCCCTTCGGACGCCGTATCCACAATCCGGCGGTAGCGCTGTTCACTCTCCCGAAGTTTTTCCTCCGCTGCTTTGCGCTCGGCCAGTTCCTGTTCGAGCTTTTGATTGGCCTGCTCCAGGCGCTCGCCCGTCTGCCGGATTTCTTCAAAAGCCCGCGTGTTGGCAATGGCGCTGCCGATGTAATCGGCATACAGTTGCCGCCACGTCCGGCCTTCCGGCGGCGAGTCAATGCGGCTGAACAGCGCAAACACTCCCAAAACTTCGCCCCGAAACGAAATGGTGGCTCCGCCGAATCCGCGAATTTGTTCCAACCGCCACCATCCCGGGTCAGCCACTTCGCGCGGTGCTTCATTGATGTCGTGCAGCTCGATTTGTTTTCCGGTCGCGGCGATTCGCCCGATGATGCCGGCGCCCAGCGGGATTCGTTCATCGGAATGGTAAATGCGTGACGCTTCGCGGCCACTGCCGGGCAGAGGGTTGTTGCCCGCGGCAGCCAAATGCAGGCAGCTGGTATGGTCCGGGCACGCAGCACTTTGCGGGCAGCGCGAACAAATATCTCCTTTTTTGATCAGCCAGAATTCCACGCGCGCAATTTGAGTGCGGTGGCTTATCCCGCTGATGACTTGTTCCATCAGCCCTTCCAGCGAGCGCTCCTGGGCAATCTCCAGCAACAGCCTGGCGGCGAAATCGAAATCGAATCTCTCGTCGTAGCGCTGGTCGCTGGCGGTTTCCACAGGCAATTCCATATCTCAAGGGGGACAACATTTCAACCCAAAGCTGGCGCGGAACTTTAGCGACATAACATTCGCGGCATTTCCTAATTTTGGAGAGCGCGGACATGTCCGCGCTTTGGTTCGACCCGACAGGTCGCGTCGTGGGAAAGCGGCGACGTGTCGCCGCACTCCAAATGGGGGCGCTGCCAGATTTGCCCGCGGTTGGCAATCGCTGGAAAGCTATGATTCATTCAGAAATTTTCGTTTGCGGAATCAAGCCGTCGGCTTCCTGGAGCAGGATGCGGACAGAGATCCATTCACGCCAGTTCCATGAGTCAACGCCAACGTTGAGACCGGTCTCGGCCAAACTGCGGGCTTTCTGCAATTCCGCGCGCGCATTCGCGTCGTCGCCCAGCTTGTGGAACGACATGGCCATGATGGCACGATCCTGGATGGTGGGAATGCTTACATATTTGCAGAAGTCGAGACTGCGCCGGCACAAATCCGAGGCTTGAGCGTAGTTGCCGCGCCGGTATTCAAAAAGTCCGAGCAACATGAGATGCCATGAGGCATAGGCGTCTTTGTTTTGCTCGGCGCCCGGCTCAGCGCGTTTTAAGAATTCAACAAAGGGTTGCAGTCCGGTCATGGCAGTGTCGTCGGGCGGCAAGAGCAAAGTCAAATTCAAGACGTTTACCGCAGCCCCGTTATCAGGGGCATCTTTAAAGCGGCCAATGACCTCGTTGCGCAGGCGGATGAATTCGGCTTGATTTCCCAGCTTCAACGCAGCCAGTGCTTGATCGTAATAATTTTGTGAAATGTGATAATCATCTTCTGGAAATCGGACATACTTCAAACAGCGGCTGGCAAGCTCCCACTCGCCGCGGATCGCGTGCCATTTGCCCAGTTCGCGAAAGGCAATCGCTTCGGAGTCAGTATTGGATTTCAAAGCCGCGCCAGACGATCGGTCGGTTTGGGCAATGACTTCATCGCACTCGCGCCGCAACACGTCCGCAATCACCCAGTCTTGCCACAAGCCTTCCAAATCGTGCTGCGCTCCCGGAAACAGGTTGGGAATTTTTTCAACGTGAAGTCCCTGGTGCGCTTTGGCCTGGAGCAGCTCGCGACCTGCCGTCCAATCCACCATCGCCGATTCGAATTGTCCCAGGCGCCAGCCGGACATGGCCCGGATGAAAAACGTGGCCGAATTGAGAGAGGCGTCATCCGGCTCTCTCTGCTTGAGGTTAAAACAGAAATCCACATCCTGGGCAATATGCCCCTGGCGATATTCCCACAAGGCGAGAGCTTTCGACCATCCCACTGCTTGAGGTGAGTTCAAACGTAATTGTTCGGCGGCGGCCAACTTCTCTGCGGCGGCTTCCGCCACGGGAAGAAACATTCTCATTCCGTTCGTATCGAGCGGCAGTAACAGGCTGGCGGTAAAGAGCCGATAATCGGCAGCGATGCCGCCAGGGCCGAGTTTGTCGAATTGCGTCAGGCGGAATTGCTCGTAACCGTGCCGGTCGCCGGCTTCGAGCAACGCCGCCGCCAGTTTCAATGGATCCTCGGCGACCACGTCGGCGGCATCGAGTTGATTCACCTTCAAAACCGACTCGAACCGCGCCGCGGCTTCGGCCCACCGGCCATTCGCCGCGTGCCAGTCGCCCAAGCCGCGCAATGCGGTCGCAGCTTCAATGGACGGTTTGTCCCGCGCAAGACTTGCCACGAGCTTGTCCGCTTCCTCAAAACGTCGCTGGGACACCAACATGGCGATCCGAGATGCCATTTCCCGCGCTTCAGCTTCTGTTCTCAACCGCGCCTCGGACTTTCGGGCTTTGCGCTCTTTCACGAACATGATGGTCGAGAAAACCGTGCCCAGCAGCAAAGCCGCGATGGCCGCGACGCCAAATAGAAAGACCATTCGATTTCTCCGCACCAGCTTTTGCAGCCGATACCACTGGCTCGGCGGACGCGCCAGAACGGGTTCCTCACGCAGGTAGTGTTCGATGTCCAACGCGAGCGCGTTGGCGGTCTCATAGCGGCGGGTGCGGTCCTTCTCCAGGCATTTCAGCACAATCCAATCCAAATCACCGTGGAGTAGAGAGAGGAACCGCGGAGGTTCGACGCGCCGCAGTTTGGCCGTCTTGGTCAGCTCATCGTTGGCCAGCGTTTTGAGTTTGGCCGACGGACTCATCGCCTCCTGCTCGCGCAGCGTTCGCCGCAATTCATCCACGCCGGATTTCAGTAACTCCGAAGTGTCAAACGGTGTCCGGCCCGTCAGCAATTCATAAAGCAATACTCCAAGGGAATAAATGTCACTGCGGGTGTCCAGGTTCAATCCGCTCAACTCCATTTGTTCCGGACTCATGTAAGCCGGGGTGCCCATCAATTGCGCATACGAGGTGAAGAGCGTCTTGTCCGTCAGGCGTTGCTCCGTGGCTTTGGCAATCCCGAAGTCAATGACTTTGGGAACCGGCACCCCGTCGTGCATCGTGACCATGATGTTCGACGGTTTGAGGTCGCGATGAATAATTCCCTTTTGATGGGCGTGCTGAACCGCGTTGCAGATTTGAACGAACAACTCCAGCCGTTCTTGCATGCTCACGCGGTTCTGGTCGCAATACTCGGTGATC
>DATJOW010000133.1:0-18198 GCA_035506715.1 Candidatus Acidiferrum sp. | reverse complement strand
CGCAGACTGCCGTCTTGATATCCAAAGCCTGACTCCGGCCGGTTCAGCCTCGCTCCACTCCACTACGCTGCGCCATCATCCACGACTTGGCAACCGTGGCCAGTGGCTTTCACTTCCATTCCGTTCCACGCACTGAATCCGGCGGAGACAGGCCAATCAAAACGCACCTGTCACGGTTCGTGCTTCTACCATGACCCGCGCCAGGTCCGCCCGCTAACGCGCAGATGGTTGACCAGGTTTGACAGGCGGGCATCAGGTCTTTCCCCCGCGTTCGCTCCCTTCTGCTTCTTCTCTCGTTCTCTCGCCCTCACGGCCTCACCGCCCAAACCAGCCCGCCCCTCGTGGTGCCCTCCGTAGATTCCTCCCACGGGGGAGGGCTGGCGGTTCCGCTTTCTCGTGCAGGGCGACAGACCGAAGACGAACAGCAGAACACATAAAAAAGACCATGAAAACCAATTCAAATTCAATTTCGGGACTCAAGAGCCGATCCGAACAGTTGAACACTACCAAAACCGGTTTGGTGAAAATCAATCAGGCTCAACGCCGGCTGAATCGCTCACTGAAGACTGAAAGTTTGCTCGCTTTGCTGCGTGCTGAAACACCGGACTTTTTCAGGCTGGCCGAAGTGGTTGGCCAATGGGTTTGGATTCAGTTTGCCGGGAAACAGCCCAAGGAGATTACCAGCCGGTTGGCCGAGCTTGGTTTCCATTGGAACAATGTCCGCCAGACTTGGCAGCACCCGTGCGGCACCCTCGCCGATGAACGTGCCACCTATGACCCCCGCAAGCGGTACGGCAGCTATTTCGCAGCCCATGTCAAACCTGCCTGAATCGAGACGCAGCCATGAATACCACTTCCATTCTCCCCGGCTTTGCCGACCTCGTTAAACCGTTCAGGTTCCCGGCCAGTCCCCATGAATTCAAGATAACAGCTTTAAGAGAATGTCCGACGCCCGAGGCATTACAGCAGTGTGATACACCGGACAAAGCGGCTGATTACTGGCGGTTACACATTGCCAGCAATCCGTATTTCAACCCGGAATGCGAGTGCTTGGCGGTGCTGTTGCTCAACACCCGGAGACGGATTAAAGGGCATCACCTTGTCTCTATTGGCACGCAGGACACGATTTTAGTGCATCCGCGCGAGGTGTTCCGGGTGGCGATTGTCACCGCCGCCAGTGCCGTGATTGTGATGCACAACCATCCGAGCGGAGAAAGCACGCCCTCGGAAGCGGACATCAAGGTGACGCGGGATTTGATCCGCGCCGGCCAGCTTTTGAAACTGGAAGTGCTGGACCATGTGATTGTCGGCAACGGCAATTTTTCATCGCTCCGGAGTCTTGGCTTTTTCTACCAATGACCCCGGATTCACTGTCAGTTAAAGTGTCAGTGACGGCAGCCGCTGATAGCCGAAAATTCTGACGAATTGACCCGAATAGTCTTTAGTTTTACCAGTGATTTGCTAATTTCCCTTTGTTTGAATCAATGCAACAGACCGTGTCCATCCGTGGTCAGTGACAGTTTCAGAACGTCCAACTGAGGCCGCCGCGGAAGGTGCCGTAACTGTAATTCTGAAACAAATCGTTGTGCTCGCCGCTGTAAGTCGTGGACAGGTATCCGACGGCACCCACGTCCACCTCGCCGTAACAGTTCAGGCGTTTCCGCAGACGCACGCTCAAACCCAGGCCGGCATAACCATCGGCGCCTTCGAGAAAGTCGCGATCGATATTCCCGAAGTGGGGCGAATCCACCGATTGACGGTATTCCCACGTCATCCAAAGCAGGCTGGCGCCCGCGGTGAAGTACGGTTTCCAGGTCGCTTTCCGCTCGGCGAAGTAATGGCGCCACGCCACGCCCAGTTCCCAGAAGAACGGCTGATGCGCCTCGGCATCCGCCGGGCTGCCCGGTTTTAATTCGATGACGCCGCCCCCGAACACACCATCCAGCGCATTGCGGTCGTCCAGCATTTTCCCGAACGAAATTGTCGCCGGCAGCATCCAGTCGTAATCCCCGTTCAGCGGGTGCCGGTAGCCGAACGATGTGTCCAGATGATACGAGCTGTCCTGATTGGGCCGCGGCGGCAGGCTCAAGCCAGCCATCGTGTTGGTTGACGAAGCCCCTGCCTGTGCCCGGGCAACAGTCGGCAACGCACCCAGTAGCAGATAGAGAATGAGACCTCTGAAAAAAGTGTAGCGTCGAGGCTGTGCCTCGATCAATTGTCCCGCAGACCCAGTGTTTCCGGCGTAGTGGTGCGTTTTGGCAGGGACGCCGCGCTGCGGCGTCCGGACCGCGCAGCGCGCTGTCCCTGCCTTTTTCGAAAATGTACCACTACCGTTTCCGGCCACAGGCCTGATTCTACATCGCTTGTAAAACCAGTTTTTCAGAGGTGTCAGGATGATAAACCGCGGTAGTTTCATGTCGCGTTGCCGTTCGAGGCTTGCCGATTCCAACCATTAACGCAACTGTCAAAGCTCGTTTGAGTCCCGGGAGCGCCGGCGTCCCGCCGGCGATACCAATCTTCCGACGCGACGGCACGCACGGAGTGACGCACCCTGCCGCAAAAATCTTTTCGCCAGAAGCTTCGGTTGCCCGCTACGATGGGCCCGCATGGCCGACCGGCTGCCCATCTACGAAATTGAATCCGATATCATCGCCTGTCTAAAGGCAACGAGGCGGCTCATCCTGCAGGCGCCGACCGGTTCCGGCAAATCCACGCAGGTGCCCCAGATGCTCCTCAAACACGGCCTGCTGGGCAGCGGACAGGTCGTCATTCTCCAGCCGCGCCGGCTCGCGGCCCGGCTGCTGGCGTCGCGCGTCGCGCGCGAGCTGGGCGTGGAACTGGGCCGCGAGGTCGGCTATCAGGTCCGTTTCGAAAACTGCGTCAGCGAGGCCACGCGCATCAAGTTTGAGACCGAGGGCATCCTGCTCCGGCAATTGATCCAGGACCCGACCTTGCGCGGGATTCAGGCCGTGATATTTGACGAGTTTCACGAGCGCCATCTTTACGGCGACATCACGCTGGCCCGGGCGCTGGACATTCAGGAACAGCTCCGGCCTGACCTGCTCATCATCGTCATGTCCGCCACGCTGGATGCTGACGCACTGGAGAATTATCTGAGCCGCCCTCACCCCCAGTCCTTCTCCCGTCGGACGGGAGAGGGTGGTCCGCGCGAAGCGGGACCGGGTGAGGGTTGCGCCGTCCTCCGCTCCGAAGGCCGCGTGTATCTGGTGGACATCGGCTATTTGCCGCGGCGATTGGGACCGAACCCGCCTCCGGTCTGGGATCTCGCGGCCGAGGTGTTTGCCGAGTATGCCGGTTCCGCCGAACGCGGCGACGTGCTGGTGTTCATGCCGGGCGGATTCGAAATCAGCCAGACCATCGAGGCCATCCGCCACAAGCCGGAATCGAAGGGATACATCTTGCTTCCATTGCACGGCGAATTGTCGCCGCGCGACCAGGACGCTGCTGTGGCGCGTTACGATCAGCCCAAGGTCGTGGTGGCCACGAATGTCGCGGAAACCTCCATCACGATTGACGGCGTGCGGCTGGTGATTGACAGCGGGCTGGCACGCATTCCGCGCTATGACGCGAACCGCGGGATCAACACCTTGCTGGTGGAAAAGATCAGCCAGGCCAGCGCCGAGCAGCGGGCCGGGCGCGCCGGTCGCACGGCGCCGGGCCGGTGCGTGCGGCTCTGGTCGCGGCCGGAGCACGACGAACGCGCGCCGCAGGAACTGCCGGAAATCAAACGGCTCGACCTGGCCGAAGTCGTGCTGACGCTCAAGGCCGCCGGGGTGGGGGATTTGCGCCAATTCCGCTGGCTCGAAAAGCCGGATGAGATTTCGCTCACGCACGCCGAGGAATTGCTGGAGGATTTGGGTGCGCTGAAGGTGGTAGCGCAGGCTCCCCCGCCTGCGGGTTCCGGCGGCTTGCCAGCCGCCCGTCCCGATGCCGGGCAGGGATGCCCGGCTATCCCGCAGACACGGATGTCTGCGCTACAAATTACCCCCATCGGCCGCAAGCTGCTCGCGTTTCCACTGCATCCGCGTTATTCGCGCATGTTGCTCGCGGCCCAGGAATACGGCTGCGTTCACCAAGCCTGTCTCGTGGCCGCGCTCACGCAAGGCCGCGACCTCCTGTTGCGCAACGTGGATCGCGACACCGTCTCCTACCGCGAGGATCTCCTCGGCGACAAGGCGTCATCGGATTTCTGGATCCTGATGCGGGCGTGGAACTACGCGGCGAAAAACCAATTTCGTCTCGACGCCTGCCGCCGGCTGGGCATCCACGCGGTGACCGCCCGGCAGGTCGGGCCGCTTTTTGATCAATTTGTCCGCATTGCCAGGGACGAAGGCCTGGATGTGACTCCACGCGAGATCAAGGACGAAGCGCTGCAAAAGTGCATTCTCATCGGATTCAGCGACCGGGTGGCGCGGCGGCTGGACCAGGGCACGCTCCGCTGCGAGCTGGTTCACAACCGCCGCGGTGTGCTGGCGCGGGAAAGCGCCGTGCAGCACAGTCCGCTCCTGGTCGCCGCCGAAGTCCGCGAGGTTGAAGGCCGGGAAGTGAACACGATTCTTTCGCTGGCCACCGCCATCGAGGCGGACTGGTTGCGGGAACTTTTTCCCGAGGACATGAAATCCGATTTGCACGTCGAATATGACGCGCAGGCCAGGCGCGTCCAGGCGGCGGAACTGCTGCGCTTTCGCGGGTTGGCGTTGTCAGCCAAGCGGATTGATCCGCCACCGGCGGAAGCCGCGGCGCGGTTGTTGGCTGAAGAAATTCTGGCTGAACGTTTGTCGCTGCCGAACTGGGACCACGGCGTCGAGCAATGGCGGTTGCGCCTGCGCCTGCTGTGCCGCCATTGCCCGGAACTGCAACTGCCGGACATCACCGAAGCCGACCGCAAACATCTTATTGAGCAGCTTTGCCACGGAGCGGTGAGTTACAAGGACATCAAGGAGCGGGAGGTAAAACCGCTGGTGATGTCGTGGCTGTCGGAGGCGCAGCGTCAATTGCTGGACCGGCACGCGCCGGAGCGGCTGGCGCTGCCGAACGGCCGGACCCCCAAGGTGACCTATGAAGCGACCGGCTCGCCGCACATTTCGTTGCGCATCCAGGAATTGTACGATGTGACGCAGACGCCGAAGATTGCGATGGGCCGAGTGCCGGTGGTGGTGCACATCCTGACACCCGGGATGAAACCCGTCCAGGTCACGCAGGACCTGGCGAACTTCTGGCGCGAACACTATCCCAAGATCAAATCCGAGCTGCAGCGGAAGTACCCGAAGCACTTGTGGCGATGAAGGATTGACAAGCGGGGCGGGAGCGGGAACCTGTTGGTAGTGAAAATCACCGGCATTTTTGCGCTGCTGCTGGCCGGCGCGCTGTGGGCGCAGGCGCAGGACAACACGATTTCACTGGACGATTTGATGCAAGGCGCGCGGGAGTGGGCGCAGGAAAATCTCGACACGAATGTGCTCGCCGCGCTGCCGGACTTGGACCAGCAGAAAGTGCAGCAGTTTTTCCGAAATTGGCAGGAGGAATTCCAGGGCGAATACGTCGTGGACCTCGCGCCGCTCAAGAGCACCGCTGAAATCATTTTGCCCCTGCTGGCAAGCCATCCGGAAACCCAGCCCTATGCCGCCTGGCTGAAATCGCAACTGGATTATCTCGAGGTCGCCGACTACCTCCGGGTCACCCTCCCGCCGCCAAAAGGGGAAACCAATCAGCCGCCACCGCCGGTGGCCAATCCCGGGCCGGTGACCGAACGGGAGATTTGGATCAAGAAGGTTGCCGACCGCCCAGTCCCGCCGGAAGCCACAAACTATTTGGCGCGCCTCAAACCGGTTTTCGTCACGCAGAAGGTTCCGCCGGAACTCTTCTGGGTGGCCGAGGTGGAATCGTCGTTCGATCCCGGCGCCCGCAGCCCGGCGGGGGCGGTGGGCTTGTTTCAACTGATGCCGGACACGGCGCGGCGATTCGGACTTTCCCTGTGGCCGTTCGACGAGCGGCTTCAGCCCGAGGCCAGCGCGCGCGCTTCGGCCCGTTACTTGAAATTATTGCACGACAAGTTTCAGGACTGGCGTCTGGCACTGGCCGGTTACAATGCCGGAGAGGGCCGGGTGCAAAAGCTGTTGGACCGCTACCGGACGCGGGACTACGACGACATTGCGCGCTATTTGCCGGCCGAGACCCAGATGTATGTGCCCCGCGTCGAGGCCATCCTGCTGCGTCGCGAGGGCGCCAAGTTAGCGGACTTGATGCCACCGCCGGGCTGAAGTCCGGAATAATCAAAGCCGTGTCCGCAAATCCTGCCAACGATTTTGTCGCCCAGCTCTGTCCGAATTGCGGCCTGTGCTGCAACGGCGTTTTATTTGCCGACGTGCAACTGCAAAAGGAGGATGACATCCGCCGGTTGGTTGAACTGGGAGTGGTTGTGAAATCGAAAGCCCGCCGCCCGGCTTTCCTCCAGCCCTGCGCGTGCTTTGATGGAAAACTGTGCCGGATCCATGCCGAACGGCCAAAGCAATGCCGGGCCTTTGAATGCGGTTTATTGAGGCGCGTTCAGGCCGGGGAAATGGACGCAGACGATGCCCGGCAGAGAATTGCCGGGGCGCGGAGACGGGTTGAAACCGTGCTCGAGTTGCTCCGCCGGCTGGGTGACCGGAATGAAACACTGGCGCTGACCAAGCGCTACGCGCGGGTGATGCGACAGGCGATTGATTTAGCCGGCCCGGCAAAGGCGGCGGCTGGCCGCGGTGAATTGATGCTGGCCGTCGACAATTTGATGCATGTCCTCCACCAGGATTTTCTCAAATGAGCGGCGGCGGTGAAGCCGGTCACAGCCGGTGGTTCACCGTTTTTTTCAGAGTCACCCGCCAGGGATCCTCTTCTTCATAAGTCACCTGCGCAAACCAGATGTAGTAAAACTCGTCGTCATTCTGGAACATCCATTGTTTGACGAGGTCGCCCGGCTTCATGGCGAAGGTCATGCCGGACTGGGTGCCCCAATTCGAGCCAAGGGGAATTTCCGAGTCTTCCACTTCGAGCGGGCTGCCCAACTGGTCCAGCACCTGGGAGATGCTCCAGCCGCCTTTGATGTCGCTGAACTTCTTTTTGAATGAAGGTTTGAACCAAAGCATATGCCGGCCAGGCTTATGAACTTCATTCTGAACCCGCCGGTCAAAGGTTTCAAGCAAAACCTGCCGACCAGGGAATGCCGCATCAATAGTAGCTTTCTTGAATGGGTCAGGGCCTTTTCGGGCCGCGCCCGGCGTTACGGCACTAGGTTACCGCGAGCGGCTCGGCCGTAGTGCTCCTGCCGCGCTATTTCACCAGCGCCCGGCAGAATCGGTCGATGCGCTCGAGGCCTTTTTCAATGTTCGCCATGCTCGTGGCGTAGCTGATCCGAAGGTAATCGTCCGCGCCGAAGGCGATGCCGGGCACGGCGGCCACCTTTTCCGCCTCCAGCAGTTTCGCGCAGAAGTCGGATGACTTGAGCCCCGTCTTCGAGATGTTCGGGAACAGATAAAATGCGCCTTTGGCATTCACGCAGGAGATGCCCGGGGTGCTGTTCAATTTCTGGTGGGCGAACCGGCGGCGCTTGTCGAATTCCGCCAGCCACGTTTTCAAATGGTCCTGCGGGCCCGTCAGCGCGGCCACGCCGCCCTTCTGCGCGAACGACGTCGGGTTGCTGGTGCTGTGGCTTTGCACGGCGTCAATCGCCTTGGCAATCGGCTCCGGCGCGGCCAGGAAACCGAGCCGCCAGCCGGTCATGCTCCACGCCTTGGCAAAGCCGTGAACGATGATGGTGTGTTCCTGGTGGGCCGGCGAAAAGCTGGCGACGCTTTTCACCTTGGCACCGTCGTAGAGCAGGTGCTCGTAGATCTCGTCGCTCATGATGAGCACGCCTTTTTCGACGCAGATGTCGCCGATGGCTTTGGTCTCCTCCGGCGTATAAACGCTGCCGGTCGGGTTGCTCGGCGAATTGAGGATGAGCAGCCGCGTGTTCGGTGTGATGGCCTTGCGGAGCTGATCGGGTGTAATTTTAAACTCCGTTTTGTCGGTCGTCTCCAAGATCACCGGCTTGGCACTGGCGAGCTTGACCATCTCCGGGTAGCTCAGCCAGTACGGCGCGGGGATGAGCACCTCGTCGCCTTCCTGGCAGGTGGCGAGGACGACGTTGTAACAGGAGTGCTTGCCGCCGCAGGAGACGATGACCTGCGACGGCTTGTAGGTCAGGCCGTTCTCGCGTTTGAATTTGTCGGCGATGGCCTCGCGCAATTCCGGGATGCCGCTGGACGGCGTGTATTTGGTGAACCCGGCGGCGAGCGCCTTGGCGGCGGCGTCCTTGATGTGCTGCGGCGTGTCAAAGTCCGGCTCGCCGGCGCCGAAGCCGACGACGTCTTCGCCGGCCGCTTTCATGGCTTTGGCCTTGGCGTCAATGGCGAGCGTGAGCGAGGGTGACAGTGACGCGGCGCGTTTGGAAATCTTGTAGTTCATAATTCGGGCAAAGAAAGAGTAAGAGCAGAGTCGGGGAGCGCAAGAAAGGAGTTCGTTAATCCGTCAGGTAATATTTCCGGGTGTATTCCTTTACCATGCGGTCGGTGCTGTACTTCTGGACGAGGGTGACCATGGCGCGGCGGATGCGCTGAAGCCATTCGCGCGGGATGCCCTGCGCGTCGCGGTTGTAAAACATCGGAATGACCTGTTCCGTCAGCGTCCGGTACAGGTTCGCGCTGTCCACGCGGTCCTGCTCCTCCACGCTCTCCGGATGGGAGTCCTCGCCGATGGCGAAGCCGTTGGTGCCGTCATAGCCTTCGCGCCACCAGCCGTCCAAAATGCTCAGGTTCAGGCAGCCGTGGCAGTTGGCCTTCATGCCGCTGGTGCCGGAGGCCTCCAGCGGGCGGCGCGGGTTGTTCAGCCAGACGTCGCAGCCGGAAACCATTTGCCGGGCGACATGAACATCGTAGTTCTCCACAAAGACGAGGCGGCCGGCCAGCTCGCTGTATCGGCTTAGGTGAATGATTTGCTGGATGAACCGCTTCCCCTCGTCGTCGCGCGGATGCGCTTTGCCGGCAAAAATGAACTGCACCGGCCGCTGCTTGTCGTGCGCCAGCTTCACGATATTTTCAAATTGCTGGAAAATCAGGGGCGCCCGCTTGTAGGTGGCGAAGCGGCGGGCAAAGCCGATGGTGAGCGCGTCGGGATTGAGCAGGTGATCGAACCGGATGAAGTCGCCGGGGCCGAGCCGCTGATGCTGGAGCAGCAGCCGGCGGCGCACAAATTCGATCATCTCGCGCCGCAACCGGTAGCGCAGGGCCCACAACTCCTCGTCGGACACAAAGTCCGGGTCAGCCATCTTCTCCCAGAACTCGGCGTGGTTGATGGCGGAGGCCCAGTCATCGCCGAACTTTTCGTGCCACAGCTTGAGGACGCCGTTGCCGCCGTCCTTGAGCTTCTTCCGCCAGAACTGGCGGACGGACCCTTTCATCCAGCCCAGCAGGTGAATGCCGTTGGTGATGTGGCCGATCGGCACCTGGTCCTCCGGCGTGCCGGGGTAGAGGCCCTTCCACATGTGGCGGCTGACCTGGCCGTGCAATTCGCTCACGGCGTTCGCGGCGCGCGACGCCTTGAGCGCCAGCACCGTCATGCAGAACGGTTCCTCCGGGTCATCCGGCTTCACCCGGCCCAGCTTCAAAATCTCCTCGAGCGGCACGGGCAACTGTTGCTGAAACAGCAGGAACGCGTAGTCCATCAGTTCCGCCGAGAACCGGTCGTGCCCGGCCTCCACCGGGGTATGCGTGGTGAAAATGCATTCCGCCCGGGTCGCGGCCAGCGCGTCGGCCAGATTTTTTCCGGCGGCGATTTGTTCGCGGATCAATTCCAGCGTCAGGAAGGCCGCGTGCCCTTCGTTCATGTGGAAAACCGACGGCCGGATGCCGAGCTTGCGCAGCAACCGCACCCCGCCGACGCCCAGCAAGATCTCCTGCATCACGCGCATGGTCTGGTCGCCGCCATAGACTCGCGCCGTCAAATCGCGGAAATGCTGGGGGTTGTCGGGATGATTGGCGTCCAGCAGATACACCGGGACGCGCCCCACGTTCACCCGCCAGGTCCGGAAGCGAACGCGGTTCATGTTGATGTCCACGTCGCAAACGAGCGGCTGGCCGTCCGCATCCAGCACCGGCTCGACCGGGACATTTTCCGGGTGAATCAAATTGTAGAATTCGGTCTGCCAATTGTTGGTATCGATGGCCTGCTGAAAATAGCCCTCGCGGTAAAACAGCCCGACGCCGATGAAGCCGAGGCCGAGGTCGCTGGCGGATTTGGTATGGTCGCCCGCCAGGATGCCCAGGCCGCCCGCGGCGATGGGCAACGACTCATGGAAACCGAACTCGGCGGAGAAATAGGCCACGGGGTTCTGAAGCAATTGCGGCGCGTTGACGCGTCCCCAGGTGGTCTTACTCTGGAGGTAGGCCTCGAAGTTGAGCAGCACGGACAGGGCGCGATGCTCGAAATCGGCGTCCTGCAGGCGCACGCGCAGCTCGTAATCGGAGACTTCGCGGAGGATGGCGGCGGCGTTGTGAAACAGGTTCTGCCAGCCGCGGGGGGAGAGTTCCTGGAACAAATCCTGGGCTTCCTGGTCCCAGGACCACCAGAGGTTCCGGGACAATTTGTTCAAACCCGCGACCAAGGCCTGTAATTCCGCACCTGTCAGAGGTTTTTTCATAATTTCAGACTTCCTTACTTTGCGTCCGGTTCCTTTGCCGGCGCGGCTTGATACTAATGAATCCTCCCGGGTTCCGCAATTCCAATTACCATTCACCCTCGCCCCCGGCATGGCGGGTACCCGCATTCGGTCATCGGGCCCGGTGCCAAAAGCGATCGGAGCGGGACGGGCCGGAACCGGTTGACGGCAGTCAGCGCTGGAAAAAGGGGTTGACGGCGCCGGGGTTTTTGGCGAACGTCAAATTGACTTCACTACCCATGCCGGATCCACGAAAACATTTATGAAAACGAACACTCGGCTCCTGCTTCCGCTGTTGGTGATTGCCCTGGCGCTAGGTTGCGACAACCAGAACAACAAAACCTTCCAAAACCCGCCTCAAAAGAAGTTGCGCCTGGGCTTTGTCGCCAACAATGCCAACGATTACTGGTACATCGTGCGGCTGGGCTGCGACAATGCCGTGCGGCAGCTCGGCGATGTGGATTTGAGCTTTCGGGCGCCCGGCAACCGCACCGCGGCGGCACAGCAGGAAATCCTGAGCGACCTGATCGCCTCGGGCGTGGATGGCATTGCCATCAGCCCGATCGATGCCGAAAATCAGACGGAATTTCTGAACTCGCTTCCCGCCAGTATCCTGCTGGTGTGCGCCGACAGCGACGCCGGGAAGAGCCGGCGCGCCTGTTATGTCGGCACGGACAATGTCGCCGCCGGGAAGCAGGCGGCGGATTTGCTGAAAGCCGCGCTGCCGCAGGGCGGCAAAATCGCCCTGTTTGTCGGCTATACCAACGCCCAAAACATCGCCGAGCGCATCGCAGGCGTCCAGCAAGGCCTGGAAGGCTCGAACCTCCAGATCGTGGAAACCCTCGTTGACGATTTGCAGGGCACGGTGGCCCAGAAGAACGCCGAGGAAACATTGAAAAAATATCCCGATCTCGCGGGCATGGCCGGCCTGAACAGCTACAGCGGACCGGCCATCCTGACCGCCGTCCGCAGCGCCGGCAAGGCCGGGCAGGTGAAGATCGTTTGTTTTGACGAAGAGAGCGAAACGCTGGCCGGCATTGCCGCCGGCGACATTTATGGCACGATCACCCAGAAACCGTTCTGGATCGGTTATCAGGCCACCTTGCGCATGGGCGAATACCTGCGCGGGGACAAGACGCAGCTGGCCCAGGGAAAAATCTTCATTCCGACGAAAGCGGTCACCCAGGACAACGTGGCTGCCTTCCAAATCGAATTCAAAAACATGCTGGTGAAGTGAGGGCGGCATAAATCGGGCGAGTGAGCCGGACCGCGGCCTTCGCCCCGGTCTGCCTGGCAGCGGTCGGCAGGGGAAAGTTTTCCATTCGCAAACCGGCCGGCGCCGGCTACCTTTCCGGCGCAGCGGCAAAAGGAATGAAAAAGTACTGGCACGTCATCGGCATCGGCATCCAGAACAACCTGACGTACCGCGTCAATTACCTGACGCGCACGCTGTTCAGCTTCATCCCGCTGTTTGCCATGCTGTCGCTCTGGCGCACGATCTACACGCAGCAGGGCGGGGCGCCCCTCGCCGGCTACACGGCCGCCCAGATGATTTTTTATTACCTCATGGTCGCCGTCGTGGACGTGCTCACGGCGGTGAACGAGGACGACTGGCAGATTGCGGCCGACATCCGCGAAGGCAACATCAGCCAGTTTCTGCTCAAGCCAATTGACTACCTGTGGTATCGACTCTGCCTGTTTTTTTCCGGGCGCATTGCGTTCATGTCCATGGCCGGCATTCCGCTGGCGGTTTTCATTTTCTGCTTTCGCGGTTATTTTGTGGCGCCGGTCGGCGGTTCGGCCATGACGGCGTTCCTGGTCTCCATCATCCTGACGGCGCTCCTGCAATTTTTCATTTCCTACACCATGGCGATGCTGGCCTTCTGGCTGCTGGAAATTTCCACGTTCATTTTCATCCTGTTCGCCTTCGAATATCTGGCGAGCGGCCATCTCTTTCCGCTGGACCTGCTGCCGCCGGCGCTGGCGCACGCGCTGTTTTACACACCATTTCCGTCCATGCTGTACGTGCCCATCGCCATTTACATGGGCAAGATTTCCGGCCCGGGCATCGGGCAAAGCCTGGCGGTGCAATCGCTCTGGGTGCTGCTGGCGTATGGATTGGCGCGTTTTGCCTGGCGGCGGGGCATCAAAAAATACGCCGCGTTTGGCGGGTAAATGACAAGGCCTATGCCCAAAGTTCAAACTCCAAAGTTGCAGGCGGGAACCGAAGCGAACGGTGCCGTCCTCGACGCTCGTTCCTCGTCCCTCGTCCGCTATTTCACCATCTACGGCGCCCTGTGGAAGACGTCCGTCACGCGGGAAATGTCGTTCAAGGGCAACTTCCTCCTTTGGATTATTGTGGAACTGGTCTGGTTCGGTTTGCAGCTCAGTTTTGTCGGAGTGCTGTTCCGCCAGACGGAATCCATCGGCACCTGGACGATCTGGCAGGTGGTGCTGCTGACCGGCACGAGCAATTTCATCCAGCAGGTTTACCAGGCATTTTTTCTGGTGAACTGCACGAACCTGTCCGAACTTGTCCGCACCGGCCGGATGGACTTCCTGCTGTTGCTGCCGGTGAACACGCGGTTTCTGGTTTCGACCAGGCAGGTGGACATCCCGTCGTTTGCCAACGCCGCCTTCGCCGCCTGCGTGATGTTTTACGCGGCAGGCAAACTGCATTTGCAGCCCACCCTGGCGCAGTGGCTCGGGTTCGGCGCGTTATGCGGGGTCGGCCTGCTCGTGCATTACTCGCTCATGTTCATGCTGGCCACGGTTTGTTTCTGGACCGTGCGGGCGCAGGGCATCGTCTGGGGTTACTACAACCTGTTCAACATCGCCCGGATGCCGGACGAGGCGTTTCGCGGCGCCTTCAAAGCGGTATTCACGTTTGCCCTGCCCGTGCTGCTGGTGTCCAACGTGCCGGTGCGCGTGCTGGTCAACACGCTGCATTCTGCGGCGGCGTGGCTGGTGTTGCTCGGGCTGGGCCTCACCTGGGCGCTCATTTCCGAGTGGTTCTGGCGCTATTCCGTCCGGCGCTACACCAGCGCCAGCTCGTAGGAAGCGGGTTCAGAGTTGTAGGTTGAGAGTTGGGGGTTAAACGGTTATTTTTCGGGCCATGAAACGAGTTTTCCTGTTGCCCCTTGCTGTGGTTGGCATGCTGGCGTGGCTCACTCCGCCGGCGGTTTGTGCCCAGAATACCAACGCGACCAGCTCCGACCTGGCGGCCACGAATGCCGTGGTTCAAAATACCGCCGTCATTCCCGCGCCCCGCGATGCCGGCTGGGTCCGGCGGCATGAGGGGTTCGTGCAGCAGGCAAGGCAAGGCGGTATCGATCTTCTGTTCCTGGGCGATTCCATCACGGATTTCTGGCGCAGCAAGGGCTCCAACGTCTGGAACCGCTATTACGCGCCGCGCCATGCCGCCAACTTCGGCATCAGCGGGGACCGCACTCAGCATGTCCTCTGGCGGGTGGAGCACGGTGAACTTGACGGCATCAAACCCAAAGTGGTGGTGCTCATGATCGGCACGAACAACACCGGGAAGGAAAACGACCGCAAAACCCCGCGGAACACCGTTCCGCAAACCATCGAAGGAGTGCAGGCCGTGGTCCGGGAATTGCGCGAAAAATTACCGGACAGCAAAATTTTGCTGTTGGCCATCTTTCCGCGGGGGACGCTGGAGGATCCGCAACGCGCGCAGGTCGCCCTCATCAACACCGTTATTGCCAAGCTCGACGACGGCAAGAGGGTGCGGTACCTCGATATCGGCCCGAATTTTCTTGAAAGGGATGGCGCCTTGCCCGCGAGCATCATGCCCGACCAGCTGCATCCCAACGAGCGCGGTTACCAGATCTGGGCCGAGACCATGGAGCCGACGCTGGCCGGACTGCTGCAATAACTTCGGCGGGTCGCACCGGGCCGCCAGCCGGCAATCATTTCTTGGCCAGCGCCTTGGCGACGGCCTGGGTCAACTCTTCGCCGCGCAGGTCGGTCCCGATGATCTTGCCGTCACCGTTCAGCAGGAAGGTGGCCGGGATGCTTTCGACGCCGTATTTGACGGCCAGTTTGTTGCTCCAGCCCTGTCCATCGAAGAATTGCGGCCAGGTCATGTTCATTTGCTTGGTGTAGCTCAACAGCTTGTCCCGGTCCTCGTCCAGGCTGATGCCGATGATTTCGAAACCCTGGCTGTGATATTTCTGGTAGGTGGCCACGACGTTGGGAATCTCGCCCCGGCACGGTCCGCACCACGTCGCCCAGAAGTCAATCAGCACGACCTTGCCCCTGTAGCTGGCGAGGGACAGCGGCTGGCCGCTGACGTCTTTGTCCGCGAAATCCGGGAAGGTGGCGCCGACGCCCAAGCTGGCCCGGGCCTTCTCCGCCTGTTGTTGCATCTGTTCGCGCTGCTCCACCTGGGTTACGAGCGCCGTCCCTTTGAAGTCGCTCTTGAGCTGCTGCATCAATTGGTCGGCCTTCTTGGGATTGTTCAACACTTCCGCGTACAGCATCGCTTTCATGTATAGAATGCGGGCCACGGCATCCGTCTTTTCGCCTTTGTGCTCGGCCAGGAGGGCATCAAACTGTTTCAGGTCGTCATTCAGTTCGGCCTCGGTCCGCTTTCCGGCCTTGATGTCCGCATTCACCTTGGCGACCAGCGCTTTTAATTCGGTTTCAGCGTCACCGGCCATGGCAGTTGAAATGAAGCTGTTGACGGACACCAGAATGGCAACGGCGAGGACGGTCAAAAGTTTTTTTCTCATAAGCTTGAGGGAATGGGCTGGTTTCATTGGTTTGGGCGCGGCAACCATCGCCTGCCGGACACGATAAGTCAACTCCATCCGGTTGGCGCCGCCGGCCCTACTCGTTGTGCGGAATTTTGATGGTGCTGCCCCCGATAAATTCCCGGATCACGGCGTCGCCGGGGATGAAGGCGCCATCGGCAACCTGCGGCCGGGTGAAGCCCTCCACCGATTCGAGCAGCGCCTTGACCCGGTCATACCGGATGCGGGCGTCGAGAAACCCGGCGTAAGGCGCGAAGTCCTCCGGCGAAGGCAACAGGCCGCCTTCGCCCACGAAGAACGGCTTGAGCGCCGGCAGATCGAAGGGGAAGCCGCCGTTGATGATATGGTCGCCCAGGCCCATGAGCGGGATGATGCTGAACAGCTCGCCGTAACGCACGTAGTGCCAGTGCAGGATGGTGCGCAGCGCGCTGTGATTGCGGTGATGCGCGTCCCGGAGCATGCGCCGGATGAGCCGCACATCGGTGAACAGCGTGAGCCGCTGCGTGCTGCCATCGCCTTCGTAAAGCGCGTTCAGGGTTTCGATATAGACCCGGAATTGCGCGGCCGCGTCGATGCCTTCGGTGATGGGCGGATAAAAGCCGTGCAGGCAATCCAGCAACAGGATCTGGCCGCGCTCCAGCCTGACCGATTTGGTGGCGATCCGCCGGCCCTCCTTGAAGCTGTAAACCGGCTTCTCAATCGTCTGCCCGTTCAGCAGCGCCCGCAGGTGCTCGTTCAACAATTGAATATCCAGCGCCTCGGGCGTCTCATAGTTCCGGTCGTTGATCCAGTCCGTCGGGTGCTCGACCAGCGACCAGAAATAATCGTCGAGGTTCAGCATCAAAAACCGCAGTCCCTGCTTTTCGAGCCGCTGGGTCAGCTTGACGGTGGTGGTGGTCTTGCCCGACGAGCTCGGCCCGCTGACCCACATCATCCGCAGCCGGTCGCCCGCATTCAAGCGGGTCAACACCTTTTGGGCGGCCTCATCCAGCGAGCGTTCGTAAACTTCCAGCGAAGCGGCGATGACCTCGCGGATGCGGCCGCTTCGAATGGTCTCATTCAGGGAAGCGACGGAATCCACGCCGTGCCGGCGGTTCCAGTCCAGGATTTGCTGCATGCGGTCGGTGGGGAAACCGTTGCCGACAAACTTTTCCGGCGTCAGCGCGCCTTCCCGCAGCCAGTGCCGTCCCCAGCGATAGCATTCATAGGCGTCGGCAGTGATCTGGAACCCGTAGCTGCGCAAAGCATGGAGCACCTCGTCCTGGATGGATTCGATGGTCGGGGGAAAATTTGAAATAAGGTGGTGCGGGTCGGAGTTCAGGCAGACGATGGCGGCATCCGCGAGGAAACCGGCAATGTTGTCATCCGAGCCGTGCGCGCTGAAAATCTTGTCGTTCACGCCCGGCAGAAAATCGCGCTGAAACCCGCCGACCGACTTGGCGGCGTGCAGCATGGCCTTGCTGATGCGGCTGGCGTCAAACTTGACCAGCGCCCGATTGCGCTTCTGGACTTTGACAATGCGGTTTTGAACTGGCATTGCCGCGAACTATAGCGCAGCTGGAAAAACACTCAATGCCGTTTCCCGGATTTCTGGACGGGATGTTCCTGCGCCCGTTGTCGGCTCACCACGCGGGTGCGGTCGGGGCGGTGTAGTTGCCCGGGGGCGTCTTGGCGTTGCCGGAGGATTTGGCGCTGCCCGACGGCTGGGGGCTGGTGGAGGGCTTGGAGTTGGTGCGTGCGGCGGGAGGCGTGCTTTGGGCGGCCACGGGCTTGACCGGCTTGAGCTTGGGCAATTCCCGGTAATCGCGCGGAATCGCGAACTGGCCCGGATCCAACGGCGTCTCCCTGGCCGAAATCAGGGCCATGGTGATCGTTTCGCCGCCGCCGACAACCTGGGACCGGACGACCATGCCCGGCAGCGAACTCAATTCGGGGGTCGAGCCGTTGTCCGCCCCGCTGGTCCGATCCAGCGTGGCGATGTCAGCCTGAATGCGGGCGTAATCCGGAAAGTTCCTGGCGACCCAGGCGGTCCCGGTGATGCCGCGCGGATTCGACCAGGTGTACAGTTCCGTGTCGTAGTCGCCGACCTTTTGGGTCTTGCCCGTGGGCCGCGGTACGGGCGCAGCGGAGGCGGCCCCGGCCGCCCGGTTTTGTTTCGTCGGCCCGCCCGCCGTCTTCAAATACAGCTTTTCGCCGTGCAGCAGGGTGATGATTTCGCCGGTGTTCAAATCCGTGATGATGCTTTGCGCCTTGGGCTGCCCGGCGTAGAGGTCCAGTCGCATCCGGGTGCCCTTGATTTTCATCGTGGTCACGCCCTGGTAATTTGCAGTGGTAATCTGCTGTTGCAGCACCAGGTCAGCCCGCCCCGTGGCGGCGGCGGCAAGGGCGAGCACGATAACAATTCGATTCATGACGGGGCGATAATCTTTATGGTCCGCGGCGAAGAAAAGCAAAAAATATGCCGCGGCCTGGTCCGGGAACAAACCCGCCGGTCCGGACTCTCAATAATGGAAGCAGGGGAAAACCGCTTGGCGGAGCTCACCCTTGGAGCGCGCTTTCACAAAAACGAAAAACATAAAGGTATTCAATGATCGCAATCATTCGCAAACAATCGCGCGCCTTGCAACGGTTCCTGGGCCGGTGTGCCGTGTTGATTCCGTTGGCCTG
>DATJOW010000132.1:0-4786 GCA_035506715.1 Candidatus Acidiferrum sp. | reverse complement strand
GCCGGCGGCCGGCTCAACGCGCACCGCGTGCCGGCGGCAGGATTGATTTGGCAATGCGTTTGGACCTGCCTTCTCGTGTTGCCGCGCACACGCCAGCGCGATCCAACCAGCGGAGCGCCGATCATCGACCCGGCCACCGGCTCCGCGCTCTACGGCAACGTTTATAGCGACCTTCTGGATTACGTGGTTTTTGCCGTCTTGATCTTTTACCTGCTTACGATTGGCGGACTGTTTGTCCTGCGGCGCAGGCGGCCCGAGGCCGAGCGCCCGTATCGCGCTTTCGGCTATCCCCTTGTGCCCATTCTCTATTTGGTCGTCGCCGCCGCAATCACTCTGGTGCTGCTGCTCTACAAGACCGACACCACCTGGCCAGGGTTGTTAATCGTTTTGACGGGGGTTCCGGTTTATTTCCTATGGCGCGGCCAAGCAAAGGCCGGCAGACCGACGGACGAACCCGACGCTGTGGGCCGCGCGCGGTAAGTACCACCCATGAGCATTGCAGCGATCCGCGACGAAATGCTTGGGAGGAGAGGTACCTGTAAACCCTGCATAGGAGCGCTGATTGCATTTCCGTTTATCCGGCGTATCCAGCGGTTGAAACTTGACATAAGCCCGTGGTCAGAGCATTACCCGAGGGCGACAATCACAATCCGAAGCGCCAAATATCCATGAACTTGTTTCGCCGCAAAAGCGTCACCGACCTGCAAGCCGAGGCGCTGACCGATCAAAGCCTCAAACGGGCGTTGGGTCCCGTCAACCTCACGGCTCTTGGCATCGGGGCCATCATCGGCACCGGGATATTTGTTTTGACTGGAACAGTGGCGGCGCAAAACTCCGGACCGGCGGTGGTGTTGTCTTTCATTCTGGCCGGCGTCGCTTCGATTTTTGCCGCCCTTTGTTACAGCGAGTTTGCGTCCCTCGTCCCGATGGCTGGCAGCGCTTATACTTATGGCTACGCGACCCTGGGAGAGCTGTTTGCCTGGATTATCGGTTGGGACCTCATTCTCGAATACGCCGTCGGCGCTATTACGGTCGCCGTCGGTTGGTCGGGGTATGTCGTCTCGTTCCTGCGCGACTTTAACATTGTGGTACCGCCGCAATTTGCAGCGGCGCGAGGCACGGAGTTGATCGACGTTCCGGCCGCGTTGGCAGTGGGACTGAAGATCAGAGCCGGCTGGACCGCATTCAGCGATGGTCTGGCAGGGCAAATCCAGACTCTGGGAACGGACCCGGCCACTTTGTCGCATGTCACGGCAATATTTAATCTGCCGGCGGTGATTATCATTTTCATCGTCACTACCTTGTTGGTGGTGGGAATCAAAGAATCCGCGAACTTCAATGATCTGATCGTCCTGCTTAAGGTCGCGGTGGTGCTCCTGTTCATCGCCGGAGCCGTGCGCGCGATCAATTCCGCCAACTGGCATCCCTTCATCCCTCCGAACGCCGGAAAATCCGGGCACTTCGGCTGGTCGGGCATTATGACCGGAGCGGGGATCGTGTTTTTCGCCTACATTGGCTTCGATGCGGTGAGCACCGCGGCCCAGGAAGCCAAGAATCCGCAGCGGGACATGCCGATTGGCATCATTGGTTCTTTGTTGATCTGCACTCTTCTTTACATCCTCGTGTCGGCCATCGCTACCGGAGTAGTGCCCTACACGCAGCTTGACGTTCCTGACCCCATCGCCGTCGCCGCCGATCGCGCGGGAATGGGCTGGATGGGCCGGTTGATAAAGCTTGGCGCCATCGCAGGTCTCTCTTCGGTCATTCTCGTCATGCTCTTGGGCCAATCTCGCGTGTTTTATAGCATGGCCCGCGACGGTTTGTTGCCTCCGTTGGTCAGCCGGGTTCATCCGCGATTTCGTACTCCATGGATCACCTCGATCGTGACAGGTATAGCAGTGGCGTTTTTTTCCGCCGTGTTTACCGTGCGGGAAGCCGGAAGTCTTTGCTCGATCGGGACACTCCTGGCATTCGTCATCGTTTCCGCCGGCATCCTCGTCTTGCGTCTTCGCGAGCCGAACCTGCCTCGGAAGTTCACGACGCCGGCAGTGTGGTTTGTTGCCCCGATGGGGGCTGTCTCGGCCATCGCTTTGATGGTTTCTCTGCCGCTGACGACCTGGTTACGGCTTCTCGTGTGGTTCGCGATTGGCATGGTGGTTTACTTCGGCTACAGCGTGAAACGAAGCAAGCTGGCCCGATAACCTTTCGCTAATGCTACCGCGGCAATGCCGCCTAAGCCCTCCGCCCGCATTGGAAATCGCCGGCTCCCTGGTGATGAATTTTGCTCTCCGGGTGGCAAGAAAAGGGTTGATTTCTTCATTCCGTACGCTTGACGGCCTGTCCCCGTTTCGGTGCAATTTGAACGTATGAGATCCCTGTTCGGCGCAGGCAATCCCGGCAATGCCTGCCGCATTATGTTGTTGTCATTTTTGTTTTTGGGAATTCTGTTCGGAGCGCGAGCCGCCGAACCGAGCGCTTCCGCCGCGCTTGAAGCCCGGGTGGCCCAACTCGAGGCGAAATTGAATTCCTCATCACCGATTAACAGCGGGGACAATGCCTGGCTGCTGGTGAGCTCGGCATTGGTGCTGATGATGACCGCCCCGGGCCTGATTCTTTTCTATGGCGGACTGGTGCGCCGCAAGAACGTGCTGGCGACAATGATGCACAGCCTGGTGCTTATGGGGGTGGTATCGGTGCTTTGGGTCTTGTTCGGCTACAGCATGGCCTTCGGGCCTGGCAATGCGTTTTGCGGCGACCCGCGCCAGCATTTTCTCCTGCGCGGCGTCGGGGCGGCGCCCGACGCAGCCTATGCGCCGACGGTCCCGGCGCAAAGTTTCATGTTGTTCCAAATGATGTTCGCCATCATCACTCCGGCGTTGATCAGCGGCTCAGTCGCGGAACGGATGAAATTCAGTGCGTACCTGTTGTTCACGTGTCTGTGGGTGACGCTGGTCTATTTCCCGCTGGCGCACATGGTCTGGGGCAAAGGCGGGCTGTTCAATTGGGCGCTGGGCGGCAGCATCCCGGTGCTCGATTTCGCAGGCGGCACGGTTGTGCACATCAGCTCCGGTATTTCGGCTTTGATTTGCGCGCTCGTGCTGGGCCGGCGCCTGGGTTATCCACGCGAACCCATGCCGCCGCATAATGTGGTCCTGAGCCTGATCGGCACCGGCCTGCTTTGGGTCGGCTGGTTCGGATTCAACGCCGGTAGTGCCGTGAACGCCGGGAGCTTGGCCAGCAGCGCATTCGCCGCGACACACTTTTCGGCGGCCGCGGCCGCGTTGAGCTGGGCTGTGAGCGAGTGGTATCACAAGGGCAGACCGAGTGTGCTGGGCGCGGCGTCGGGGATGGTGGCAGGCCTTGCCACCATCACGCCCGCTTCCGGGTTTGTTTCCATCCCGGCCGCGCTGCTGATCGGAGTGGCGGCGGGGGGTGCATGTTATTTCGCTGTAACCCGGCTCAAGAGCAGATTTGGCTATGACGATTCGCTGGATGTTTTCGGCGTGCACGGTGTCGGCAGCACCCTGGGCATGTTAATGCTGGGTTTCTTCGCCAGCACCCAGGTAAATGCGGCCATCGCGGACACGTGGAAGTCGAACGGCCACGTGTTCTCGCTGGCGGGAAGCGCGGGACAGTTTGCCAACCAGCTCAAGGGTGTGGTGTTCACGATGATCTACGCGGGCGGGGCGACCTTCCTGCTCCTGAAGCTCGTGGGAGCGTTGGGCGGATTGCGCGTCAGCGAGGAAGAGGAAACCCTCGGTCTGGATCTCAGCCAGCACGGCGAGAGCGCGTATAATGACTGAGCGCGCCTGGCTCGGGGCAGTTCAGTTCGCGGACCTCGGGACGCCTAGCGTCGATCCGAAGTGGGGAAGGCAGGGCGAAAGCAAGTTGACCAGTAGCGCGACCGATGCCGAGGCCAGGAGGCAGGCTCCAATCGCCCCGGGGTAGAGGTACCACCGCGGCATGCGGGCGTCGCTACCCGGAAAGCTATACGCGGGAAGAAAAATCATCAGGCCATAGACAAAAATCCAGAACGGCGCCATGGCAATGGCCGGGCCGCCGATGAGGAGTTCGGCCAGGACCCCATTTACCCCAAACAGAACAAACACGGAGGCTGGGCTGAATTTGTATCTTGCCAGCAGCCAGGCCCAAACCATGAACATCGGCACCATGACGATGACGCTGTGCCACAGGACCACTTCGAGATAATTGCGCGACGCCGTGATGAAAGCACGGGAGTCTCCAAACCAGCCAGCCAGATTCGTCAACGTCGTCGTCACGGCCTCCTCGAGCAGGGCCAAGATGACGCAGAAGTTAACGAAGGTCGCGGATTTATTGAACCGGGATTTACGGGTCAATTCGCGGACACGCTTGCGGGCCAGGTACATGGTCGCACCGCCGAAGACGTTCCAGAAAAGCGCGAGCGCGGCGGCCATGAGCATAGTGCCTCCTTCAAATGATCCGCGTCGTTTCCAGCCTTCCGCCGCCAGGCCGATCAACTCGAGCAGCATCAACGGGATCAGCAGGAGTATGATGAGGCCAGCGGGCGAAAGCCTGCTCGGACAGAGGCGCCCCCGAACACCGGCAGCCATGGGTCTGGAGATGGAACCCATTCCGAGGGCAGGGTGAATCCAAGCCGCGTTCTGGTCAATCGTTTCCCTGACGCTCGCCGCATTCTAATATCACGTTTCCTGCCGCCCTGGTGGCGCGGTAAATTCAAAATTTGACGCCGGGCCCTGCCTCACCTACCGTTCGGTAAGTCCATGGCAACCACCATCAACCACTC
>DATJOW010000131.1:0-4412 GCA_035506715.1 Candidatus Acidiferrum sp. | reverse complement strand
GGGCGGCGGCGATGCGTCATATTTGGATTGGGGAGCGGCAAATGTGCTGTGGCTGCGAATCCAGAGCGGCACCGGGGTCAACACCGCTTGCGTTGCCGACATCTCCTGGAAGACCAATTACGGGGGCCATAATCCGAACGAACAAAATACAGCGCTGACGATCACGAATTCGGTTCTGGCCGGAACGTGGACGCTGACATTCCTCAGCGATACGAACGGCACGTTGCAGGCTCCCGGCGCCAGCCCGGTTCCATTCGATATGGCGTCGTTGGCCGACGCAGATGCAGTCGCCGCCTTCAGTACTCCAATTCAGGTTCGCTTCGGGCAGGAGAACAATGGCAACGCCGCAAACGGCGGAGTGCCTCACTACTGGTCCAACATCACTGTTTCGAACGCTCACTCCGGACTGAATGTCAATGAGGACTTCACCAAGGAAGGCACCAACCAACTGGACACGACCATCTGGGATCTGAACACAAGTGACGGCGTGGGTGTGATCAATCTGGTGCCCACCAATTCTGCTTATTGGGTCAAGTGGAACACGATCGGTGACAGTGGATTCGCCCTCATCAGCGGTACCTCTCTCACCCAGATTACGAATTGGGATGCCCCGGCGAACGTGCCTCCGAGGATTACCCAGGGCGGACAGAGGTGGGTGCTCATCCCCAGTGCGTCGCTGCCAGCCGGCTCCGCAAATTACTATGCCCTTGTCCAGCGCACCTTCAGCCAACTGCAGGTCCTGCTTCCGGGTGAAACCAACGCACCGAACACCTTGACGGGCAAGGTTGGAACGCCCGATCCTGTCAGCCTCGGCGCTGGCGGCACCATCAACGTGACAATCAATGCGGTTGACCCGACCTATCACGTTGTCACCACAGCGTCCGCCGACCTCATCGGCCTCACCACCGGCGACACCCTCGCCACCCTGCCCGCCCCTGCGGCGCTGGCAAACGGAACGGTTATAGAGCCGTTGACCTTTGGCTCCACAGGTAGTTTTACCGTAACGGCCACGAACATGACGACCGTCACCATACCGACGGCCACCAGTTCCTCAGTCACAGTTGGTCCCTGAACTGAAGCCGTTCAGTAGTAATTGATACTGATGCCAAACTTCTGAGGCAAGTGTAAGAACAGCAAGAACGGCGCTGGCAACGGCGCCGTTCTTGTGTTTGCACTGTAAGCCACTTGCCAGTGAGTTCGAAAAGGCGGCCGTAGTCCAGCCGCGCGGCGGCTTCCCGGGCGAATTGTGGGTTTTTCTCAAAACCAACAAGAAGTGGTGGCTGCTGCCCATGCTGGTCGTGCTGTTGATCTTCGGGCTGCTGATGCTTTTGTCCAGCACGGGCGTAGCGCCGTTCATCTACTCGCTGTGCTTAACAGTCACCGCGTCTGGCCGGAGCCGGGATTCGCGCGCAGTAGTTTGACGGATCGGAGTGCCGCCTCGTTCGTGGGATTTCGCTGAAGGACTTCTTCAAACTGCTCCAGCGCATCAGCGGAACGCCCTTGGGCCATCAACGCGATGCCCAGATTCAAGCGCGCGTCCGACCGCTCCGGATCGAGCCGCAGCGCCTCGCGGAATTGCTCTTCGGCCTCGGCTCTCCTGCCCTGCCCCCAAAAAACGCTGCCTTGCAGCAGATGCGACTCCGGCAATCCCGGCGCCAGACGCAGCGCCTCAGCGGCGTAAGGCGCCGCCTCGGCATAACGCCCCAGGGCCGCAAGGGCGTGCCCCGCCCCGACGCGCAGGGTCACGTCCAATGGGTTAAACTTGATCGCCTCGGTATAGTTTGTCACTGCGGCTTCGAGCCAGCCGCGAGCCTCGCAAAAGCGCGCCATTTCCATTGACGAACTGCGATCCGGGCTGGCCAGGGCCTTCTGAAAACAATCCTCCGCCTCGGCCTTGCGCCCCATTTTTTCGAGGAGCCGGCCGAGCGAGAGCAGCGCAGGGACCAAATGCGGTCTGGCGGCGAGCAAAAGCCGGTATCCGCGGATCGCCTGTTCGCGCCGCCCAAGCATCCCCTGCAACTCCAGGAAGTTGAGCCTGGCTTCCGTGTCCTGTGGATTGAGTTGTAATGCGCGCGCGAACGCGCTGGACGAATCCTCCAATTGCTGCCGCAGCGCAAGGATTATGCCCAGTTTCGACCAGCCGTACGAGTCACTTGGGACCAGCTCCAAGTCGCGCCGTGCCGCCGCTTCCGCACCCGCGAGGTCGCCAGCCATTTGTTTCAAGGCAGCCAATCGGCTCCACAACTCCGGATCATCCGAAACAACAGCCAGCGCCTCTTCGCAGGCTTGCCGCGCTTCGCTTATCCCGGCCGACTGCCCTGCCGGGGACAACTTTCCCATCAAGTCAGTCAAAAGCCGCATTTGCGCTTCGTGGTTCGGTTGTCCGGCGAAGGGTGGATAATTAAAACGGGAAAAGATTTCAGACCACGCTGCCAGCAGGCTCCAATCGGTCCACGCCAGCCGCCGGGCGCAATCCGAGACAGACGGCCACGGCTGGCTGGCGGGGACGCGCTGCGCAATTCGCCCGGGCAGCAATTTTTCAACCTGTTCGGCAACTGTTCGCGCCAGGAGGTAATTGCCTTCGAAAGTTGGATGCACGTGTTCGTAAAACAGGTCCTTGCCGGGCAACCCGTCTGGACTTTGCCCGGCGAAGGCACCTTCGGCCTCGGCCAACAAAATGTGCTCGCGTTCGCGCTGTGAAACGGCCTGCCGGATCAGGTCGTTGAGCCGGCTGTCGCAACGGAAACGCAGCGTGTCCAGATCGCGCGCCGCACGAAAGTGCTGTTGGGCCTGCTGAATTTCGCCCAGCACCAAAGCACATTCCCCCTGTCGGAAGCGAAGTTCGGCAAAGCGGTCGTCAATCTGCGCCGCCTCGTGAAACAAGTCAGCAGCCTCCCGGTCTTTTCCTGACTCCTGAGCCTCGATGCCGAGTCGGCAGAGCTGTTCCCATTTTGCCCTGGCCTCGGCGGACAATCCTGGCCGATGAGCCGACGCGAAGGGCGCACAGTCCTTCAAATTGACGGCCACCGTACTGACCACAATACCGGCGCCGCTGTGCTGACCGGCGCGGATGATGTCGGCAAGGTTCCGTTTGAAGTGGCCATATACGGCGTTCAGGCGCGGGTCGTCTGCCCGCACCTGCTGGCCTGCGAACATTTCCATGCCAAGCCACTCGCTCTTGCCGGGCTGTGGCTTTTCCAGCCGTTGCCGCATGGCGTCGAACAATTGTCCCGTGCGCGTGCACCTGATGGCGAGGCTGGCGCGGATCAACGGCAGGGGCGGCGCCTGTGCCCCAAAGACGGTGCCACCACCGTACGGTCCCACGACTTCGTTGTTGCCCATGTAGATCACCCAGATGTCGCCCTCCGCACGGGTGCAGTCGCGCGCGATGGGCAGGATTGCGTGCGAGTTGATGGCCGTCATGGCGGCGTTCACTACCTCGAAGTTCACGCCGGGATGACGCAGGCTCAACATGGCTTGGAGCATGCGAGGCAGACCGAACCCGGGTTGCGGATCTCCAAAAGCCGCCGATTCGCCGAAAACAAAAATTCGCACCGTGCCAGGCGCCTTGACTTGTGGAATGGAAAACTGCGCCGGCGTTCGCGCCAAATCCCGTCCGAAGAATTGCCAGCCAAACCGGTTGTTTTGCACAAAGACTTTCTGCCCGCCGTGTGAAGCCGGAAGCAGGAACGTCGTTGGATAGCCAAAACCAGCCAGCCTCAAAACCAATTCAAGGAGTCCGAAAAAAACGGCCGGCGCAGCCACCAGGGCCGCAAGCCGGAACAACCACAGCCTTCGACCCGCGACGCGATTTGTCGTCGCGAAAACCGGCTTGTCCTGGCAGGCGACATTTGGACTGGCGGCAGGCTTGGCGTTTCTCGTGCGACGACGTTTCACAGCTGCCTCAGGAACCCTGTCGAGTGCGGAAACGGCGCGCCCATTTCGCCGCATCCAAATTTTCCGCCGGCATTGAGGGTACAGATTACCACTAAAAAAACATTTCTGAATCGGCCCGGCCTGTCAAGGCTTGTCTTTTTAGACTTTCCCCCAATTTTTCCGGTCACCTGAAAAACCGGGGAAAGTCCAATCGGTTTCACCTTTGCCACGACCACCAATCTGGCGAATCCTAATTGGAACGATTCGTCGTACTACGGCGAGCATAGCGACAACGTTGCGCCCAGGGTCTTACCCCTCACAACACCTTGCGTCAACAAGTTCCGGGTTTTGTTCCCGTACGACGATCTGCCGCCGGGGAAATCCTGCCACCTTCTTTAAAGCTGTAATCCAGCCGGTTGATGCCGGGATGAACGCGCTTTGGAATTCGCAACCGCACTGATGGAGCCATCCGTCTGGCTGGCCGCCGTACGTATTTCTACGTATTTCATACGCATTCTTGCCCATTTCAATGCCGA
>DATJOW010000130.1:0-35238 GCA_035506715.1 Candidatus Acidiferrum sp. | reverse complement strand
GGGCAAGTCGAAACGGACGCGTCGTTTATCAGGATAATTCGCAGCTAAAGGTGTGAATCAGGCTGTTCTGGATTCAAGGCAGGTGCTCTGTATTTGTATACTGCCTTTTGGATACTACTTGCCGTTTTTTCCACTGAAACTGGATGTTGGCTGAGGATGCGTGATGAAAATCCCCAATAAAATCAATGCTGGATGATGGGTGAGGAAGTGTGAAAATTCCGTTCTTCATTTAGAAGGCAGATGCTCTATCCAACTGAGCTACGGGCGCAGCCCAAGGGACATTAGTCTCCCCCTGCCGCCCGCGCAAGCACCGCGATAATGGGATCGGCTGAAAAGAAAGCGATGCTCCACCCAGTCCCCGCAAAATTCATGGCCCGATGACACGAAAATTTACCGGCGGGAGCAAACGGTGGTTGGGTTCAAATCCGGATAAATCAAACGGCGTCAGCTGATAATCGCTGCCCGCATTGCAGTTGGTGGAAAGATTGTGCATGGCGGCGTTGAGATCCGGGGTGTACCAGGAGACATCGGGAGCCGTGGCGCCCGCATCGTAGGCGGTAACACAAACCAGATTGGTGCCCACCAGAGCCATGATCGGACAACCGCTGTCGCCGCCCACATGCGCCCGGTTCCCGTTGGTTCCCAGCCACATGGCACTGTCATCGTTGAAATAGACCAAGTGAAACAGGCCGTTGTAAGCCGACATTTGCCAAAGGGCGGGCTTGACGGCCCGCCACTGGTCGCAAACCACCAGTTGCACCTGCCCGCGCAACCCCGGCAGGTTCAATTCCGGCAGATAATTCGTATAGCCGAGGGGCAGGACGGTAAACGGATGGACCGTCGGCGGCAGATCCGCATTTAAAATTCCCACATCCAAATCGACACTGGAAAGTTCCACCACGCCAATCAACCAGCGCACCACATTGGAACCTCGATCGTCGATGAACAACAGATTCTGGTCATTGGTGTTGCCGGCCCCGAGCATGTGATTAACCGTTAAAATGTGGCGCGGAGAGACGGCCACGAACCCGCCCTGCCCGTTCAGTTTAAGAGCATTCGCCCCGCCGGTGACGGCTGTCGCAAATCGTTCCGGTATGGCTGTGAGCTCCGGCGCAAAGTGCAGCCAAAAATTCGTGTTCCGAACCAGGGGTTGAGTCGTTGACCAGTTCGTCGAGGCGACATCTGCCGGACTTCCATCCGGATACTGCATCAAACACGGATTGGCTGAAAAAATCGATTCCGCCCCATTGACACCCAATGGGTTGGCCCCCCAGTTGTTCGTCTGAGCGATCGTATTGGTTCGGATGTTATAGGACAAATCCCCCAGCACTTGCGCGGAAAGACCCATCGGGAAAACCAAGGCGATGACCGAGATAAGCAGACATCCATTCATGTTACTGAGCGTCTATCTCCCCGGGACCAGCGGGGGACCATGCCCCGATCCAAGGGCACCAGGCGCGCTCTCACCGAGAGGCGGCCATCGGCTTCTGAAATCGCCGGCTTCATTGATCGCTTCCGTCTCATCGGTTTATGAATAGCAGGAACCAAGCCGCGCCGAACCAATGCGGTCAACTCGTCAGGGCGCATCTGGCGTGCCCGCGTCAAAATGGAATCTGCGCCCAATAACCACCCAGCCTGCTACTCGAGCAGATGTTCCATCCGACCGAGCTTCGGGCACAACGCAAAGGACGATAATCTTCAGCCCCGATTCGCGCAAGCGCGGTTGTCGGGCAAGCCGGCCTTACCCGTCGGCTGCAACCATTGATTGAAAACGGCTGCCGGTTTTCGCAAGCTGACGGCGTGAAGCCGGGAACACTCATCCTGCTCCTGCTGGCGACCACGCTTTTGGCCGGCTGCGCCGGGCTGTCGGACCAGACCATCACCGTCGGGCCCCCGCCGCCTTACGCCCCCAAAGAAATAGTCGTCCCGACCCGAGCCATGCCGGATGCGGCAATTCATATCGGCCCGGGCGCAACCCGCGTCGCCGTCGGCGAGAGCGCGGTCTGGATTCTGCAAGCCGACCGGTTGCTGAAGATCGATCCGCAGTCGAACCAGGTGCAGATGATTGTTTCGAAGATTCGCAGTTCGTCATCCATCGCGGCCGGCGAAGGCGCCGTGTGGGTTTCCGACCGCTCCAGGCTTTTGAAGCTCGACCCGCAAACCGGTCGAGTCCTTGCCCGGCTCCCCGTGGCGTGCGACAACGTGGCGGTGGGCGCAGGCAGTGTCTGGGCGGCCAACCCCGGAAAAGGAACGGTGGTGCGGATTGATCCGCGAACCGGCCTGACCCTCGCCACGATTGAGGTGGATCGGACGCCCATGGTATTGGCCGCCGGCGAAGGCGCCGTGTGGGTCCTGTGTTGGGAGACCAACGCGGTCTGCCAGATTGACCCAGATCTTAATCGGGTCGTGGCCAAAGTGCCGCTGGGCGTGGGCATTCCCATCGGCGGCATGGCCGTCGGCGAGGGCGGCGTTTGGATTTCCAAACAGGCGCAGTTGCCCCTGGGCGCGGTGAACGCGCTCGTGGTGGTGGACCCGCGCAACCAGCGGGTGACCAAGGTGTTCAAGACCTGGTTCGACGGCGCCTTTGCGCTGGGCGGCGGCGCGGTCTGGGTCGCCACCCCGGACCAGGTGGCCCGGGTCGATGTAGCCAGCGGCCGGGTGGTGGAGAAGGTGCTCGTGCCCGTGGGCGAATACGCCGACCTGGCGGCCGGCGAGGACGCGTTGTGGTTGATTTGCGATCGGAGCGACACCCTGTGGCGCATTAACTATGCACCGCCCGCTCCGTAGCGGGCGGTGCATAAAAGCAGACGGCATGAAATCATCGCAATTCCGGAGTCTGATGGCGGCGGGTACGGTCATGTGGCTGACCGCCAGTTGCACCGCGCCGGCCGGCCATCTGCAAATCACCGCTCGGCGGAGTGAATCCTTGCAGGTGAATCCGGCGGCATACAAACGACTGGCGATCGTCCCGCTCTGGTTTACGACCTCCGCGTACAGCAACGGCGGCCTCGACAGCAGTGAGCTGGCGCAGATTGCCAATGTGGCCGGACAGAAAACCGCCGTCTGCCTCGCCGCCACTATCACCAACCGGGGTTATCAACTGGCCGGGGGAGCGCGCGCCCTGTGCAGCGAGGAAGACCTAGCGACGCTGGATCCGGAAACCCGCCAACTGCTGGATGCGGTGCGGGTCGAGTTGGGCTGGTTGACGCAAAGCGTCCGCGCCACCGCCAACGCCGGCAGCCAGGAACTGCCTTTCCGCTACAAGCTGAAGGCCCCCCTATTGCCGCTGCAAAAAAAACTGGGGGTGCCCCAGGCCGATGCGCTGGTGCTGGTGGACTCGACGGTGTTTGTGGAAACCTCCACCGGCCGGGGGAAACGCCTGCTCTGGAACTGGACCGGCGCGCCGCTGGCCACCGTCGCCAACCAAACGAAGGCGCTCTTCGGGGGCCCGTCCGACACCAATGCTCCTGCCCGCAGGGCCGCGTCGGGTTCCCCGGCCGCCATCGAACACACCATCGCCATCGTCGATCCCTACACGCAGGATGTGCTGCTGTGGACCTCGGTCCTGACCCCCGGCGCGGACGTTCGCGATCCGGCTGATGTACGGGTCACGGTATTTGATCTGTTGTCGGCGTTGCCGCTGCTTGAGCCGGCGGCCGGGAAGCCGTGATGGCGCCCGTCCGGCGAAAACCGCGTTCGGCACTGTCCCAATCTGGACAGCGTTGAGCCTCCCGTTCAACAGTCGAGCCAGAGGCTACATCAGCCAAATCACGACACTGCCCCACGTTCACGGCAGTTGAAAATCGCCGCGACCTCTGGCAAGCTGTCCGGGTGAATGGCGTAAAGTTGATCGCCGGGTTGTTGTTGATCGCGGCGCTGGGGGCCGGCTGCCAGAAGTCCACCAACGTCGCGGCGCCGCCGTCGATTGACGAGTTCCTCCCCACCCGGGCGCAGCCGAAACTGCGCACGATGAAGATCTATCTCGGGGCCGAGACGCTGGACGCGGAGCTGGCCCTGACCCGGGAGCAGGAGATGACCGGGATGATGTTCCGGACAAACATCGCCGAAACCGACGCGATGCTGTTCGTCCTGCCCTATCTGCAACGGGCGTCATTCTGGATGAAAAATTGTCCGGAGTCGCTCTCGGCCGCCTACATCGATCCTGACGGCGTCATCGCCGAAATCCATCACTTGGAAAAGAACGACACCAATGCCATCGCGGCTTCAACGGAGAACATCCAGTACGTTTTGGAGGTCAAGGATGGCTGGTTCGCCCGGCACAATATCAATCCCGGCACCGTCCTCCGCACCGAGAAAGGCTCGTTGCGGGAGACGTTTTTCGCGAATTAGCGGCGGACCGCATTCGGTCAGGCCAGGCTCACCGCCTGGCCCGTGCGGGCGGATTCGTAGATCGCCATCATGATCTTCACATCGCGCAAACCTTCCTCGCCCGGCACGCGGGTCGGCTGGTTGTTCAGAATGCACTGCGCGAAATCGTCCAGCTCGGCGGCGAACTGGCAAGAATCCCCCAGCGCGTCCGCCTCGGGAAAGCGGATCTCCTTGCCGTCACTGCGCAAGCCGTGGTTGCCGGCATAGAGGAAGGCGGGGTTCAGCCCAAACCAGCCCCGGTCGGCCTTGGCCGCGAACCGGCTGAAGAGTCCGGAATGGTAGCTGGTGCTGCAGTACGCCACCACGCCGCTGGGAAATTTGGCCGTCCACACGATCGTTTCCTCCACTTCCTTGAATCTGACCGGGTCGGTTTTGGTCTCGATGGCGGAGACGAGCACGGGTTCCTCGCCGGTGAGGTAGCGGGTGGCCTGCAACGCGTAAATGCCCACGTCCATCAGGCAGCCGCCGCCGGCCAGCGCCCGGTGCAACCGCCACGCCTCGGGCGGCTGGTCGTTGTGAACGTCGAAACAGGCATCGATGATCCGCAGTTCGCCGAAGGTCTTCTCGCGCGCCAGCCGGATGCACTCGAGATTGTGCGGCTCGAACCGGCAGCGATAGCCGATGGCGAGCTGGCGGCCGGCTTTTTTGCAGGCGTCAATCATCTGCTGGCACTTCTCCACCGACACCTCCATCGGCTTTTCGCAGAGCACGTGTTTGCCGGCATTGGCCGCCTTGATCGTGTGCTCGCCGTGCAGCGCATTCGGGGTGACGACGTACACAATGTCAATGTCCGGGTTGTCGGCCATTTTCCCCATCGTGTCGTAATTGTAGATGTTCCGGTCGGGCAGGTTGTATTGCGCCTTCCATTTTTCGGCCTTGGCCGGCGTGCCGGTGACGATGCCGGCGAGCCGGCAATACTTCGTGTGCTGCAGCGCGGGCGCAATCTGGTGCGTGCTGAGATTGCCGAGGCCGACGAGGGCGACGCCGAGCTTTTTGTCCGGCTCGGCAGCCAAGGCGCGCGGGATCAAGGCGCCGGTTAGCGGCAGAGCGGCGGCGGCAAGGGCGGTGGTGGCAAGGAAGTCCCGGCGGGATTGCGACGGCGTGCTCATGGTTCCCCAGCTTACGAATGGCCCGGTTGATTGCGCAATGACGGAATCGGAGACGCCATCGAGACGTCGAGCGACAGTTTTCAGCGATGGGGGAAAGAGTGTGCCGTGCGGGTTTCGTCCCCCTTTTCGCGAAACATTGCCTGGCGACTGACCTTCCCGTATTCTTTCTGCGAGCCATGGCGAGGAAATCACAACCGAGCAAGGTGAAGGGTTCCTGGATCGCCAGTCATCCCCGCCTCGTCATCGGAATCATCCTGGTGCTGTGCCTGGGGCCCTTCGTCAACAAGGCCGTTCACACCGACGACGTTCTCTTCGTTTTGGCCGGGCAATGGATTCAAAAGCATCCGGCGGACTTTTTTGGGGGCGAGGTGAACTGGTGGTCATCGGCCATCCCCATGTGGCTGGCCAATTACAACCCGCCCCTGCTGTCTTATTTTTTGGCGGGAGTGGCTTCAATCTTCGGCTGGAGCGAAATCGTGCTGCACCTGGCCGGCCTGGCCGTCGCTGGCGGGGCCGCCCTGGGGATTTATGCCCTCGCCCGGATGTGGTGCAAACAGCCGTTGCTGGCCACGGTCGTCGCGATATTCACCCCGGCCTTCCTGGTTTCCAGCACGACCTTGATGTGCGATGTGATGATGCTGGGTTTTTGGGTCTGGGCGCTCGTGCTCTGGGAGCAGGCCCTGCAAAAGGGACAAGGCCGGTGGCAGTTCCTCGGCGCCGGAGCCCTGGCCGGCCTGGGCATCCTGACCAAGTACAGCGCCGTCACCCTGCTGCCGCTGTTGCTGCTGCTGGCGGTTTTGCGGACGCGCAAGCCAGGCTGGTGGTTGCTGGGGCTGGCCGTGCCGGTGTTCATGCTGGCGGGCTACGACCTGGCGACCGGGCAGATGTACGGGCGGGGATTGTTCTCCAGCGCCGTCCATTATGCGCAGACCACGCATATCACTTTTCCCGGCGGCTGGCGGGCGAGTGGAATCATTGATCTGGCCTTTGTCGGCGGCAGCCTGTTGCCGCTGCTGTTTTTTGTTCCGTGGTTGTGGCGGCCTCGCGAGTGGCTGGCGGGTGGCGTCATCCTGCTGGGCGGATTGCTCGTGTCCTTTGGGTTGTGCAGCAACGTCAAGTTGAACAATGCCGCCCCGGACCTGATGCAGTACTGGGGATTCGTCGTCCAGGCGGCGCTGCTGACGGCCGGGGGCCTGCACGTGCTGCTGCTGATGGCCGCCGAAACCTGGCGGCGCCGGGATGCCGTCACCCTGACCCTGGTGTTCTGGGCCGCCGGCACCATTTGTTTTGCGACGGTTTTGAACTGGACCGTCAATGTCCGGAGTTTCCTTCCCGCCGTGCCGGCGGCGGCCATTCTGTTGGCGCGACGGTTGGAGGCATTCCCGCGTAATCGGCCTGGAGACCGCCGGCGGCTGTGGCCGCTGGTACCGGCGGGGGCCGTCGCCTTGGCCGTAGCCGCGGCGGATTATCTGCTGGCCAACTCGGCCAGGACCGCCGCCGCACAAATCATGGCAAAATACAAATCGCCAGACCATACCGTGTGGTTTGAGGGGAACGGGGCGTTCCAATATTACATGGAAAAATTGGGCGGCGTACCGGTGGACATTGCGCGTTCCGGCCTTCACCCGGCGGATATTGTCGTTGTCCCGGAAATCGGCATTGTCGTCCACCTCCCCCCGGGAAGCGTGGGCTGGGTGGACCATGTCCAATACGGGCTCTCGTTTGGCGTGAATATCATGGGCGGGGACCAAAGGGGGCTGGCGGGTTTTTATGGGGCACACGCCGGGCCGCTCCCGTTCATCGTTGGCCGACCGCCGAACCAGGCTTACAACCTCGTGCGGGTCTTTTTAACGATGCAATTCAAGCTGCCCGCCGCCGAATCGGGGGAGAAACATCCGGACGAAATCCCCGATCTTTCACACGCCACCTGCGTCACGGAAAACCGGCCCGTTTACACCGCGAGTCCGGAAGTCATCCAGCAAATCCAGGCTGTCAACCAGTTGGCCGCCGAGGGCCGGGTCGAAGAAGCCATGCAACGCTGCCGCGAGCTGCTCGATGCGGATGCCGCCAATCCCATGGCCTTGACCAGCCTTGCCTGGCTTCTGACGACGGCCGCCAAGCCGGAATTGCGCAATGGCGGCGAAGCCGTGCGGCTGGCCACCCGGGCGGTTGAAACGACCCATTACCGGCAGCTCGAACCGATGCAGGTGCTGGCCGCCGCTTACGCCGAGGCGGGCCAGTTTCCCCGGGCGATTGAAATGGCGCGCATCACGCGCACGCTTGCCTTCATCACCGGTCAGAACGAAATCGGCGACCGCAACCTGAAATTGCTGGGCCTTTACTCCGCCGGCGAAACCATCGCCGAAGCCGGCCTCGCCCCCAACGGGATTCCAGCCAGCCCGGATCCCATGAGTCCTCCACCCTGACGAGCCGGAGCAACGATTGCGAACTTCAGCCTCCGATCCGGCGTTCCGCGGACAAGCGGCTGCCTCGATTCATTCTGCTGCCCGCCAGCAGGAGACAACCGTCACCGGCTCTGCTATCTTCGCCGCATGGAAAAGAACCGGTTGGAGGCATTCAGCGACGGCGTGCTGGCGATCATCATCACCATCATGGTGCTGGAATTGCATGTGCCGGAAGGCTCGGACCTTTCGGTGTTGCTGCCCAAGCTGCCGGTGTTTCTGACCTACGTGCTGAGCTTCATCTACCTGGGCATCTACTGGAACAACCATCATCATCTGCTCAAGGCCGCCCGCCGGGTAAATGCCGCAATGATGTGGGCGAATCTGCATCTGCTTTTCTGGCTGTCGCTCTTCCCGTTCGTCACCGGCTGGATGGGCGAAAATCATTTCACGACCGCGCCTACGGCGCTCTACGGCGCTGTGATGCTGCTGGCGGCCATTGCCTATTACATCCTGCAAAGCGTCATCATTGCCGAACAGGGCTGCGACTCGAAGCTGGCGGCGGCCATTGGCCGCGATATCAAGGGGAAACTGTCTCCCGCGCTCTACGCCCTCGCCATCGGAGCGGCATTTTTCCGGCCCTGGATTTCCTGTGCGCTCTACGTGCTCGTGGCCTTGATGTGGCTGGTCCCGGATCGCCGTATCGAACGTGTCGTGCGCGAAATCGAGCCTGATTAAGCGTTGATTTTTCAGCGGGAAAGGTGCATAAGCAATTATGCCATGAATGCGTCGCCCAGCCCTAGGCGTCATTGGTTTCGAAGCGGCTTACTCCCCGGACTCCTGCTCCTGCTGTTGACCGGCACGACCGCCGCCACGGCCGCCGGCAATTTCGTCGTGGACACGTTCGATTCCAACATCATCAAATGGTATGGGATGGTGGGCGCGCTCAATTTCGATGCGGCGGAAAACAATACACCCAACTTCGGCGGCTCGTTGCAGGTGTCCGCCGATTTTGGCAGCGGCCAGAGCTTGATCTTCATCGGCACGTACGGGCCGGGCGAAACCTGGGGACCGGACCACACGCTGCTGAACTTGTCCCAGTATGGATCCCTCGACTTTGACATCAAATGGGATGCCAATTCCACTATGTCCCTCGCGGATTTCAACCATCCTCCGACCGGCGGTTATTCTGCCTTTAACCTGTCGTCGCTGATGCCGGGCTGGACGGGGTGGTCGGACATTTTCGGTTCCTTCGTGATCCCCGATGCGGCCACAAACGGCTGGGCTCACGTTTCTATCCCGATCAACCATTCCGCTTCCAACATCGATCCAAGTCAGGGCCTCCGGTTTGACAAATGGATTCAAAACGGGGGCGGTACGGCCATGTTCTGGTTGGATAATGTCGTGCTCGTCTGTTCCAACTGTGGTGTTCCGCCGCCGTTTCTTTGGTTGCAGCCGGCTGTTCCGGGCCTGAACCTGTTTGCCAACGGCACTTACGCCTACCAACGCAACAATATCCGGACCGCTCCGGGAATCGGCTCGCTTTCGTGGGTGGGTAATAAAGCGGCCAGCTATTCTTTCACGGTGAGGCGTTTCAACGCCTCGAGCGCCAACTTCCAGTTGCATCTGTTCCTGGTGCCCAATGCCGACAGCTCGCCGTTCCCGGATTGGAGCGATCCGGACGTGCTTGAGGCGCTGTTGCTCCGCCAGCCGGACGGGAGCGCGGCGTGGCGAGTGCTGGCGAAAACCAACAGTTCCAACATGATGCCCGCCACGGTTTACGGCCAGATCACCAACGCCAGCCTGGTCGGCACTTGGACGCTCAAGTTCAACGACGACACCAACCTGACGCTGGTGGCCCCCAACAGCAACGGTGTCCCCTTCACGTTGCCGGTGGAGCTTGCCGCCCGCTTTGCCGATCCGCTCTCGGTGTATTTCGGCGTGATGCCCAACGACTCGGCCAGCGCCGACCCGTCCGTGGTGCTGTCCCGCGTGCAAATTTCCGGGCCGCTGATCACAACGGTGCAGGACGACTTTTCGACCGGCCTCGACACGAATGTCTGGCAGGTGAAAGCGGATTATCCGCCAGGCGTCCAACCCGTGCCCAGCAACGCCTGGCGGCTGATGTGGACAACGCCGGACACCGGCTACCTCCTGGCGACGAATGCGAATCCGGCCAATCCCGGCGGCTGGGGCACCAACCAACTGCCGGCGGCCGTCCAACTCGGCGCCCTGAAATACGCCTTGCTGACCACCAACCCCAACTTCGCCCCCCGGCCGATCGCCCTGCCGGCCGATGGCAGCCTGTTTTTCCGAATGCAGAAGCCGTAACCAGGGTCAGCCGGACCGGATGCGCTCGAATGCGGCCAGAGCGGCAGTCCGTGCAACGGCGTGATTTACGATGGGCCGGGGATAATCGCGCCCGAGTTCCACACCTGCCGCCGCCAAAACCGCCGGCGGCGCCTCGGCGGGACGGTGAATCCATGTGTCGGGCAGCTTCGCCAATTCCGGACACCAGCGGCGGACGTAATCGCCGTGCGGATCAAATTTCCCGCCCTGGCTCGTCGGATTGAAAATGCGGAAATACGGCGCGGCATCCGCGCCGCAGCCGGCCGTCCATTGCCACCCGAGCGTATTTGAGGCAAGGTCGGCGTCCACCAGCGTATCCCAGAACCAGCGGGCGCCTTCCGGCCAGGAAACCAACAGGTCTTTGACCAGAAAACTCGCGACAATCATCCGCACCCGGTTGTGCATCCAGCCCGTCCTCCACAACTCGCGCATGCCGGCATCCACGATGGGATAACCCGTGCGGCCCTCCTGCCAGGCTTCCAGCCAGGCTGCGTGTCCCCGCCAGGGGAACTTTTTAAATGCCGGCCGCAACGGCTCGACGGGCGTGTGCGGGAAGTGAAACAGCAGATGATGCGCAAATTCGCGCCAGCCGATCTCGGCCAGGAATTGCGAGTTCCGCCACTCCGCCGCCGGCCATCCGCGCCGGGCTGCCAGCCGACGTGCCCCATCCCAGATCTGGCGCGGGCTGATCTCGCCAAAATGCAAATGCGGCGACAGCCGCGACGTGCCCATGACGTCAGGCCGGTTGCGCTGAACCGGGTAATTGTCAAAGGCCTCCCTAAAAAACCGGCGCAGGTTTTCTGCCGCGCCGGCTTCGCCGGGCTGCCATGCGGCCTGCAGTCCCCCGGCCCAACTGATTTTAGGTTCGAGTTCCAGTTCAGCCAACGCGAGCGACTTCGGCCATTTCGATGGTGCCCGCAGATGTTTCGGCGCCGGCAGCGGCGCGGTGGGCTCTGCCTGGTTCAGGCAATGCCGCCAGAACGGCGTGAAAACCTGGAACGGTCGGCCGCTCTGGTTTTGAATCATCTCCGGCTCGTGCAATAGCGCGGCGTTGTAGGTTTGCACGGCGAGGCCATCGGCGCTTAACGCCTCCTGCACTTTCCCATCGCGCGCCATGACCGCCGGCTCGGAACGGCGATTCCAAAAAACGGCCTGCGCGCCGGTTTCCTTCACGAGCGCGCGCAGCGTTGCGAGCGTCGGCCCGTAACGAATCACCAGCCGCGAGCCGAGTTGCCGCAGACTTGCGTCCAGCGCAGCCAGCGACTGGTGCAACCACCAACGTGACGCCGCACCGGGCGGCCAGTCGCCCTCTTCGTCCGGCGACCAGATGAACACGGGTACGACAGCTCCACCTCGTTTGATAGCCGTTTGCAGCGCCGGATTGTCCGCCAGCCGAAAATCAAGACGCAGCCAAAGAAGCGCGGGTTTGTTCATCCGGGACTCACTGCTTCGAAGACGCTTGGGGTGCGGCGCGAATGGCCGCGACTTCCAGCCGGAACGGGCCGGCCTGCTTGTCCGCGATGAGAAATCCCACCGTGGACACTTTGGCTGGATTCAGCGGCGGCACGTCGGTCAACACCCGTCCGCGAAAGGTCGGCACAAAATCCTTGAACGGCAGCCGCACTTCCTCCCATTCGCCGCGCCGGGTCGTGAAAGCGCACTGGTAAATTGGCGTGTCAAAACCGGATTCCGTCCGCACGGTGAATTTGTAGCGCCGGCCATCGCCCCGCACGCGCACAATTAACGCCTCGTGTCCGGCAAGATTCTGTAGCACGGGCGACGACCGCACGGACGCGAAACCGCCGTTGTTTTCCAGCGACACCGTGCCGCGAAACGTCGCCACGCCGTTCGTCATGCTGAAACTGCTGGTGGACACGCCGCCCATCACGTCGTCGTTCACGATTTGCCAGGCGGCGTTTGTGGCCGCCGAGAAATCGAAGAGGGTTTTTTCCGAGGCAGTTTGTGCATCCACAGGGAGAGTAAACCAAAACCCCGCCAGCGCGGCGATGACACAGTTAAGTTTGAATCGAATGAGAAACATGGCTCGTGCGATTATCAGGAATTCAAACGCCATAACGTGAAATTCAATACCGCGGCAAAACTCACCCAAGCGAGATAGGGCGCGAGCAGCCAGGCGGCGGTGCGGCTGACGGGACGGAAGGCGGCAATCGTCGCGGCAATCGCCAGCCAGAGCAGCGCGATCTCGGCAAAGGCCACGCCGGTCCAGTGCAGCCCGAAGAATAGCGGCGTCCAAGCCGCATTGAGCGCCAGTTGCACAAGGAAGAGTGTCAGCGGCCGGCGTTGCGCCGCGAATCCCCCGCGCTTCCACACGAGCCAAGCGGCCACCGCTATCATCGTGTAGAGCGCCGACCACACCGGCCCGAAGATCCAGCCCGGCGGATTCCACGATGGCTTCTTGAGCGCCGCATACCATTCGCCCGGCAGGAACAACCCGCCCGTGGCTGCGGCAGCGCAGCAAACGAGCAGCCAGCCGGTAAGGGCGGCGGCGGCGCGGAGATTGAAACGTTTGCGGCCTATCGCGCTCACGGGATTTCAGTGGACCGAAGCCGCTTCAGGTCCGCAAGCAGTTTCAGCACGGCCAACTCCTTGGCCTTCGCTTCAACTTCCACCGTGAGCGTGCGATTCTTCCAAAGGTTCGGAAAATCACGCGGGTCAATGTAATCGTGATGCCGCGCCGGTCTTGGCCCGCGCCAGCCTTCGATGGGACTGGAAATGTGAAACAGCGGCTCGCGATTCCAAGTCGCCCGGGCGCGTTCGGTGGCGGCCTCGATGCTCAATCCGTCGGGCAGGCAGCGATGATGATGCACATCATAAACCAAGGGCACGCCCGCGCCGGCACACACGGGCAGCAAATCCAACGGCGTGAAAACCTTGTCATCGTTCTCCAGCGTCAGCCGCGACCGCACGGGCGCAGGCAGTCGTTCGATGTTTGCGCGTAGCGCCTGCAGGGCGGCAGTCTTGTCGCCATACGCGCCGCCGCCGTGGATGTTGATGGTGTCCGCGCCAATCCACTCCGCCACCTCGGCCTGGTAGTTTAATTCCGCGAGCGAATGTGCCAGCGTTTTTGGGTTCGGCGAATTCAGAACCACGAACTGGTCCGGGTGAAGCGACAGCCGCAGGTCATGGGTACGGGCAAATGCGCCGCAGACCTGAAAACGTTCAACGATTGCCGCGCCGCCGGGCAATTCATTTACCGCGTATCCGGCCGTGGGGTGGGTCTTGACTGGCAGGATCTGGCTGTTCACCCGAAACGCGCCGATGCCGCGCCGCGCGCAAAACTCCAGCGAAGCCATCAGCGCGCCGGCGTTGTGCTGGCATAACTCCGCCAGCCGCGCCAGCCGCGCCCGCTGGCCGAGCCGCAACATAGCCGTGACGGTCGTCGTGCGAAACTTGATGGGCTCGCGCGCGAACTGGCAGCACAAGCCGAGGCGCAATCGCGTCCCGGGATGTGGGGCAGCCGCAGAGTTGGAGCGGGAACGATTCATGGGCGAACCGGTTCTGAAACCCCAAAACGGTTTTGCAATGCCTTCATGCGAAACTGGAAAATCCGTTCGATGTCCGGTCGCACGAACCAACGATGCAGCAGGAAATCCAGCGGCACGGCATAGCGCACGTGGTCGCGGGCGAGCGTGCCGCCGTCGCGCGCCTCGAAGGCGTGCTCGTGAATCCACTGGCGATACGGCCCGCGCAGTTGCTCGTCAACGAAGCGATGCGGCGGCTGCCAGACGTTGATGCGCGTGCGCCAGCGCAACGGCAAGCCGCGCACCCGCAGCTGGTAATCAATCAACGCGCCGGCTTTCATCTCAATGGGCGGCCGCGTGACGATGTGAAAATGCAACCACGGCGGCGTCAGCGCGTCGAGGTTCGCGGCATCGGCGAAAAACGGAAACAGCTTCTCCGGCGGCAGCGGCAGCCAGAGCTCGGATTGGAATTCATGGAGGGTCATGCCTTTTTCTCCGCTGACTTGGAGATGCCGCGCAGCATTCCCGCAAACACAAGTTGATGCAAGGGCCAGACGCCATACCAATAGGCCAATCCCCACAAACCGACCGGGTCGAACATGGCCGTCTGCCGTAGCCTCGTCCCGTCCGCGTCGGGTTGCACCTCGAAGTCCAGCCACGCCCGGCCCGGCAGTTTCATCTCGGCCGCCAACCGCAGCCCTTGGCCGGGCTGGATGAATTCCACGCGCCAGCAATCCAACGTGTCGCCCACCTGCAACCGCTGCGGATCGCGTCTCCCCCGCCGCATGCCGACGCCCCCCATGAGCAAGTCCAACCAACCTCGCAAAGTCCAAAGCCAGTTCGCGTAGTGCCAGCCGGTCGCGCCACCGATGCTTTCCACCGTGGCGAACACCCTGGCGGGCGGCGCGGCGACCCTTGCGGAGCGCGAATCCACCAGCCGGTTTCCAAATCGTGTGCCGCCCCATTGCCGGGGCGCGCTGGCGGCGGCGGACACTGCGTCCGACCAGCGCGTCTGGGCGAAACTGAAGTCTTCGTTTCGCAATGCCCGCGCAATTGCCTCGCGCACGCCGATCGGCCTGATGGAAAACAGACGTTGCGCGGAATCGTCGCGCACGATGGTCGGGTGGCGGAGGCTGTCCACCAGCTTGCGGCCCACCCGGGCATAGAGCGGCGTCACCAAGCCCAGCCAGAGACTGGAGAGCCGAGGGGTCAACAGTGGAACGGGAATCATCCACCGTCGCAGCCCGCGCTGCCGCGCGTATTCCCGCATGAGTTCACCATAGGAAACGCGATCCGGCCCGCCGATCTCGATGGTCACGCTGCCGCTGATTTCAAGGGACAACGCCGCCCGCAGATACGCGAGCACATCAGCGACCGCGAGGGGTTGCGCCAGCACCCGCACCCAGCGCGGCGTCACCATCACCGGCAACCGTTCCACCAGGGCGCGGATCATTTCGAAGGACAGGCTGCCCGAACCGATGATGATGGAGGCGCGCAACTCGACGACCGGCACGCCGGATGCCCGCAGCCTCCCTCCCGCTTCATGCCGGCTTCGAAGATGTGCGGACAAGTCCGGCTCATCCTCGCCCAATCCCCCGAGATAGATGATGCGCTTCACCCCTGCCGCACGCGCGGCCGTGCCGAAGTTCTCCGCCGCCTGCCGGTCTAGTGCCTCAAAACTCCCGGTCGCTCCCATCGAATGAACCAGATAGAAAGCCGCGTCCACGCCCGTCAGGGCAGAACGCAACGATGCCTCATCAAGCACATCGCCTTGCACCACCTCGACTTTGTCCGGCACGCGCGGCAACAGATTCTCCGGCGACCGGGCCAGACACCGCACCCGCCAACCCTCCGCCGCGAGCAACGGCAACAGCCGCCCGCCGATGTAGCCAGTCGCACCCGTGAGCAGAATGAGTTTATCTGAAGCCATTCGACTTTACGGGCGGATGAAGCCACCGGTCAGGATTCACGGCAAATCAACGCGCCTTTTTCCGCGCCGATTTCCACTCGTCCAACACGGAAAAGAAGCTCAGGGCATCCGCGTCATTTGGGTTGACGCGCAGCCTTTGTTTCAAGCGCAGAGCTTCAAGCTCCGTCACATCTTCCTGCTCCGCCACGTAGTAGATCGGCTTGGGCCGCTCGCCGTAGATGGCATAGCAATACCAGTTCATGAGGAACGGTTCGCCGCTCTTGCGGTAGTTCCAAGTCTGCCCGTGAAACAGTTCGCGGTTGAGCAGCTTTTGTTTCAGCGAACCGACCACGGCGCGGTCGGTGTGCTTGCCTTGCAGGATGCGCGGTGTTTTCCCGCCGAGCTCATCGCGACTGTAGCCAGTCATCTTGAGCCACGCGCTGTTCACGTAAATGATGCGCGGACCCTCCGGGCCCTCCAGCGTCACGTCGGTGACCATGATGCCGCGGCGCAGGTTTTCCAACACGATCAGCCAATCGAATTTCAGTTGCATCGCCGTTTCCTGGTTTCCTTACGTTTCCACTTCAAGGTGCGCCGCGCCGCCATCGCGCCGCAGCTTCGGCGACGCGCCGGCCCAAACTTTCACCGGTCAATTTATCGGCTTCGCTTGGAGCAACTTCGGGCGGCTCCTGCATCGCCTGGCCCATCGCGCCACTGTAACTGCTGAGGCGGTTGATGCCTTTGTCATTGAATGGCGACTCCGTCAATCCGACCCAGACCATTCCATGTTGCATGGCGAGTGTGAAGAAGTAATGCAACGTGCTCAATTTGTCGCCGCTCGGCCCGCCGGAAACGGTGAAGCCGGCGCCGAGCTTGTCTTTCCACGCCGCCTTGAACCAGCGCTCGCCCGTGGCGTCAGCGAAGGCTTTGAATTGGGCAGCGGGGCCGCCCATGTAAGTGGGCGAGCCAAAGATCAAGGCATCGCTGGCATCGAGTTGGGCCAGCAAGGCTTCGTTCTTGAAACGACCGCCTTCAATGTCTTCCCCGCGAATGGCGTGAAGCTGAACCTGCGCGCCCGGAACGGCGGTCGCACCTTTGGCCACAGCCTCGGCCATCTTGGTTGTGTGCCCCGAGCCGGAAAAGAAAACAACAGATATGATGCTCATGGTGTTGGTGGTGCGGATGGTTGCTGGCAAGGCGGAGGCTCTCTCGGTCTCCGCCTCACCGAACGGGCAGTCAGGGCTTCGGCAGAATCACGCTGTCAATGACGTGGATGACGCCGTTGTCGGCCAGCACATCAGTCTTGACCACCTTGGCGCCGTCCACCGTCACCTTGCCGTCCTCAACTTTGATGCTTAGTTCCTTGCCGTTGACGGTCTTGGCTTTCATCGTCTTGACGTCGGCCGCCATGACTTTGCCCGGCACAACGTGGTAGGTGAGAATGGCCACGAGCTTTTCCTTGTTCTCCGGCTTGAGGAGTTCTTCCAGCGTGCCCGCGGGTAGTTTGGCAAACGCTTCATCGGTTGGGGCAAACACCGTGAACGGCCCTTCGCCCTGAAGCGTCTCGACCAAGCCGGCCGCCTTCACGGCGGCAACGAGTGTCTTAAAGCTCTCAGCGCCGGACGCAACGGCCACGATGTCCTTGCCTGACGTGCTAATCACAGCGGGTGTGTTCATGCTGGCGCTGCATTCGCCGGCGAAGAGGCTGGGGGTGAGGGTGAAGGCAGCAGCAAGGGCTGCCACGGAGTGGATGCGAATTTTTTTCATGAATTGTTTTCCTGGTTGCTTGTTGTTTTTTGTTTTTGGTGTGAACCTCGACAACCAACCCGAAGGCGACCGGCTGGGCGAAGTGGCATTCTACCACCCGGTGCCCAGCGGCATTTTCGCTTGTGTTTCGATGTTCACGTTTTGTTTTCATGTTCAGCTTGCTGCCGATCAGCATTGAATTGTCTATATTTTGTCTAAATTGACTGATATTGTCAATAGTTTGTTCAATTTATTTTCAAGTATTTTTCAGCCTCCGGCTTTGCAGTAAAATGCGCTGAAATCCATTAAATTGCTGGCATCTTGAGCTATTGCTGATTCTTCTTACTTGCACGAGTTGTCATAATTGTCTATTTTATGTCTAGTTTATGCCTGAAGCTCATCACGCCATCAAAGTCGTCGCCAACCGGACCGGGTTGACGGCGCACGTCATTCGCATCTGGGAAAAGCGCTACGGCGCCGTCACGCCGGAGCGGACGGCGACGAAGCGCCGGTTGTATTCGGATGAGCAGATCGAGCGCCTGGGGCTTCTGCGCGACATCACGAAAGCCGGCCACAGCATCGGGCACGTAGCCAAGTTGCCAACGGAGAAACTCCGCCGACTCGCCAGTGAGTTCCGCGATACCAACGGCCTCGCCGCACGCAAGCCGCCCGCCGTCCCGACAGCCCCATCCCTTGTTGACGAATGCACTGCGGCGGTGAAGGCGCTCGACGCCCGGGTGCTGGAAGAGACTTTGAAGCGCGCCTCAACCCTCCTGGGCACGCAGGGATTACTGCAACGCGTCGTCGCGCCGCTGGCCAAGACCCTTGGCGAGTTGTGGCGCGAGGGCAGCCTCACCGCCGCGCACGAACATTTTGCCAGCGCGGTGCTCCGGGTCTTTCTCGGGCAAGCGGCCAAGCCGTTCGCCGCGGCCGACCATGCTCCCGTGCTCGTGGTTGCGACGCCGACGGGGCAGTTGCACGAGTTGGGCGCGTTGCTCGTCGGGGCGGCGGCGGCGAATCTCGGCTGGCACGTCACTTATCTCGGCGCGAGTCTGCCCGCCTCGGAGATTGCTGGCGCTGCTCGCCAAAACCACGCGCGGGCGGTGGCCTTGAGTTTAGTCTATCCGGAAGACGACCCCAAGCTGGCGGGCGAGTTGACGCTGCTGCGCGAATTGCTCCCGGCGGAAACGGCCTTGCTGGTGGGCGGACGCGCCATGCCGGCCTACTACGATGACCTGGTTCGTATCAGGGCCGTGCTCATCGAAGACCTTGCGCAACTGGGCTCGGCTTTGGACGGGCTGCGCCAGCCAGCGAGAAAGGCCAGGCAATGAAACGGTTCTTTACCCCCAACATTGATCGCAAAGGCCGACTCGTGCGCGGGCTGATGGGGTTGGCGCTGCTCGTTGGCGCGGCCTTCGGCTTCCACGAATCGCTCTGGCTGGGTGCACTGTTGGCGGCGGCAGGTGTCTTCGCGCTATTTGAAGCCTCTCGCGGCTGGTGCGCGGCGCGGGCCTGCGGCATCAAGACCAAGCTCTGATTTCTGCGTTGGATAACATCTCCCTCGCGGCGCGGGTGCAGAAGTTGCAGGCAGCAGCCACAGCTCGGTTTGAAATTCGCGGACCTGCATCAGCCGGTGCTCTTCATCCCCGACGCAACGCCTTTGACGGTGAGTGCCAGCAGCCGGCGCAAGTGTTCGGTGCGCTGCGCTTCGTCGGCCGTGCGCCAAACCGCCAGAAAGCGGATTTGCAAATAATTCAGCGGGTCAATATATGGATTCCGCAGCCGGATGGACTGTGCCAGGATGGGCTGGTTTTCCAGCAGTTGATTCCGTTCATTCACGGCCAACACCATCGCAACCGAGCGCGCGTGCTCGGCTTCAATCAGGCCGAAGATTTTTCTGCGCACGTCCGCGGATTCGACCAGCGCGGCGTACTGGCGCGCAATACCGAGGTCGGCCTTGGCCAGCGACACCTCGGCATTGTCGAGCAGCATCCGGAAAAAGGGCCAGCGGCGATACATTTTGCGGAGTTGTTCGAGGCCGTCCGGCTCGGCGTCGGCATATTGTTGCAGCGCGTGGCCGATGCCATACCAGGCGGAAATCAGGTGGCGCGATTGCGTCCAGGAAAAAACCCACGGAATCGCGCGCAACTGCCGGATGTCGGCGCTCTGCGCGCGGCGCGACGGCCGCGAGCCCAGTCGCAAATGCTCAATCAAATCAATCGGCGTGGCCTGCCAGAAATATTCCGCAAAATCCGGCGTGCCATAAACGAGCCGCTGGTAATGCTCGAAGGAGAATTGCGCGAGCTGCGCGGCGCCAGCCTCCCATTTTGCGAGGTCGTGCGCCTCGGTTGCCGGCAGGCATTGGACCGCGATAACGGCGGAAGTCAATTGTTCCAGGTTCCGCTGCGCGATGATGGGATTGGAATATTTGAGCGAGATGACTTCGCCCTGCTCGGTGATGCGCAAGCGCCCGCCATGCGCGGCGTGCGGCTGCGCGCGCAAGCTGCGGTAGCTGGCGCCGCCGCCGCGATCAATCGTGCCGCCCTTGCCATGAAAGAACCGCAGCTTCACGCCGCACTCGTCGGCGACGCGCGACATCTCCTTTTGCGCGCGATAGAGAAACCAGTTCGCCGCGAGATAGCCGCCGTCCTTGTTGGAGTCGGAGTAACCGACCATGACCTCCTGAATCTGGCCGCGGTGTTTGAGATGGCGGCGATACTCGGAATTCGACCAAAGGTCGCCCAGAATCCGGGCGGAATTTTCAAGATCCTCAATGGTCTCGAATAGCGGCACAAAATCCGCTTCGTGAACGCCCGCCAGCCGCGCCAGCTGGAACAGGCGCAGAATGTCGCCGGCACCGCGCGTCATGCTCACGATGAAATGGTCGGCGGCCGCCGCGCCGAACTCGCGCTGGATTTCGCGGACGGCCAGCAACTGGTCTAGCAACTCCGGTTGAAAATATTCCAGCTTGTCCCGGTGATCCCGGAAATCCAGCTCGGCCAGATGCGTCCCGAATGTTTGTGCCTGATTCAGCAAACGCCGGATGCGTCCCTCGGCCGCGCGCCGGGCCTTTTGCCCCAACAGGCCGGCGCGGATTTCTTCCAGCGTGCCGACAAAATCGCCGTGGCTCAATTTGCCGGCGGAGATTTTTTCGCGCAACTCGGCGATTTTCGCGCGAAATATTTCGTAAGGCTGATGCGTCTTCACATCCCGGAACAGATGGTGCGGCCGGGATAAATCCTCGTTCGCGTCGGCCTGCGTAAGTTCCTCCTCCAGCTTGGCGCACTCGCGGCGATAAAAATCCAGCGCGACTTCGTGATGCCGCCGCGCCGCGATGCGGCTGACTTCGGGCGTGACAAACGGGTTGCCGTCCCGGTCGCCGCCGACCCAGCTCGCGAAGGTGAGAAACGGGCGCACCCGCTTCACGCCCGGATAATGCGCCGCCAGTTCGGCGTCGAACGTGGCGTAAAAATTCGCGGCGGTCTCAAAAATGGTCCGGTCAAAATAGTAGAGCGCGCTCTCGACCTCCTGCAATGGGCCGACTTTCTGTTCGCGAATTTCCTGTGTCTGCCAGAGCGTTTCCAGCACCTCTGCCGGCTGTTCCCATTCCCGCGACAGCCGCCAGATTTGGTTGAGCACCGAGCGGCGCTTGGCCTCCGTGGGATGCGCCGTGAGCACCGGCTGGATTTCAAGCTCGTCGAGGCAACCCTGCAATTTTTCCGCCGTGACGCCCGCCTGTTTCAATTCCCCAAACAAATGCCGCAATGACATCACCGGCGCTTTCTTCAGGCGCAAATGCCGCTCGCGCGCCCGTTCCTCGCAAAGATTCACCAACTCGAAAAAGAGGCTCAACGCGTGCGCAAGCTCGTAGGCTTCGCCGACTTCCAGACGGTCAAGCAAGGAATGCTTGCTGCGCCGGCTGCTTTCACTGCCCAAATGCCGCGCCCGCCAGGACAGTTTGCGGACTTGATCCAGATGGTTGAAGACCTTTTTGCCGGCCTGCTCAAGAATAATCTTGTCCAACCCGCCGACCAAACGCCGGATTTCCTGCTTCAAAATTTTACTCATAAAAAGGGGCGGACCAACTTCCCCGCCGCCGCAAGTCTAGCTGACTGCGGGCGATTTCACGAACTTTTGATGGAAAGGATTTTACGCGGGGCGAGTTTACGAATGACCGGCCCTGCAACTGCCGATCCGTTTTGCGCGACTTGTCCGCCATTTGCTTTTTGAACTCAAGCCTCTGCCGGCGAATTTTCAGGTGCTCCGCACCCGGTCGGGCGAGAGCCGCGGCGCCGGGTTGTGCGGATTGTGCTCCAGCGCCACCACCTCCACGCCGAGCGGCAGCGCGGCGGTGGGTCATCCGCGCGAGTTGACCACCACCGATGATGCCGAGGCGGGCCGGATAATTTTTCGGTCCGGCCAGGCGCTTGAATTCAGAATCGTAGGTTTCGTGCATGATTGTCGGATTATTGTTCCGGTCTGTTTTTCATTTATGCGCTCAAGCAATTCGTAATCCACCAGCGCATAAAGCAGTTTTCCATCTTTTCGGCGCAGCAGTTCGTTGTCCCGAACCAAGCGCAGGATGATATGCGCCGGCTTCATGTCCAGCACGCGAAAGCCGGCGGCAGCCAGCTCACCGGTGACATGGTTCGTGGCTTCGCCCAGAAAGGCTTCCCTTTCACTGCCGGCCAGCTTCAGACGATCGGCCACCTGGACCGCATCCAAGCCGTCAATCCATCCATAGACGACGATGTATTGCCGTCGGATATCGAGTTGCGTTTCGGGATAACGGGCCAGTTTTCGGGCGATTTTGGATTCCAACCGGCCGGTCTGCCAAAGCTGAAGCAAATCCGGCGGGACAAACACGGCCAGCGGCCTCTTGGTCGGAATGGTTCGGCCGCTGCCGCTCAAATGCGCCTGGCGCAACTCGTTCAAAATGGCAATTTCCTCAAAGGGGCTGTTGAACTCTGCGTTGATGAACTTCTCCAACGTCAAGGTGTCCACGGGCAATTCTTCGCCGACGCGATTATAGCGCACCACCATATCCAGAGCCGGGCCGCCGACCGGCTTGGTTTGCGTGCGGTAAATGGTGCTTGTGCCGCGCAATTGCTGGCGATGAGCCAAAAACCACTCCTTTTCGCGCCAGTTTTCCGGCAGCAACTGCTCTTGGAAAGGCAGTCCGAAGCGGGTCAGATACAAATCGCCTCCATCCGATGTCCGGGCATGATGATATTCAATACCCATGATTTCGGTTCGAGTAAGTTTGACCGTGCCGTTCGTCAGCATTTCAATCCTTTTTAAAACCGTTCCCGGTGTGGCGATAGAATTTCTTGCCCGCTTCCTCGATGGCGAACAAATGCACCCAGCCGTTTTGAATCAGCTCGAGCACGCCCGGCTGCTTCGCGAGAATTGCGGAGATGTCCGCGCGTGAAGCCTCAACGAACACGCTCAGCCGCAGCGGCTCGTGCCTGAGGCGCGTTCCATCGTGGAGGGATTGGAGCGGCAGGCCGGGCTGCAAATCGCCGCCATTGCCCTGCCACACGCCGAACGTGCCGACGACATTATGCAGCACCTTGTTGCCGCTGCCGAACCGCCGGTTGTCCACGGTCGAGCCGTAGTATTGCAGGTTGATCCAGCTTGCCACGATCATCGGCCCGGTGAGAATCAGCTCGAGCGTGGATTTGTCGGCGTCGAGGTCCGCGTGGTAATTGTGCAGAAAAATCCTGCCGCCGAGGTTCAAGCCTTTGGTGCGCTCGCGCGGCGCGGCGATGAACGCGGCGTTGCCGGCCAAACCCCACTCCGGCCGCACTTGCGACCAGTCCCGGCTGCGCGCGAAAATTTTTTCGTCCAGCTCCGCGTCGGTCCCTTCGGCCAGACCGAGCGAGGTCGCCCGCTCGCGCCGTGCTCGCTTTGAGGCGGCCGACAGCCAGCCTTTGATTTTTTTCAGTTCCAGCGCCTGGCCCGCGGAAAGAGCTTGGTCTTCGTAGATCAAAATTTCGTCCGTGGTCGTGTTGTGCAGGCCGGCGATGAAAATGGTTTCGTTCGGAATTTCAATGCGCTGTTGCGCCAAACCTTCACGCACGACGGGCTGATTCAAGATGGCCGCCGCCACCCGCGCGTTGGCATCGCCGGTGTGGCCGCCGCAAGCGCCGCAATCGAGCGCCGCGCCGTAGGGATTGTTGGCCGTGGCGCTGCCGTGGCCGCAGATCAAAACCACTTGCGCGAAATTGGAAACCAACCCCATGTTTTTCAGCGCGCCCGCGGCCAACGAGATTTGGTCGGCGAGCGCGATGCCGGTTTCCCCGTAGTGCCCGGGTTGCTCCGGGCAGTAAAGCTCGCGTTCGATTTTCGGGCAGAACCGCCGCCGGCCACCGCCCGCGTAAGCAGGTTCCGCCGGCGCGAGGGCGAGCGAATCCCTCGCCAGCTTCACGCCGAACCACAGTCCCGCGGTCTCGACAAACGAAAAGCATGAAATAGCCGAGGTCTTGAACGCGTTCCACGCGCCGTTGACGGTCTGACGGAAATTCATCCGGCGCAGAAGCGGCGCTTCGCCGTCCGCTTGGCGCAGCGCCTCGCGCACCTTGAACTTTGGCGTGAGCAGCACGGGGCATTGCGCGCCGCCGCTGGCCTGGCCGAATTTCAGATACTCAATGGGCATGCCGCAAAATCCGGCGAATCCAATGGTTTCAATTTGGTCGGACTGGGCTTCGAGCGCGCGGCGGAACACTTCCGAGCGAACATCAATGCAGAAAATCGCCTGCAATGATTTTTGACCGGCCGCGGCGGGCTTCGGCGCATGATTTTTCAACTTCGCAATCAACTGGTTTTGGTAGGCGCATTCCAGCGCTTCCTGCGCGACGAAACGCGCGAGCAGGCCGGACGAAAATTCTTCACCGGAATTTTCCGCGCCGGCGAGTTGTTTTTGCCATTCGCCGAAAACTGCTGGGTCGCTGCCGAACTGTCTTAGCAGCGCCAAATCATAGGCCAGCCGGATGGCGAGCAATTGCGCGAGCGAGTCGTCGGCCTGGCCGGCCAGGCTCTTTTCGCGGACGAGGTATTGCACATACCCGCTCCAGCCGGGCAGGCTCATCAACTGCCGGTGGAAAAAATCCGGCAGCAAATCGTCCGGCACGCCAAGCTGGCCAAGCGCACGATCAATCCATTCCCAATGGTCGTCCGGCAACGCGTCGGCAAACGCGCGGAATTTTTCCAAGCCCATCAACTCGGGGTTGGCGTCGAGCCGGGCCGCCGCCTTCCACGCGGCGAACAAACCAAGCTGCCGCCAGGGCATCCGCCAGGACGACTGGCCCTGGTCGAAATACGCCGAGCACCACTTGGAAATTTCCTCGACGACGCACGCGGCCCAGCCGGTTTGATTGCGCGCATCCACAAAGTCGGCGAACGTCAGAACGCGCGGTCTGACCTTTTCCGCCGCCGCCTTTGCTAGTGACTTTTGGAGCGCGGCCAAACTGGGAAAATTGACTTTATCAGCCAATCCCGCCGGCAAAGTTTTTTCGGAAACGGCGAGGGCGACTTGAAAATCGTTATCCGTGATTCGTCCCGATGCGATTTGGTCGCGGTAAAAACCGGCGGGCATCAGCATTTCGCCGTGGCCGACCTGCTGCATCAGCCGCGCTGCCTCGAGGAAATGCCGGTCGGTCAGACCGACGAACGGATTCACGGCGACAAAATTCTTCAATGACCACAGCGGCGGAATGCGCTTGCAGGCGGCGTTGACGATTTCGGTCAACGGCCGGTCTAGTTCCCGGATTTCGGGTTCGAGGATGGCGTTCATAAATCTAATGCCTGGGCGGCTTATGGCTCACCGGCCAGAGCGCGGCGACGGTGCGGTTGGCGAGCGTGTTGAAATAAAATCCGTTTCGCGCGTGGACATAGAGCGCCTGGAAAGACGGGCGGTTTGCCCATTGCGGCAATTCGGTCTGGAGCACGAGCACAACAAGAAACAGCGCCAGCAGCGTCGCCAGCGGCAGCAGGCCAAGCAGCGAGTCGAGCTGCGAATTTACCCAATCGTTGCTGCCGAGCAGGCTGGCAAAGGCCTGGTGCAGCGAAAAATAGGTGATGACAATGCCGCCGCCGAAAATCGCGCCAAACCCAACCCGCGGCAACGCCACCGACCGATTCCAGAGATTCCACAGCGCGTAGGCCAGCGCCATCGCGAACGCGCAGCCCGGCACGATCTGGCCGGGTTCGTGCCGCCAGTCGACTCCGAAAATCCACGCGCTGCCCAAGGTGAGCACGCCGGCGACAGCAAAGGACGCAATGAGCGTGAGCGGATGCGCGTTGGGCTGTGCCGCCGGCACCCAGGCGGATTTCGCCAGCCTGACGATGCTGCCGGACGACAGGAAGGCATGGGCTTTGTAAAGCGAATGCGCGACGAGATGCAGCACCGCGAGGCTGAACGCGCCCAAGCCGCATTCGAGCATCATGAAACCCATCTGCGCCACGGTCGAGAAGGCCAGCGAGCGCTTCACGCTGGCATGCGTGAGCATGACCAGCGAGGCGAAAAGCGCGGTGAACGCGCCGAACAAGGCCAGCACCGACAGCGCCGCGGGCGAAAGCGTGACCAGCGGATTGAGCCGGATGATGAGAAAGCCACCCGCATTGATGATGCCCGCGTGCATCAGCGCCGAAACGGGCGTCGGCGTCTCCATCGTATCCGGCAGCCAGCTGTGGAACGGGAACTGCGCGGACTTCAGCATCGCCCCGACGACCAGCAGGATGCAAATGGCATTGATTTCCCAGCGGTCGGTGGTCATGCCGGTTTCGTGGAGCTGCCGGGCAACGGCGAACATTCCGGCGAAATCCCAGGTGTGGAATTTCTCAAACACCAGCGCGACGACCGCCAGCAGGCAGGCATCCCCCAGACGGCTGATGAGGAATTTTTTCCGCGCGGCCAGAAGGGCGCCGGGGCGCTCGGGATAAAACACGAGCAGTTGCTGGAGGCACAGGCTGGTGGCGGACCACGCCAGCGCGAACTGGACGAGGTTCCCGGAAATCACGATCGCCAGCACCGAGCCGCCGGTCAGTGACAGCCATTTGGTGAAGCGGCCCTGGGCGGGATCGCCCGCGAGGTAGTTCACGGAATAGCGCGAGACAACGGCGAGCAGGAACGCAACCAGCGTCAGCCCGATGGCCGAGAGATTGTCGAAATAGACGCCCAACTGGAACGGGCCGGCCACCGAAAATTTAAAATTCACCTTGCCGACACACGCGAGGCCGGCATCCGCCAGCAGCGCGCAAACCAAGGCGGCGAGCGCGACCCTAGCGCCAAGCCGGGCGGCGCGCAACCCGTGTCGATTCAGCACGCCGGCGGGCAGCAGTCCAAAGACCAACAGGGCCAGCGGCCCGGCGGCGGCGAGGACCGCGGTGAAACTGGGTTGCGATTCGGTCATCATCATTGTTTGGTATGACAACCCCAGCCTAGCGGCTCTCCATAATTCGTAGAAATAGATTGTTCCAATTGATATTATCGGATATTCCGATGGCATGAATTCGGCGTTCGAGAATCCGCAGTGGCTGAACTACCACCACCTCCGGCATTTCTGGATGATTGCGAAGCACCGCAGCGTGACGCGCGCGGCGGAGAAGCTGAAAATCTCCCAGTCCACCTTGAGCGAGCAGTTGGCGGAGCTGGAGTCGTGGCTGGGCCAGCCGCTCTTCGACCGCCGCGGCAGACAACTGCAGCTGACCGACGCCGGGCGCATCGCGCTGGAGCACGCGGAAACGATCTTCACCACGGGCCACGAACTCATCACCCGCTTCCGCCAGTCGGGCGGGACCCGGCAGCGCGTCTTGCGCATTGGCGCGGTCGGGCCGCTTTCAAAAAATTTGCAGTTTGATTTCATCCAGCCGATTCTCACGGACTTGCGGACGAAAGTGGTGGTCGTGGTGGGCGCGCTGGATGAATTGACGCGCCAGTTGCATGAGCACAAGGTGGATTTGGTGCTGTCCAACATTCCCCTGCGCGCCGATCAGGAGCAAGACGTCTTCAATCATCTGCTCGGCGAGATGCCGGTGTTTTTAATTGGTGGAAAAACACTGAAGTTGTCGCCGGGGAAATTCCCGAATTTTTTGAAGGATGTTCCGCTGTTCCTGCCCAGCCGCGAGAGCGACGTGCGGGCGGACTTCGATTTGATCCTGGACAAGGCCGGCATTGAGCCGTTGGTTCGCGCCGAAGTGGATGACATGGCCCTGCTGCGCCTGCTGGCATTGAGCGGCGCCGGGCTGGCGCTGGTGTCCAAAATCGTCATCGAACGCGAACTGCATTCGCGGGAGATCCAATTCATGCAGCGGGTGCCGGGGCTTGCGGAACGATTCTTTGCGCTCACGGTACGCAAGCGTTTTCCCAATGCCTGGCTGGCGGAAGTCGTGGAAAGCTTCCGGGCGCGACTCCGACAACTCTCCACAAGCGCGGCGCGCTGATTGGACCGCGGGCGCCAAGCCCGTGTCGCAGATTCCGCAATGAACTGTCGCCTGTCCCGGGCAGCGCGGCGCAGTCCGGCCAGCGGCCCACCCCGTGGTCGCGCGAACGGATTCACCGCCAAGACGCCGAGAACGCGGAGGTTTGACCACGGATGGACACAGATGGACACAGATTTTATTTTCCACAGAAGGAAACGAAGATAACAAAGACAGGAAATAACTTCGTTACCTTTGTTAGCTTCTGTTAAATCCCCGCTTTTCAAACTCCGGTGTCCATCAGGTGGGGCGAGGCTACTGACGAGCCGTGTTTTAACCGCCAAGGCGCCAAGACGCACACGTAAACCGCTAATCCACACTAACCGACGCTAATTTTCAAAGAAGGCAACCAAGGGAACGAAAATGCAAACAGCTTTGACGCGAATTGCGCCAATTAGCGCTAATTCGTGAAATTCGTGTCCACGCCTTCGTTAGCCTTCCATCCTCCGTAGCGGAGCGCTACTGCGGAGGACGGGCCCCCACAAAATCAGCGTTCATCAGCGTAGATCAGCGGTTTCCACCTTCATTGTACCAATTTTTCAAACTCGCCGATGAAGCGGCGCATGTCGCGCAGGAGCACGGCGTCCGGCTTGCATCGCAGCACCATGCCATCCAGATACATCAGGCTGCGGATGATGGCAAAGATGCCTTTCTCGAACGTCATGCCCGAATGCACGCCCAGCTTGATGGTCTGCATCATCTTCCGCGTCAGGCTCACCTCCGCCACCGTGCGGTCCTTGAAGTCGGCGTACAATTCCAGGAATTTTGCCCGGAACGCGTCATAGGCCGGGCCCGCCAGCTCGCGCTCGGACATCCGGTTCAGGGCGGCGGCGCAATTCGGATAATCGTACTCCGACAGCGCAGCGAAGAACTCGAAGAGGCCGCGCCGGATTTTCGGGCCGACGTGCCCGATGTAGCCGGTGTCAATGAAGCAAAGCTTGCCGTCCGTGAGCAGCACGTTGCCCGGATGCATGTCGCCGTGAAAGGTGCCGACGCAGAACATGCAGAAGCCGTGAATGTGAAACAGCTCCAGCAGCGTGGCGTAATCCAGCGCGCCGGCTTCGAGCAATTCATCAAAACTGCGGCCGGGAATGAACTCGGACACCATCACGTTTTCGTTGCAGAGCGGCTCGTGCACGCGCGCGAAAGCGAGGCGAGAGAGATCGAACGTGTCCCGGTGCTGCTCGTAAATCGCGCGGAGCGCCCGCTGCCCGGCGACCTCGTGGCGCAGGTCCAGTTCGCTGAGCGTGTATTCCTCGATGTCGCCGAGAATGCCGACCGGGTCGCCGACCTGCCGGAGTTTGGGATAAAGAAACGTCGCCAGCCGGAACAACCGCTTCAGGCTGGCGACGTCGGCGACGAATTCGTTGCGCACCTTGCGTTTGATGGCCTTGATGACGACGGTCTCGCCGGTCTTGAGCCGCGCGCGATGCACCTGGCCGATGGAAGCGGAGGCGAGCGCCGCCGGCTCGATTTCGGCAAAATGGTCGCGGAACCCCGGAACGGCTGACGCGCGCAGCAGGCCCAGAAAATCCTCGGGCGCCAGCGCAGTGTTGCGGCGGTAAAGCCGGGCGAGGTGCTCGCATTTTTCCCGCTCCAGAAAATCGATCCGCAGCGCATGCACCTGGCCGAGCTTGACGGCCAGCAGGCCCAGGCTTTGAATCCAGTCGAGGTCGGGCAGCTTGCCACCGCGACCGTAAATCGAGTGGATGAGCCGCCCGAATTGAATCCAGTTCATGGCCGCTAAAGGGTTTTCATGAAAGTCATAGCCGCAAAAAAGCGCAAAAAGCGCAAGATGCGTTGTTTTTTGTGCTTCTTGTGCATTTTTGCGGCCACAGTATTTATAAAAATGCCCTAGACTTGAGTGTTTTTGGAGACGAACTCCACGCCGTAACGCCGCGCGATGAGGTTTGCCGCAATGCGGCCGGACTCGTAAATCGTCGGCAGGCCGCTGCCCGGATGCGTGCCGCCGCCGACCAGATAGCAATTGTCCAGCTCCTCGAACTTATTGCGCGGCCGGAAATACAGCATCTGGCCGAGCGAATGCGCGAGGTTGAACGTGGCGCCAAACTGGATGTTCATGTCCTGCCACGTCTGGGGCGTGAACACAATTTCCTCGCGGATGTGTTTCGGCAAATCCGTCATGCCTGCGCGCTTCTCCATGGCGTTGATAACGCGAGCGCGGAAACTTTGCTTTTCCTTCGCCCAGTCAATTGCCGCCGTGCGGTTTGGCACCGGCACGAGAACATAAACCGCGGAGTGCCCCGGCGGCGCGAGCGCGGGATCCGTCACGCTTGCATTGCGGATGTAAAAAGAGAGGTCGTCGGACAAGACCTTGTTCTGGAAAATGTCACGGATGTTCCGCTGGTAATCACCGGCGAAGAAAATCGTGTGGTGCGGCAGGTCATAGACCTTGTCCAGCCCAAGATAGAGCATGAACGTCGAGCAGGAATACTCGCGCCGATCCACGTTCGCGGGGCTGTATTTTCGCAGGACACCCGGCGGCACCAGGTGTTTCATGGCGTAGCCGAAGTCGGCATTAATGACCGTTTCATCGGCGATGACTCTTTCGCCGTTTTCCAGTTCCACGCCGCGCACCCGGCGGTTATCCAGCGCGAGCTGTTTGACGGGCGCGTTCAAGCGCAGGTTTACACCCAGCTCGCGGCACACCTTCGCCATGGCCTCGGAAATTTCGCTCAGGCCGCCCATGACGTGATAGACGCCAAAGGCGTGCTCGACGTAGGGCAGAATGGCAAACGCGCCGGGACAATCCCAGGCCGACATGCCAAGGTATTTGGATTGAAACGTGAACGACAGTTTCAGCTTCTCCTCGCGAAAATAATCGCCGAGCACGTTGATGAGCGAGCGGCCGATCGAAAGCTTGGGGAGCGCGCGCAGCATGTCCCGCGAGAGATATTGCCCCAGCGACGCGTAATCCTTTTGCAGGCAGGGATACATCCGCTGGAACCGCACCTTTTCGACCGCCATGAACTTGTCGTAACCGGCGCGGTTGCCGGGGAAATGCGCGTCGAGCTGCTGCAGCATCGCCTCGCGGACCGTCGTCGGCTCCAAGCGCACGTCTTCGAATTGCAGGCGGTACATCGGTTCGAGCTTCACGCACTTGAGGTAGTCGTCAATGTGCCGGCCGGCTTCCTCGAACACCTCGTCGAGGATGAATTTCATCATCAGGAACGTCGGGCCGGTGTCGAACTTGTAACCGTTGCGCACGATGGCCGCGTTGCGTCCGCCCACGCACGGCCCCTTTTCAAGGACGGTGACCTTGAAGCCGCGATAGGCCAGCAACATGGCCGCCGTGAGGCCGCCGGGTCCGGCGCCAACGATGACAATATGTTTTGGCGACTGGCTTGTGTTTGCCACGGGGCGTCATCCTAACGCAAAGCGTCCCGGATTTCAAACCCCAACCCGATGCTCTAGGGCCCGGTTTCGGGCCTCCCCGGTTAAACGCGCATGCGTTCAGCCGCCGGCGATTGCCCCGATAATCAGAAAGGGTTCGGTGCCATCGATGACGGCTTCCGGCAAAGGGGTGTCCGGCGGCTCGAGCGACCAATCCTCCTTGCAGGCGAAGAACCGGATGAATGGCCGGCGCTTCAACGTGCCATGGTCACGGATTGTCCCGCGCAGCACCGGGAATTTTCGTTCCAAGGCATCAAGCACGGCCGGCACGGTGGCGGGAGCAGCTATTTCGAGCTGCACTTCGCCTTCCACGCGCGCGAGATTGCGCAGATGAAACGGCAGCATCACGCGAATCATGGCAACGTTTGCACCTCGACGGAATAAACCGTCGGCAGGTCGCGGACCACGGCATTCCAGGAATTGCCGCCGGCGGCCGACGCATAAACCTGGCCGCCGGTGGTGCCGAAATACACGCCGCCTGGGTCGAGCTGGTCCACCGCCATCGCGTCGCGGAGGACGTTCACGTAGCAGTCTTTCTGCGGCAGGCCCTTCGTGAGCGGCTCCCATTCGTTGCCGCCGGTCTTGCTGCGATAGACGCGCAGCTTGCCGTCCGGCGGGTAATGTTCAGAGTCGCTCTTGATGGGCACGACAAAAATCGTCTCCGGCTCATGCGCATGCACATCGATCGGGAAGCCGAAATCCGACGGCAGATTGCCGCTGACTTCAGTCCACTGTTCACCGGCATTGTCGGTACGCAGCACGTCCCAGTGCTTTTGCATGAACAGCACGTCCGGCCGGGACGGATGCAGGGCGATGCGATGCACGCAATGGCCGACCTCGGCGTCCGGGTCGGGCAATTCGTAAAGCGATTTCAACCCGCGCGTGATGGGCTTCCAGGTTTTTCCGGCGTCATCCGTGCGAAAACAGCCGCCGGCGGAAATGGCGACGAAAATCCGTTTTTCATTTTTCGGGTCCAGCAGAATCGTGTGCACGGCCATGCCGCCGGCGCCGGGCTGCCAGAGGTCGCCTTTGACTTTGCGCAAGCCCGGCAGCTCCTTCCAGGTTTTGCCTCCGTCGGTGGTCTTGAAAATGGCCGCGTCCTCCACGCCGGCATAAGCCGTGTCCGGATCGGTGAGGGATGGTTCGATGTGCCACACGCGTTTGAATTCCCACGGATGCTGGGTGCCGTCATACCACTTGTGCGTGCCGGCCCCGCCCTCGTACACGAACTTGTTGCTTTCGCCCTTCGGAAAACCTCCCGCGCCTTTCAGTTCCTCCGGGCTGCTGCCGGGCGTGTTCCAGGTTTTCCCGCCATCGTCCGAGCGCTGGATGATCTGCCCGAACCAGCCGCTCGTCTGCGACGCGAATATGCGGTTCGGGTCCGCGGGCGAGCCTTTGACGTGATAAATTTCCCAGCCGGCAAAATGCGGGCCGCTGACCTTCCAGTTTTTGCGCCGGCCGTCCGCCGTGAGGATGAATGCGCCCTTCTTCGTGCCGACCAGTATTCGTATCGCGCTCATGGATTGCCTGTCTCCTTGTGTTGTTGAACTTCTGCCAGAGAAACGGCAAAGGCGCAAGCGTGTTCGTGAGAAACTGCCGGCCGACAAGGGTGCCGCTTGACGCCGCCGGCGTCGGTCCTCAACGGGCGGAACACTGCCACTGGTCGGCCGGTTCCATGACCGAACGCGGGCCGGCCCCGTTCAGCCACGCCAGCGCGCCGGCGTCACCGCGCAGGTACGCATCCCAGAACGCCGTGGACAGCGCCAGGATCACGCGATGATGATTTGGATTGCGCGGTTCACGGTCGCCCGGCAACGCGCGGTCGGTGAAGACCGAGTGTTCCGCATTGTTCAGCACCACTTCGTACTTCGGCGCGCCGTGCAACGCCGGATACACCGCCAATCGCGAGGCCAGGTCCTGATGTCCGATGGGCGCCACATCTCTCGTACCGGTCATCAACAGCCAGGGGATTCTTACCGCGCCAAATGCCTGGGCAGCGTTTCCTCCACGCGGCGAGCTGGGGCTGAATGCGATGGCCGCCCGGATGCGCGGGTCGGTGTAGCTTTGTCCGCCGAGCGGCAGGGTTTCGCCGCTCACCGCCTCGGTCGTCACTGCGCCAAAGGAATGACCGGACATGCCGATTTTGTTCAAATCCAGGCGGCCGGCCAGCGGGCTGGAGCGGTTGGTGTTCCAGACGGCAAGCTGGTCCAGCACAACGGAGACGTCCTTGACTCGCAACAGGAAATTGTCCGTCGATGCCGCCTGGTTCATGGCCGACATCCGCTGGCCCGGCGGCTCATTTTTCCAGACTGAATCATCGCTGCCCGGATGCTGAAGGAACACGGCCACGTAACCGCGCGCCGCCCAGTGCTCACCCAGAAACACGCTGCCAGCGCGCGAGCCGCCCAAGCCGTGACTGAACAAAACCACCGGTTCCGGCGTGCGGTTGGCGGGCAGATAAACGCGGATAGGGATGTCGCGATTTCTCGCTGCATCGTGAACCGCCAGGTCCAGGTGAACCGGGTGAAACGCCGGATCCACCGGCAGTGGATCGTAATTTCCCGCGCAGGCGCTCACCGAAGCCAACGACAGCAAAAACAACGAAATCCGCATGGTCATGGCCCAAAATCCTTTCATGCCTTTCCAGACGGCGATCGGCATGAAAATGTTACTTCAACGGAAATTGCAGCCGGCGGAAGCCGCAAGTTACATGCCGCTTTGATACGCTTGCGGCTCGCCATCTGTTCGCATCGAACGGTTGACAGCGTCGGGCAGGCGGGCACAATTTTCCCCATGAACGACAAGGCGCCCAGGAGTTTCCACGACCAGGTCGGTGGGATGATGTATTTTCCTCGGATGCTGGACAAAATCCGGCTGTTTGCGAAGGGCGAGCTGCGCGAGGATTGCCATGCCAACCTCGGCCTCACCAACAAGGCCGACGGGTTGTGCTGCCGCTATTTGCGTGTGTCCTACGAAGCGCTCAAACAGCGCGTGCTGGCCGGCGGCTCGGACGAGGAAATCCTGGCATGGTGCTTTGCCACGGGCCGGCGGCTCGACGAGGCGGATCTCCTGGTCTGGAACGAGTTCATGCGCAAACGCGGCTGGAACGACGAGGCCAGCGGCCGGCTCGCCGCCTGGAAACAGGAAAGCGGGCACGCCCAGCGCGCCGATCTGGTGACCATCCCCGATTACACCGACGTGCTGGAGGGGCGGAAATCCTGAGGTTGCAGTTGTTATTGCGCGAGGCGATAGAACCGCGCGCCCGGCACCGGAGTGACGGTGGTCTCGTACTCCAAACGGGAAGGATTGAACACCGGCCGGTCGGTTACCGGAACCCAGTTTGTCGTGGTAAGATCCGAGTTCTGCTGCAGCACAAAAGGCATCGAAGGGACTGTCCAGGAAAACCGCAGTTGGTTTCCGGAAACGGCTGACTTGAGGACGGGTTGCGGTGTGGTCGCCAGCGAATAAACCTGGCCTCCCCCAACGACAAAGAGCCGGCAGCCATCGGCGGAGGCGGCCACGCTTCTACCGTAAAGGGCCGGATTGCTGTTGGTTGACCAGGTCATGCCGAAATCGCTGGAAAGCGAAACCGGTAATGGCAATGCATCGCAAACGGCAGCCAGCGTGTCACCATCGGCAGACACCGCAATAATGGTGAAGGGCTGGAGAAGGTTGTGCGCCGTCCAAGTGACTCCCGTGTTCGTGGAGGTCCAAATTTGCATGCCGGCGTCCCCGACCACCATTTTCCTCCCGTCGGCTGAGCACGCGCAACCCGACATGTAGGGAGGTGGGCTGCCGAAGTTCCAGGTAAGGCCGCCGTTGGTGGAAATGCAAACGCCCGGAAGACCAGAAGCCATCAGGATATTTCCATCCGCCGACGAGGCCACTCCAATCCAGTAATTCGTTGGTGCGGCAGTGGGAGTCCAAGTGACTCCGGCATCATGTGACACGTAAATCGG
>DATJOW010000129.1:0-4556 GCA_035506715.1 Candidatus Acidiferrum sp. | reverse complement strand
CGGGGAATCCCGGTTGAATTTCTTGATATTCGTTCGGGTCAAACGTTGTTCTTCCGGCAGGAACTGGTCGCCGATCAGGCGGTTGGGCCAGAAGTTCACGACTTCGATTTCCAACTGGTTTGCGCCGGGTCTCACCGCGCGGGTGATGTCCACCCGGAATGGCGGCGCCCAGGTGATGCCGCAGGATTGGCCATTCACCGTTACCTCGGCCAGCTCGCGCACGTTGCCCAAATCCAGCCAGAGTTCAGAGTTCACCGTTCGGGGTTCAGCATTTGGCAACTCGAATGTTTTTTCGTAGGTGGCGGTGCCGGAATAGTATTTGACACCCGGTTCGGGGCGGTCGGTCCAACTGACCAGTTGCTCAAATTGCACCGATGCCGGACCGCCCCATTTCGGATCGAAACGGACCGTCCAGGGTCCGGAAATTTTCTGGACCGGAGCTACAGGCACAGCATTGTTCCTGGCGGTCGCCGGATGGGCGGATGCCGGTTCGCGGAAAATCACGAACCATGAGCCGCACGGCGTGAAATCCAGCGGCACGAAGGTGCGTCCGTCTCTTTCTTCATAAGCCGCGGCGAATTGATGATCGCCGGTGACCGCATTCCACAATTCCGGCACTTTTCCCTTTACGCGAAACGCGGCAGTGGCGGTGATGGCCACATTGGAGCGATTGGCGACAAAATAGATATCCGCGCCGTCGGCGGCGCGGTGGATGTAGTCCAGGCTGGTTGAGAGTTGAGGGTCGAGGGTTGAGAGAAACTCGCAATCCGGCTGGACACCGTCGGCGAGCAACACGGCGCGGGCGGTTTTACCCCAGACGACTTGCCCCTGGCCGTATCGATGTTCGCCGGCGCTTTGGCTGGCGCCGTCGCCCCAGAGTTCCGCCGCCAGTTTCTGCACCTCGGCGTCGGCCCGGGGATAATCGGTGAGCCCTTCCATCCTGGCCGGTTTCGGCCCGATGACGGTGGCGCCATTGGCGACCAGTTCCTTCACCTTCCGCAGCACCGGCAGCGAGATGCAGGTCCAGTCGGGCAACACCAGCAGGCGGTAGCTCATGCCGTCGGGCAAAACGACGCGCCCGTCTTTCACGCTCGCGCGCCCGAGCAATGCCTCGGCGGAGATGACGTCGTAATCGAACCCGGGCAGCACGTGCGCCGGGTCGGACTTTTTAAGCCTGGCGAAATTCGGCACGTGGTCGCCATAATAATAGAGCGCATCGGCCACGAACTGTCCCTGCTGGAGCAGCCACTGGCAGCGATTGAGGTAATCGAAAAAGGACGCGGATTTGTCCCACCAGGTCACCTTGGGATTCAAATGGGTGCCGGCGAAGTATTGCTGGCCGGGGATGCCAGTCGAATCCGGGGAGCAGACGAACGCGTGCCAGACGAGCACGTTCAAGCCCTCGCACAGGGCCTTGTCGAAGGACGGCTTCAAATTATCCCAAAGCGTTTCCTGCCAGTGCGGGCCGACGGTGGTGAAGCCTTCGGCGAAGACGAACGTCCGGCCCATGGTATGGGCGGCGCTGGCCGGTTGTTTCACGAAGAACCGCGTTTCGTCAAGGCTGCGATGCGTGGCGGAATTGGCCCAGAACTCCGCCATGGGCACGGTGTCAATCCCGAGGCATTGCTGCGCGTCAATCGGGGTGAAATGGGGTCCGCCGGATTCGGGATGAATGCCCAGGCCATGCCGCGCGGCCAGGGCGGCGAACGTGCGATAATGATTGTCGGCGGCCAGGTCGCCGAGCGTGCGGCGGAAGTCGTTTAAAAAGCGATCGCTTTCCTCGCGGCTGTTGACGATGTGTCCGGCCACCACCGGCAGCCAGGGGATCAAATCATAGCCGCGCCGGCGCGAAAATTCTTCCGGCAGCGTCGGCGTCCAGTTGAACACGTCCACCTCCCAACTGTCGGTGTGGAGATATTTCAGCGTCTTTCCGGCGAGCAGGCCGGCATCCGCGATGAGCGGCTCGACCACGGCATTCCAGTAGCGTTCGAAAGCGCCGCGGTCCAGCACGTCGAGCGCGTAACCCCGCCAGCCTTCGCTGGAAGTGGAGACGCGCCGCGAATCGCCCAGGGTGAAACCAAACCGCGCGATCTGCCATTGACCCGGCGGGGCGTCCCAGCGGAGGACACCGGCGGCATCAAGCCGGCTGGTCAGATTCGTGATGTCCGCAACATGGGTTTCCTCTTCGCCCGGTTGTCCGGGCAGCTCCTCCAGCAGCCATGGAGCGGTGTCGGGCGCGGAATTGGCCAGGAACCAGCCGTGTTTGCCATTGAAGGAAGGCCCTTTGATCAGGGCTTTCACCTCGAGATTTTCGAGCGGGGTCCGATTGGCGGAAGTGTTGGCAGGAACGCGCCAGGCCAGCACACAAAGGTCGCGGTAAAAATCGTCGTTCGCCGGCGGCGCGGGCAGCTTCAACTCGAGGCGGGTTCCACCCCGGGCGCTGGTTTCCGACCAGGTCAACTTTTTGACGGTATCCTCCGGTTTGACGAGGGGCCCGCCGAGGTTCCAACCGCTCTGGATGTTGAGGCTCATTTCCAGTCCGAGCCGGTGGGCTTCGCGCAGGGCATGCTGGTACAGCGCGCGCCATTCCGGGCTGAAAAACGTCGGCCCATGAGGCACGGGGTCGTGACCGCCCTGGCTGGCGCCATTGGCATCCATGATGACGGCTCCGCCAAAGCCTTTGGCCTTCATCTGTTCGAGGTCGCGGGTGATGGATTCGCGGGTGACGTTGCCGTTGAGCCACCACCAGTAGGCGCGCAGGCGGGCCTCGGCGGGCGGATTGGTCCACCCCATTTCCAAAGCAGTAGGTGTGGCTGCTGCAGGAACCGCCACGACGGGGGACAACCCGGCAAAGGCCGCCAGCCATAATCCCAGCAGGAACCCCAGACCTGATTTACCCTCGGCGGGAAGGCCTTCTGTTTGACGATGATGCATGTGCCAGGCAACAAGTTATACACGGAAGCCCGGAAAGACGGGAGCCCTTATAGCATCCCGTATTTGGGGGATAGGAAGACGCCGGCCGGCATGATAGAGTTGGTGAAACAGAAGCTTTGGAAAACCAAATCTGAAACAACTCTATGAAAAGCAACCTCAAGAAAATCGGTGTCATTCTCGCGGCATGTTCTCTCGGCCTGATCGCCCAGGCGCAACTCATTGATGATTTCAGCAGCGCCGCCAGCCTCGCCAACTATAATCAGACCATCGTGCTGGCGCAGAGTGCCAACCCGGCTGCCGTGTTTGGAATCGCTTCCTCGCCAGCCGACACCTTTCAAGTGAGCCAGGCCGCTTGGACCGCCGGCGCGCAACAGCAGGTGTTCCTGCGCAACGATGGCTGGAGCCTGAGTCCGGGACAGGTGCTGCGCGTTGACTTGGTGATGCCCTACACCAACAGTGTTTATTCAGACTTCGGCCTTGCGCTCATGGCCACCGCGACTCCCACTGCGGCCGTTTGGACCAGCGGCACTGCTGACGTGCGTTATGATTTGCTGGACCTGTATGTCAAGGGACAGTTCGGCACCATTGGTTACCGGGCCAGCAACCCGTCAAATGTCCAGTTGTACAGCAGTTCGGGTATTTCTCCGGTTGGAGGATTGCTCGCCGTGACCGGGCTTTGGATCAGCCGTCCTTCCGCCACCGCATTTACCGTGGGCTACACCGAATCCGGCGTTGATACGGTGTTGGTGGCGATGACCGGCATCGACTCGGCCGTCGGCAATGCTTTGGGCTTCTATTCCGACGTACGGGCAAACACGAGTTACGGTTACTTTGACAACCTCCGCCTGGAAGTCATCCCCGAGCCGACCTCGCTGGCACTGTGCGGCTTGGGCGGTATCTTGGGTCTGGTGGGCTGGGTGCGCCGTCGGAAGTAGTTGATGCCGAGTTGGCATCCCGGGTTGCAGGGTTTCAGCCGCCGGAATGTCTCCGGCGGCTGTTTTTTGCGCCCGATAACCCGGAGGCGATGAAACCTCAATCTGTACCCGGCAGATGCACCAGTCAGCGAGCCGGGGGACGAAATGAAGTCATTGCCGGCCGGGCGAGGGGGCTTTTGGACTGCCAATTCATCTTGTCAGGCAAGGACAATTGCAGCATGATTTTGTTGTCCTGTAGTGCAGTAACAGCCAAATGCAGCAATTCCAGGCCAGATCGCATTTTCTTCGTTTCCTCCGCCGTGGCGGGCTGTGGCTGACGGTCATGGTGGGGCTTTTGCCTCTCTGTTCCGCCACCGGCTGGGCGGCCAAAGGGGTTTCAGCGGAGGCGGTCGCCGACCCGCTTTCCGAGGCGACCAACCATCTCGGGCTGTGGATCTGGGACGCCAAGGCCACGGACAAACAGACGTGCCGCCTCTGGAAATCATTCGTCATCCCGCCAGGCGGCTCGGTCACGCGCGCCATTCTCCGCATTACCGTGGACAACGGTTATCGGCTCTTTCTCGACGGCCGGGAGATCGGGCGGGGCAGCGACTGGCGGAGCATCACGGAATACGACGTGACCTGGCTGTTATCGCCGGGCCGGCATGTTCTAGGCGTGGAAGGTTTCAACGACCGGCTGGAGGCGGG
>DATJOW010000128.1:0-15759 GCA_035506715.1 Candidatus Acidiferrum sp. | reverse complement strand
CAAATTCATCAACTGGTCCATCCTCAGCCGCGGCAGCGTCCCGCGAATCCAGATGAACGTGAAAACCATCGCCAGCAACTTGGCGAAGAACCACAGATAGGAAGGCACCCACGTGAGAAACGAAACCGGCGACGTCCAGCCACCCAGAAACAGCGTGATCCCCAGACCGCAGATGGCGAACATGCCGAGATATTCGCCGAGGAAAAAAAGCGCGAACTTGAATCCGGAATATTCCGTGAAATAGCCGGCGATGATTTCCGATTCCGCCTCCGGCAGGTCGAACGGCGTGCGATTGGATTCCGCCAGCGAGGCGATGGTGAACAGGATGAACCCGGCGAAACCCCACGGCGTGAACACATGCCAGTGCGCGATGCCGCAGGTGTAATGATTTTGCGCGGCGACGATGTCCACCGTCTTAAGCGATCCGACAATCATGATGACCGTGACGGCGGACAGGATGAGGGGGATTTCGTAGCTGATCATCTGGGCGATGGCGCGCATGGCGCCCAGCAGCGAGTATTTGTTGCGGCTCGACCACCCGGCCATGAACACGGACAGCTCCACCGCCCCGCCCACGGCAAAGAAAAACAGCACGCCGGCATCGTAATCGGCGGCGGTCATATTGCGCCCGAGGGGCAGCACCGCGTAAGCCAGCAGCACCGGGATGAGCATGACGACCGGCGCCAGGAAATGCACCACCTTGTCCGCCGCCCGCGGCACGATGTCCTCCTTGGTGAGCGACTTGATGCCGTCCGGGATGAACTGGCCGAAGCCGCACAGGCGGATGTTGGTGAACGGGACGCCGACGCGGTTGGGGCCGTAACGGTTCTGGATGCGGCCGAGCCCCTTGCGCTCAAAAATGGTGATGAAAGCGAACAGGGTGGCGAAGACCAGCGGGATGAACGCGATGGAAATCAGGGCGGACACCAGCGGCTGCCAGGCCTCGGGAACAAATCCCAGCGTCTGGTGCTTCAGAGTGACAAAAATCTGGTCCAGTGTTTCAACCATGGCTTCGTCTGCGGAAGTGCAGAACGAATTTTTATTATCATCAATCGTAATCCACAAATCAAGGCCGGAAGGATGGCATTAGAAAAACCGGGCAACAGACGATGCAAAGTAGAGGCTTTAAACATCACCTGCCGCCCGGCGCCTGCAGGATATTGCTGATTGAGGGTTGAGGTCTCGAAGGCAGAACCTGATGATTGTTCAGTTTCTCGATCCTCGACCCTCGTCTCCCGGTTGGTTTTTTACGTGGCCATGAGCGCAGCCGGCACGCTCCAATCGCTGTCCACCAAATCGTATGGCCCGCGCACAAAATCATCACGACTATGGATGCTCTTTTTGAAGCAGGGCTTTATTTAGATTGGTGCAGGCCAGTGTAAAGTCAGGCTGGAGGGCCAAAGTCTTCCGAAATTGAACGACAGCCTCGTCCACCATTCCCTTTCTGAGCAAGGCCATCCCGAGGTTGTTACGGACGGACACGTCATCAGGATTGATCTGCAACGCTCTTTGGTAAAACACCGCCGCCTCGTCCATATCTCCTTTCTGGAACCAGGCGTTGCCGAGGTCAAATGAAGCCATCGCATCGTCGGGGTGTTTTTCCTGGATCTCCCGAAACTGGGCAATGGCCTCGTTCACCTGCCCTTTATGGAGGAGAGTGACCGCAAGGTCATGGCGGGCATCGGCAAAATCGGGAAAAAGCTCCAGGGCCTCTCTGAATTCAATAATGGCCTCGTCGTCGCGTCCCATCTGGACAAGCGTAGTGGCATAATCGTCATGAGCCTTGGCAAGCGCAACGTCAAGGTTGTTGCGAACTTCCGCGTAGTCAGGTTTGATTTGCAGCGCCCTTTGGAAATGGACGATCGCTTCGTCCACGCTTCCCTTTTTGAACAGAGCGTTGCCAAGGTTGTTGTGGGCTTCGACGTAGTCGGGTTTGATTTTCAGCGCCCTTTGGAAATTGGCGATGGCTTCGTCCACGCTTCCTTTTTTGAGCAGAGCGTCGCCGAGGTTGTAATAGACTTCCGCGTTATCGGGTACAAGTTGCAGCGCTTTTTGAAAATGAGCGATTGCCTCGTCCAGGTTTCTCTTTTTTAGCAGTGCGTTGCCGAGATTATTTTGGCCAAGCCAGTTGTCGGACGTACAGAGCAGAGTATGAGTCCACAGTGATTCACTGTTTCGCCAATACGAAGTCTGCACCCGCGCACATAAAATCAAGGCGGTAACGATGACCGCAGAGCCGCTGGCAAGGATGACGCGGCGGTAACGCCAGCCAGCGCACAAATCAGCCGCCGCCCAGGTCAGCAACAGATACAAGCCGATCTGCGGCAAATAAGTGTAGCGATCCGCCCGCGCCTGCCCTCCCACTTGAACAATACCAATCACCGGCACCAGCATGACGAGATACCACAGCCATCCGGTCAAAAGATACGCCCGGTGTCGCAGGAAGAATACGCCCGTGGAAATACCGGCCAATACCACTGATGAGAGCACTTCTTTTGAAACACCAACGCCCCCCGCCGACAATGGGTATAATACCGCCAGGCCGGACGGCCAGAACATCTGGCTCAAATAAGTTACATAGGAGATCAAGGCGTTCCCCACGCGCAAGGGAATGGAAATTTGCTCAAACGGCTGGATGGCCTCTGTTTGGGCAAAGAGCGTAATCACACACGCTGCGACGGCCAGTCCGAACAAAGGCAGTTTTTCAAGGTTCAGCCGTCGTGGAATCGGGAAGTGGTTTTGGTCGCGGCGGTCTGTGACCGTCGCTTCGGCGAGATTGGCCATACGATTCAGCGGCCAGTAGTCCAGCAGCAACAGCACGAACGGCATGGTCACCAGCATCGGCTTGCACATCAGCCCAAGTGCAAACGGGAGCATCACCATCAAATAGCGACTGAGCGACGGCGATTTGCGCACGTAGCGGACATAAGCCCCAAGTGTCAGCATGAAGAACAGCCCGCTCAACACATCCTTGCGTTCCGATACCCACACCACGGATTCCACTCGCAACGGATGGACGGCAAATACCGCCGCCACAAATGCGCTGCGCCACAATGCGCCCGTCATTTCCCGCAACACCAGAAACAGGAGAATTGCCGTTGCAGCATGGAGCAGGAGACTCGTCAAATGATGACCCCCGGCCTGTACCCCATAAAACTGGCAATCCAGCATGTGCGACATCACTGTCAGCGGATGCCAATTCCCCATTACACTGTGCGTAAATGCCCACTCAATTCCCTTCAGATTCAGGCCGTGAATAACCTGCGTTTTCCCATACACATATCCTTCGTCATCGTAATTGACAAACCCATGCCCCAGCGTCTGGCCGAAGACCAACCAAACGGCACCCAGGAGAAACAGGCAAACGCCCAAAACCGTCCGGTAATCGCCCGGCCCAATTGAAAGAATTCGTTGAGTTACTTGATGGGGAGGGACAGTTTGAAGAGTTTTCAAGTTCATGCCTTCAAACGTGTCGCATGGCCTGATTTCATGACAACCGGCTTGGCCTGTCAACAAAATCAGGGTGCGCTCACTTGATCCAATGATGGCAGGTTCTTGAACAAATTCTGCCGGGAATCAAACTCCATGTTCCGCGAGTTGGGGGTTGGATTCAGGTAGTAACGAAAGTTCATTTGATCGGGGTCGCCGTAAATTTTCCCATACAACGCGCTTTTCACGTTGCCGTTTGAGTCCAACACTGTCCGCACACGGAAAAAGTAGTTTCGGTTTTCGTCGTAGTCAGATTTCCCTGCCTGCCCCGGATGATGAAAATTTTCTCTGACTAATTGAGATTGGTAGCCGTCCGCTGGCGCTTCATGGGGCGAGCGAAGCCCGCTGCCTTTTTCCGTTTCCGGCACGGCAAACTCTTGAATGCCATCACCGGCGTTGGGAAAACTGATGGTCAGTTTGTAGTCATAGTCAGAAACGGATTTCTTGTCGAAGGCTTCGGTGACGACAAGGTCTGTCGCCTGGCCTTTGCCGCAGGGTGCAACCCAATCACCCGCCATCAAATCGTAGCCGACGGAGTTGGTGAAGGCGATGGGCGGGCGGCCTGTCTTTTTGAAAATCACCGGCTCGGAGTTTATCCGCTTGGCATACATCGGAATGGGCTTGCCGATTTTTTTAAGCGTCACGGCGATGGTTGGATTTCGACTTGCAGCCACGGTTTTGTCATCTAACTGCCCCGGCTGATACAGTTCATGCCCGATGTGCGTGGTGTAATAGCCGGCTTTCTCAATGTTGATGCCTAAACTCCATGAACTATCCGTATGAGACGCGCTGAACATTCCGTTGGTGTCCGTCAAGCCTTTGATTTCACCATACGATTTCTGGTTTGGATCAGACGGTGCCGGCAAAATGTTGTAAGAAACAGCTACGTCCGCGCCAGCAACCGGAGCACCGTCTTCCCCAACGACTTTGACGGTAGCAGCCCACTTGTAGGTAGGGAGCAGTTGTCCAAAAGCACAGCCGATGGTCAAATAGACCAACGCTAAACAGAGTGGTATGAGCGTGTTTTTCATAATCATCGCAGATGTCCTGACGTTACCAGTTGGTTGAACAGTTGATAGGTGAAAGGATAAGCCACGACATACATATCGGAATGATGCCATTCGCCCGCCGCTGGATTGCCGACATTTACTGGCCCGCGAGTTGAAGGCCAACCATTTTCAAAACTGGACTGCATATCAAAATTTTGGACTACGATTCCAGGGTCTGGCACAAGATTCGCCCCGATGGGTGGTGTCAATGCCGGAATAGCATCTGAAAGAATCCTGTTTCTGTTAGCCGCAGCGTAATCGCTGCCGCCGGCATCCGTCACTTGGAGATGATCATAATCAGGGTGATTGCTCCCGAATGTATGCCAGCCAAAATCGAAAAAGGCGTTCGTCTGCAACTGGGAAGACGGGATGGCGTTGGCCATTGCCACAGTGTAAGTAGTGTAACTATTAGGGTTGAGAGCATTGTCATTGAATCCCCAACCACCGTGGTTGCTGCTCAAGATTGAGTTGCCGGACATCCGCCCCTTGTCTTTCTCCTGCCAAGCCCAGACGTAGGTTCCCGACTGGCCTTCTATCCATTGCACCAACTCCCTGCCAAAAAGGGTAAAGAGGCTGCTTGGCGGAACGCCGACATGAGTTCGCAGCACATCCTCCCCGCTCGAATAAAAATTATAAACCGCGGTGTTGCCCAAATTTGCCAGTCGGTCATCCCAAGTGAGCGTGCTACGAGCGTCCGAGGACGGCCACAGATTATACCACTTGCTGGCATAGAGTTGGCTCACATAATTTGTCCAAACGGGATAAATCATGTTGACGTTCACCGCCGCGTTCCCGTCAATGGCTTCCATTGCCACCGCCCCGTCAATCATAAAATACCTCGTCGGAGCCGCGCCCCAATCGTTGATGGCGCTCAAACAAACCATGTTGCCCAAGCTGTGACCCGCCAGCGTGGTATCACCACTCAAGCCTGACAGAAAATCCTTCAAAAACGGCGCGGTGACAAACGCATTGACCACGTTCGTTTGATAATTGGCAGTTACTCCTGAAACGTAATCGCCTTGCGACTGGCTGCCATTCCACGTCACCGCGTAAAATTTCGCTTTTGAACGAGCCTGATAAAGCCGTTTGAAAACTTCTGCGTCCCCGCCTCTGGCTTGGGACTCATTCACGTTGTAGCCGTGAACAAACACAAAGTTTCCATTGGGATTCAGCGAGTCGGGATTGTTCGGCGGTTCATCCGTATCGCTTTCCCGGCTCACTGCGCCACCGGTCACGCTCCGCAGATTTACCCAGCGATACATCTGTTCCACCCCGCCGATGCTGATGTAGAGCGGCACGCCGCCCATTTTCTGGCCGTTGCGCCAGATTTCCAACATCAACGGCTGGGTCGTTGTCGCGCAGCCCTCCATCAAAACGACTCCGTTGCCGCCATTGTTCTGAACCCACGCCAGCCAGTTGGTGTCCAGCGTTGTGCCTGGTGTGTTCTGTACCTGAATGGTATCTGCATTTGTTGCCCATCCGTTAAAATTGGTTCCGTAGCCGAAACTGGCGGTGTTGGTCAGGCAATCAAAAGCGTTGGCAGGAGCCAAGGTGGTATGGACGAATTTCACCGCGCCGTCATTTTGAACCAAGTGATATTCAAAGCCATTGGTCGGCGACAGCCAGTCCATGAGGCTGCTGAGGCAAAGTGCTACCGGGAAGAAATTGATCAAATCCGAACGGCCGTTGATGTGATTCAAGTTGCAATTCGGTAAACTGGCACCGGGAATCTGGTCGTCGGCGCCGGACACAATATCACCGCCCTCCTTCGAGTCGTTAATCCAGAAGCGGAATGGTTTGGCCGGCGTGGTGTCATCGCTGCCATCGAAGGCAATCTGGCCGTCGCGGTTGTTGTCCACGGCCATAACACGCGTTATATCCAGCGCCTGCACATCGAAGGTGTAGTTCCAATATTGATGCACTTGCGTGGCTGTCGGCGTAACGTCTACATTCATACCTGCCGGTGCAGATACGATCGCTTCGCCGATAACCGAGCCGTCATCATTGGTAATTCCGCTGTTGACCAAGGTCTGCCCCTTGATTTGCAGCCATTCCGGGGACAGCGGCACATCTCCGGCATACTGCCGTCCAAACATAGCACCGAAGCTAAATCCATATGGCGGATTCGAAAATTCCAGCGCTTTTGCCCGAACGAGGTACAGATTCGTTGGCCCGGCTGCCAATTGCCCTTGAGGTTCGATCATTACCCGTGTTTCAGTATGATTTTCCCACATTTTATTGACACTCCAACAATCGGTAGATTCCGACGGAAAGAAGGTCAGAGAAGCATATTCCCATGGTACAAAAATTGCATCCTCACCACCCGGAAGGGAATAAGACTCTGAATTGAAACCGAACGTCCCCCCCGAACTGTATAACCAATTAACGGTGGACTCCCAAGCCCCGGCACTACTATCACCTATCCCGCATATCCACTGAATATTCCAGTTCTCATACCGGCTGCCCGAATAACTCATCAGTCCTATTTTAACCGCTTTCGGCTTGCAGAACAATTGCGAACCCAAGTTGTTTCCGCTGGCATTGCCGTCCGCAGGGTTAAACCGAAGATTGGAGTGGGAATAATTGACGGTGCTGGCTGAATAAACTTCCACATCGAAAATTGCCGTACGACCGGAGGTTACCGGAACATCGTCCGCTTCCCAGGTCCCATTGGAATCGACAAACGCCCGGATACCATTTACCCACACCTCGCAATTTGGATCACTCACCGTTCCGATCACGTTCACTGTTGCCTGATTCAATCGGTCATCGGATAGTGCATCTAAAGTCACAGTCGCACTACTTTTGTTAACTGTAATGCTGTCCGAGGTGCTGCCCGCCAAATTCGTGGCAGTGATCGTCAACACATTCGCCCCGTCAGCCAATGGCAGGTTTTGCACCCAAACCAAGCCGTTTTGTTCAATCAATCCTTGGATGACGTTTGTATTGCCTCCAGCATCCACAATAGATGCTGTTATCCTTGCGGTCGTATCATTCACATGGCCTTGCAAAGTGAACTGGTTGCCGCTGATGACGGTTCCACCTTGTGGCCAAGTCAACGTAAACACTGGTAGATTGGTGTCGGCAGAATAATCCAGCGTGAAGCTGACGTTGGTCGTATTTCCCGCCCAATCTGTAGCGTGGAGCAGAATGATGTTTGGTCCGGGACTCAAAACGATATTGGGGCACTCAAAATAATTGGTCGTGTATGCGAGCAGGTTAGTGTTGTAAAATTGCCCCGTCAGGTATCCGATCTGATTTGTCAAAATGCCCGCCGTGTTGCTGACGTCAAACGTGAGATTGCTCAGGGATTCGCTAGCATACCCTTGCACCACAATCAACGGTTGGGAAGCAACGCTGGCACTAGGATTGGTAACCACAATGGTAGGTGGAATTGTATCCAAAATCAGTCCTGTCCACTGCCACGTCTGGTACGCGTCTTGCGGAAGCCCTCGCAACCCGATCCAGACATTATAATTGCCGTCGCCCGAATCCAGCGAGATGACAAGATTCGAGTTATACGGCTGCCACACTGCATCTGTAAAATTGGTGCTGTTAATCACGGAGGCCATGTAGGATGGAACGCCGTGCGAAACAACGATAGTACCGTAAGCTATGTGGGTGTTGATATGATTATTCAGAAAGTGAAGCGAAAACCTGATTTTATTCGGATCAGTGCCACCCAAGTATTCGGTCAGATTGTCAATACCATCCGAATCGTAATCGCCGTTGGTCGGTTGATTAAAATTCCCAAAGTACCTCCACTCCCACCAGTCCGGGATGCCGTTGGAATTTTCATCAATGCCCGTCCAATCACGCCCCCAGATAAACAGGTTCGTACGCGCCATTTGCGGAACCGTGAACGGCGTCGGTTCCTGATTCAAAACCGGGCACACTTCCTGTTCGATGTCCCAGTTTGTCGCCAGCAAGTCCGTCCGGCTCCAGATTTCATAAACTTGGTTGGTCGCATTGTGCAGATTCAAATACGCCTGTCTGTTGGTGATACCCGTAATTTCCAGCCATAAATCATTGCTGCCATACATTGCCGTGGACGCTCCCGCATCCCCACTTTCAAAGTCAGCACCGGCCAAGCTCATCATCCGATTCACCATCGCCCCCGCTTGCGCCTGGAGGGCGGGAAAATCCACGGAGCGGTCATCTATCAGATAAACTCCATTCGTGGGATCAAGAGTGTAAACCGGCAATTCCGGGAACAAGTCGAAGGGGAGCGGAGGCAAAGCGTTTTGCAGACTCCAATAGGTTCCGGGCGGATTGTCCGCCGAAGGCTCGGTGGCCGTTACTGGAATGCTTTGTTCCGGAACCGGTTCTTCCGCCGCCAATGCACGCGCCTGAGCCAGCACTGACATTATGTTCGTGTCGTTAGCTGGAGTTGCTTGAACGTTTCGGATGATTGTTTGGGCGTGGCAGAGATTCAATGAAGCGATGAACCCGCCGATGATTGCCCAAATTCTGAAACTGCTTCTGATCGTTTTCATATTTTCCTTTGCCTGTTGTTAGTTTGCCCTTTCCCAAACGACAAGCATTAGCGTTACTATAGTAACCTGCATAGTCAATCTTTTTTTCTGTATTGCTATGCTGTGCTGTCCGGCCATCTTGACCAGGTTTGTTCCCAAGTCGCCCGCATTTTGCGGGAAGAACGGGAGAAACGCGGTCTTTCCATGACCGCTCTCGCCGGACGCGCTGGTTTGTCTCGCGCCATGATCAGCTTCGTTGAGCGTGAAATAAGGAATCCGAGCCTGGAAACACTTCTGCGAATCGCCTATGTTTTGGACCTTGACTTGGGCGAAATAATTACAAAGGCCAATAAAATCGTCGCCAAGAAATAGTATTTTAAGCCCGATCAACTAGGGCTAACCGGTGGAGTTGTGGCGGTCTTGGCTTTGGCTTCGGCGGCGGCTTTGGCTTTGGCCTCCGCCTTGGCCTTTTCGGCGGCCAGTTGCGCATCCACCGCCGCCGCCTCCTCGGGATGAATCCGGTGGTAATGCTCGTTCGACCGGGCGAGCTTATCCTTCGAATAGAGCAGACCGCCAAACCGGTCGTCGGTGCTCAACTCAAACTCGGTATCCATCTTGATGGCATCGAACGGACAGACCTCGACGCAAATCTGGCAGCTCATGCATACGGAAATGTCAATGTCGAACGTGGCGGGATACAGCTGAGGCTGCCCTTTGTAATCTGGTTTCTTGTCCTTGCTCTTGACGATGTAAATGCACTGGGGCGGGCATTCCTTCTCGCAAATCTGGCAGGCCACGCAGCGCAGTCCCTTTTGCCAATCGTCACCGTCATAGACCAGGAACGGGAATTGCCGGGCATTCTCTTTTTGCGGCAGGCGCTCCTCGGGATATTGCACAGTGGTGAGCCGTTCCTTCGAGACGTAACTCCCGAAGAAGTTCTTCGCGGTCACCGCCATGCCTTTGATGATTTGTTCGCCGAGCATGAGATCAGGAATAAATTAAATCTATAAGGAAACCAGGAAGACAGGAGAATTTCCTAAAAGAAGCAAAAAGGGGGCGCTCGAACCCAAATTTTTCGGCTGAACCTTTTATTTTCATGGCTTCCTAGTTTTTTCCGGGCCGCCTTATTCGGCGATTACTCTCTTGGTTTCCAGTTTCACTTTGGCAAAATTCAACAGCAGGCCATGTTTCCGTCTCGCCGCGCGCAATTGGGACTTCACGATGGCAAAATGAACATCCAGCAATTCACTGACGGCTTTGAGATCAATCACAATTTCGCCTTCCACCAAAAGGTCGAGCCGGTGCTTGCCCACCTCAACGTTGCCATCGTATGTGATAGGCACCTCGACCTGTTGCTCAACTTTAAGTCCGCGCTTTCGCAGCTCATAAACCAGTGCGTTTTCGTAAATTGACTCGATAAACCCAGGCCCCAGTTGACGATGCACTTCAATCGCCGCACCGATGATCTTCCCCGTCAATTCTTCAAATTCCAATGCCATTAATGTCTCCTGCTTTCCTGGCTTCCTTATAAAGTTCGTCCGGGTTTCATCTATCCACTTCTCCTAATACAATGTCCACACTGCCGAGAATGACCACGGTGTCCGAAATCCGGTGCCCGAGACACATGTCCTCGAGAATCGTCAGGTTGATGAAACTGGGCGGCCGCACCCGGTACCGATACGGATTGGCCGAACCATCGCTGATGAGATAAAAGCCCAACTCGCCCTTCGGCGCCTCGACGCGGCCATAAACCTCACCCGCCTTCGGCCGGAAGCCGCGCAACTTCGCCTTCGGGTCCATGACCGGTCCGCCAGGAATGTCGCGCAGCGCCTGTTGCAAAATCTTCACGCTCTCGCGCATCTCCAGCACGCGGATCATGTAGCGGTCATAAACGTCGCCCTGCTCGCCCAGCGGCACCTTGAAATCCAACCGCCCGTAAACGCCATAATGGTCCACCTTGCGGATGTCGTAGTTCACGCCGGCGGCGCGGAGCATCGGGCCGGTGACGGAGGCGTTGACGGCCAGTTCGCGCGGCAGCACACCGACGCCCTGGGTGCGCGCGAGGAGGATTTCGTTTTCGGCCAGAAAGGTTTCAAACTCATCGAGGAATTTGCCGTAATCGTCCACCACTCGCTGCACCTGCCCCAGCCACTCGGGTGTCACGTCGCAGCGCACGCCGCCGAAGCGCATGTAATTGCACATCATGCGCGAGCCGGTCAGCGCCTCGAACAGGTCGAGGATTTTCTCGCGTTCGCGGAAGGCGTACATGAGCGGCGTGCCGAGCGCGCCCATGTCCTGCACAAAAAATCCGATCAGGCAGGTGTGATTTTGCAGGCGGGTCAGTTCCGCCACGATCACGCGGATGTATTCGGCCCGTTCCGGCACCGTCAGACCGGCCAGCTTTTCGACGCTGAGGGCGTAGGCCCAGTTGTTCGTCATCGAGCAGAAATAATCCAGCCGGTCCGTGTACGGCATCGAGGCGAGATAGGAAATGGTTTCGGCGATTTTCTCATGGTTGCGGTGCAGATAGCCGAACACCGGCTTGAGCTTCACCACGCGTTCGCCGTCCAGCACCACGTCCATGCGGAACACGCCGTGGGTGGAAGGATGGTGCGGCCCCATCGAGACTTCCAGCAGGTCGCCGAGCGGCTCGCCGGAGCCGCCGGTCTTCGGCAAAATTTCGTAGTTCGTCGCCGGCATTTGGGTGACGGCATTCACGCTTGTACCTCCGGCGGATAATGCTTTTTGGCCTGCTCCAGCACCTCGTCGTGCGGCGTCGGCTCATACTCGTAATCGTCGGGCGCGACATAATCCCGCCGCATCGGGTGGCCTTTGAATCCGTCCCACATCAGGATGCGCCGCAAATCGGGATGGCCCTCCAGCCGGATGCCGTACAAGTCGAATACTTCGCGCTCCTGAAATTCGCAGCCGCGCCAGACCGGCGTGAGCGAAACGGCGGAAACCTCATTGCCCCGCCCGGCCGTGCGCTGCCGCAAAGCCACCGGGCCGTGCTTCAATTCCATCGAGTAAAGATGATAAACCACTTCCAGAAATCCGGGCCGCGCGGTCTTCTTCACTTCCTCGATTTCCTTTTCCACGCCGTCCACGACCCGCTTGACCTTGATTTTCTCGGTCAGTTCGGCGTCGAGCCAGTCGACGCCGGTCACGTTGGAGCAGAAATCCAGGCGCAATTGAGCATCGTCGTGGAGAAATTTTGCCACGGCCAAAGCGTGGGCCGGGTCCACGAGCAGCGAGCGCTCGCCCGCCGGGCAATCGTTCGGCAAAATTTCGATCTTTGCGCCGGGGACCGCCGCTTCGATACGCGCTTTGATTTGCTCGGGTGTTTCCACGGTTTAGCGCTTGAGCACGGGCGGCTGCCACACTTCGGGGTTGCTCGGCGGTTCGAGGTCGTGCTCGCCGTAGGCCGGCACCGGAAATTCGCTGGGCGCGCCTTCGACCAGGTGGCGCGGCCGGTTCGGGCCGGTCAGCTTCTGTTTCGTGATTTTCTCCTGCAAGGTCATGATGGCGTGGATCAGCGCCTCGGGCCGCGGCGGGCAGCCGGGAATCGCCACGTCCACCGGCAGATACCGGTCGATGCCCTTGAGCACGTTGTAGCCCTGCTTGAACGGCCCGCCCGAAATCGCGCAGGCGCCCATCGCGATGACATACTTGGGCTCGGGCATCTGGTTGTAGAGCCGCACCACCAGCGGCGCCATTTTTTTGGTGACCGTGCCGGCCACGATCATCAGGTCGGCCTGCCGGGGCGACGGCCGGAACACCTCCGCGCCGAACCGGGCCAGGTCATAGCGGGACATGGAGGCGGCGATCATTTCGATGGCGCAGCACGCCAGGCCGAACGTCAGCGGCCACACGGAATTCGCCCGGCCCCAGTTGTACAACTCCTCCAGGGTCGTGGTGTAAACTCCTTGTTTTTGCAGCTCGCTTCTTAAACCTTCGTCAATCATGGCAAATTTGTTCATGAACTTCCCCATCTTCATGCTCATCCTCAAAAATGACTAAAGAGGATGACGAGGACGAGGGAGTTTGATTCACTTCCAGGTCAACACTCCCTTCCGCCAGGCCCAGACCAGCCCTTCCACCAGCAGCAACAGGAAGATCATCATGGCCAGAAACGCACCCACGGACAGGCTGCTGAAGGAAACCGCAAACGGGAGGAGAAAGATGGTTTCCACGTCGAAGACGAGAAAAATGATGGCGTAGAGGTAATATTCCGACCGGAAGGAGATCCAGGCATCACCCTTGGATTCCAGGCCGCATTCGTAGGTGGCATTCTTGTCCCGGCCGGGCTTGTTCGGCGAAAAGAAGCGGGCCCAGGCCCAAGCCGCCGCGAGCGGCGCCAGCGCAAAGCCCACCGCCACCACGATCAACAAAACGAGCACCAGATAAGGATATTGGGACGATTCCATCACGTCGCTTAAACGGGAGGAGCCCGGCACCATCAACTGGTCGCATCCATCGCCGGATCGCACGCGATACCATCAACCTTTCGGATGCTGCCGCCAGGCTGCCTGCCAAAATAAGAGGCTAATTCAGGCGATTAGAATGTCAAGCGTGCACACGCGCTGGCCACCCATTGCTGTGATCGTTAATAACTGGGAATCTGAGGCCCTTCGGGATCGAGAGTGAAATTCCTTGCATCGCGGATGCGAGTCCGACAAACTGTTGTTTCTGCAACCGCGGGGTGGAGCAGCCCGGTAGCTCGTCAGGCTCATAACCTGAAGGTCGCTGGTTCAAATCCAGCCCCCGCAACCAATCTCCGGCACTGAGTGGCAGCGGTTTCCGCTGCACGACGGGTTGGCATGACTCCTGGTTCTGCGTCTGTTCAGAAAGGACAGATCCCGTACCGTACCCAATAGCCCAGCAGCTTCAAATACTCCAGGCGGGTGCGGATGCCGGTGCGATTGCGCGACCAATCGGCGCGCGCCGAGGCAAAATAGGATGGTCGCGAGTAAAACCGGATCTCCGGGGCGTAATGCCGGAAACAGGCCAGCGCCCGGCGCGAATGATACCAGGAGGTGACGATGATGACGCGCTTCACTTTCTGGTCGCGCAGCAATTGAGTGGTGGCTTGCGCATTTTCCTTCGTCGTCTTGGATTTGGGTTCCAACTCAATCACTTTCGCCGGCACCCCCGCGGCCACCAGCCAATGACGATTGATCGCCGCATCGCCATAGCCGCTGATGATGATGCGCGGCGCCGCGTGTTCCTTGAATAATTCCGCCGCGCGTTCGGCGCGGTCCCGCGCCCCACCACCCAACACCACCAGCACATCACCGGTTACCGGACCGCTGTCCACGGCCAGGAAAAGCCGGGGGAAAAACAACGCCGCCGCCACCAGCAACCCCAACAGGATGAGCAGCACCAGGACGGCCCGTTTGATGAGTTTTCGCACGCGGGCAAACCATTACACCAAACGCCGCCCCTCGGCCAGCGCCGGATTTCTGCCCGGGACCAACCTGGACAACCCCAGACCCGAAATCCGAGACCCGAGAGCCTGAACACTCACCCGTACAGCGGCCCGAAATTATGGCACGCGCGATAATCCGCCGCCTGCAATTCGAGCGCCCCAAACAGGTTCCAGGCGCTGGGCCGGAAGATTTTCTCCTCCGCCACGTTGTGCATGGCCACCGGAATCCGCAGCATCGCGGCCAGCGAGATCAGGTCCGCGCCGATGTGGCCATGGCTGATGCTGCCGTGATTCGCGCTCCAGTTGTTCATGACGGTGTAAACGTCGCGGAAGGCCCCCTGCCCGGTCACGTTCGGCGCAAACCAGGTCGTCGGCCACGTCGGGTTCGTCCGCTCATCGAGGATTTTATGGACATTCGCCGGCAAATCCACCGACCAGCCTTCGGCGATTTGCAGCGCCGGGCCCAGCCCCTTTACCAGGCTGATACGGCACATCGTCATCGGCATGCCGCCGCGCGAGCGGTAAAGCGATGAGAACCCGCCGCCGCGGAAATACTCGTAAACCGCCGCCGGCCAGCTCGTGGCCTTCAGGCATTGGTCCACCTCGGCCCGGCTGATTTCCCAGAACGGTTTCATGGCCGGCTTGCCGTCGCGCTCCTGCCGCCCGGTGCCATCGAGCGTCGCCGCGCCGGAATTGATGAGGTGCAGCAGGCCGTTCTCGCTCTGGCCTGACAATTTGTGGCCGGTGACGCGCTTGACGGATTCCGGGCTCCAGTACGTCCGCACGTCGGCAAAGATCTGCGCCGTGTTCGTGAGCAGATAACCCGCCAGCATGCACGCGCCGTTCAACGCGTCGTTCTCCGTGGCGAAAATCATCGGCGGCCGGATGCCGTTCCAGTCAAACGACGAATTCAGGATCGCCTCCATGAAATCGCCGTTCGGATAATGATCCGTCCAGTGGCGTTGCCCCTGGAAACCGCCGGCGATGGCATTGCGCCCGAGCGCCTCCTCGCCAAAGCCCAGCTCGGCCAGACGCGGATTGCCCACCATCAGGTCGCGCGCAATCATCGTCATCTTCACCACCGTCTCCCATTCCCAATCCTTGCGCGCCTGGTCATGGCGCGATTTCGGCGGATTCCAGTCCTTGCCTTCCGGGCAATGGGCGCGAGTCCAGGCCAGGGCCTTTTTGAATTCCCGCCCGTCGTAAATGTTCTCCTCGATGCGCCGGATGAACTCGCACATGTCGACGGATTCGACGCGCAGGCCGAGGTAGTTTTCGAGGAAGGACTGGTTGACGATGGAGCCGGCGATGCCCATGG
>DATJOW010000127.1:0-3151 GCA_035506715.1 Candidatus Acidiferrum sp. | reverse complement strand
GGCCGGGTTGGCATCGGCACGACCAGTCCGTCCACATTGCTGCAGGTCGGCAGTGCTACCTGCAACGGGACAACCTGGGCCAATGGTTCGGATCGCAATGCCAAGGAGAATTTCAAGCCCGTGGACGCCCGCTCCATCCTGAAAAAAGTGACTGCCCTGCCAGTGAGCCGATGGAATTACAAGGAAGACACGGCGAGCGAACACATCGGCCCGATGGCGCAGGACTTTTACGCCGCTTTTAATGTCGGTCCGGATGACAAGCACATCGCCACCGTGGACGCTGATGGCGTGGCGCTGGCGGCCATCCAGGGACTCAATGAGAAGGTTGAAGTCGGAAGTCAGAAGGCAGAAGCCAGAATCCGGGAACTCGAAGTGAATCTGGGACAGAAGGAAACGGAGATGGCGGAGTTGAGAGAGCAAAACGGATCGCTGGAGAAGCGTCTCGAAGCCTTGGAAAAGATGCTGCTCGCCCAAAAATCAAACTGAAAGGAGACAAAAAGTGAATACCACAGGACAAAATTCCAACCGCCAACTGCCAACGTCCAGAGAAATTCCAGACCCGGAACACCAGACCCCGGGCATGGCAGCCCGCACTCCCACCGCACAGCATTGGAGTTTGAAGTTTGGTGGTTCTCTGGTGTTTGGGGTTTGGTGTTTGGGGCTTCTGCCGGCCTTTGCGCAGGGCACGGCGTTCACTTACCAGGGGCGGTTGAACAACGGCAGTAGCCCCGCCAGCGGCAGTTATGACCTGACGTTCACGCTGTTCAGCGTCAATAGCGGCGGCAGTTCGTTGGCCGGGCCGGTGACGAACAGCGCTACGACGGTGAGCAACGGATTGTTTACGACGATGGTGGACTTCGGGCCGGGAGTTTTCACCGGTACGAGCAACTGGCTGGAGATTGCGGTGCGAACCAACGGAACGGGCGGTTTTACCATCCTCGCACCCCGGCAGCAATTGACGCCGGCGCCGTATGCGCTTCAGGCTGCCAATGCAAATTATCTGGCGAACTTCCGCATTCAACCGAACACCAACGGCGCGCCCAACCTGATCGGCGGTGCGCAATATAATTTTGTCGCCACCGGAATTATCGGGGCCACGATTGCCGGCGGCGGAGCGACGAATTATTCCGGCGGCGCCTGGTCCAACAGCGTGACGATGGACTTTGGAACCGTGGGCGGTGGTTTCGGCAACGTCGCGAACGGATATGCCGCGGTGGTCGCCGGCGGCTATCAGAACATCAACAATGGTTTTGCGGGGTTCATCGGCGCGGGCGACAACAACCTCATTCCCGGCGCCGGCAGCGGCGACGGCGCGGTCATTGGGGGCGGCTATCTCAACACCAACAATGGTGAAGCGGCGACGGTGGGCGGCGGAACGGCCAATTTCATCGACTTCTACGGCTCCGACGCGTTTATCGGCGCCGGCAATCACAACTACATCGGCAACCAGGAGTCCACCATCGCCGGCGGTGATCATAACACGATCCTGCTCAATGGGCCGTGGTCCGCCATCGGCGGCGGCAGCCAGCAGGTCATCGGCGATTACAACGGGTTCATCGGCGGCGGCTGGGCCAATGTGATTCAAACCAATGGCGGCGGGTACTCCGTCATCGGCGGCGGCCACCAGAACTTGATTCAGGGTTCGGCGCACCATTCCGTGATTGGGGGCGGCGAATACAACCAGATCACCGGTTCCACCACCTATCCGGTCTATGCGGTCATCGCCGGCGGTTATGGCAACGTAATTTCCTCAAATTCCTCGTTTGCGACCATCGGCGGCGGCTATGGCAACCTCATTCAGACCAACCCGCCTTACATCGCCATCCAATTCGCGACCATCGGCGGCGGCTTTCAAAATGCCAACCATGGTACTTATGGATTTATCGGTGGCGGGGTGGCCAATAACGTTTTCGCCGATTACGCGACCATCTGCGGCGGCAACAACAACTCCGCCAACTGGAAATCCGCGGTGGGCGGCGGCGCCAAAAACACCGCCAACGGACTGGGCGCCGTCGTGGCCGGCGGCGGCATCTGGGTCAGCAACAGTTACCTTTACGATGTCGGCAATACGGCGTACGGAACCTCCGCGACCGTCGGCGGCGGCGCGGCCAATTATGCCGCCGGCGGTTACGCGACGATCGGCGGCGGTTATCAAAACACCGCCGGCGTGCCGCAAAACGGCAGCGGGAATTCCCCGGTGGTCGGCGGCGGCTACCAGAACAACGCTGGCGCCGATTTTTCGGTGGTGGCCGGCGGCTCCAACAATCTCGCCAGCGGCGTTGCCTCCACGATTGGTGGCGGGATGATCAATTCGGCCACCAACGTTTATGCCACGGTGGCCGGCGGCTATCATAACACAGCCGGCGGTAGCCTGGGCTACGCCACGGTGGGCGGCGGGTATCTGAATTCTGCGACCGGCACTTACTCGACCGTGGGCGGTGGGAACGATAACAATGCCGCCGGGGCCTACGCGACCACCAGCGGCGGCTTTTTCAACGCCGCCAGCGGCACAGGGGCAACGGTCCCCGGCGGCGTGGGAAATTCAGCCACCGGAGCGGGCAGTTTTGCCGCCGGCCAAAGCGCCCAGGCCGGCAACAGCGGCGCCTTCGTCTGGGGCGATGGCACAGCCACCACCAGCAGCGGCGCCAACAATCAATTCGTCGCCCGGGCCAGCGGCGGTTTTGTATTCTACAGCAGTTCTGCCAACAACTTCGGGGCGCAACTTCCCGGGGGCAGCGGTTCCTGGTCAAGCCTGAGCGATCGCAACACCAAGGACCACTTTGCGCCGGTCAATTCACAGGCGATGCTGGCGCAAGTGGCGTCCTTGCCTTTGACGACGTGGAGTTACAGGACTGAACCCGGCGTGCGGCACGTCGGCCCGATGGCCCAGGATTTCTACACCGCGTTTGGCGTAGGCGAAGACGACAAGCACATCGCCACCGTGGACGCTGATGGCGTGGCGCTGGCGGCGATTCAAGGGTTGAATCAAAAACTCGATAAAAAAGACGCCGAGATACAAGACCTGAAGCAACAGAACGCTGCTTTGGGAAAACGATTGGAAAAACTCGAACACATGGTAAAATCCCAAATAGAACGAAACTGAGGTGCCTTATGAAAACGAAGCGAATTCTCTTCTGCCTTCTAACTTCTG
>DATJOW010000126.1:0-6264 GCA_035506715.1 Candidatus Acidiferrum sp. | reverse complement strand
CAGAAGTTAGAAGGCAGAAGAGAATTCGCTTCGTTTTCATAAGGCACCTCAGTTTCGTTCTATTTGGGATTTTACCATGTGTTCGAGTTTTTCCAATCGTTTTCCCAAAGCAGCGTTCTGTTGCTTCAGGTCTTGTATCTCTCCGCTCTGTTCCTCCACTTTCCGGTGTTCCTTGAGAAACTCGTTCAACAGCATCGCGTTAACCGCCTCGTAGCGGACGGTGTAAATGCCGTGTGCCGGGTCGTGCAGGACCAGATTGGGATCCACCTGTTCAACCTGCTCGGCGATGAGCCCGAATTGCGGGTGACCTTGCGGATCGATATTCGACTTGTACTGGAACGTGACGGGCTGGAGCGCAAGCAGCACGTCGCTGGCGTCGCCCATCGCCCGGATATTTTGCTTGAAATGCTGGGAGGAAGGTGTGACGCCGACCCGACCGTTGGAATCGATATAAACGGCCGTGCCACCACCAATCGCCGGGGAGTTGTAGATTCCAGCAATGTAAGTCAGGGTCTGGCTGCCGCCAATGCGGATCGTGCCGCTGTCGCCGAGAACGCCGGAGTTGCCAATATCAATGTTGCCCGTGCCGGTGGTGACGTTGTAGCCCGCTTGATAGCCCACGGCGATGTTCTGGCTGCCATTCGTGCTGTTATAAAGCGCTGCGTAGCCAATGGCCGTGTTGAAGTTGCCGCTGGTATTGGAATAAAGGGCGAGTGTGCCCTCGGCCGTGTTGTCACTGCCGTTCGTGTTGGAATAAAGGGCATCATCGCCAACAGCCGTGTTGAAGTTGCCACCGGTGTTGCGGAAAAGCGCAAAGGAGCCATCGGCGGTGTTGTCAGCGCCGGAGGTGTTATTTTTCAATGCGCTATTACCCACGCCCGTATTTTGCGAACCGCTCATCCCGGAATTGCCTGCTCCCTGACCGGCAAAGAAGTTGAGCAGCGAGCCGTCCGAACGCAACAGAAGGTTACCGCCCGTGTAAATCGTTGGCATCGTTGCCGGCAGGGTCAACGCGCCGTTCACCGTCAGCCCGCTGCCCAAAGTCAGGCGCATCAGTTCCGCGCCGCCGCCGGGATCATTCTGGTTGTCGCTGTGGACTCCGCCGCTGAACCAACTGAAGCCATTGTTGGCCCCGGCGTTGTCCGTGCGGAAATAAGTGGTGTAACTTTGGACGCCAATGCCGTACTGCGTTTGCCACAAATTGAGCATCTGGCGCGGTTGCGTTCCGAAATCCACATTGCCGGCAATGGTGGTGTCGCCATTGACATGCAGCGGGGTTGCCGGGCTGTTGATGCCGATGCCGACGTTGCCATTGGTCAACACCGCGAAACGCCCCCCGGGAATGAATGGCGCATCAATGAAGAAATTTCCCTGCGATGACTGGCTGAAGCCGTTCGGGGTATCGAGACGGAGCTGCCCGGAAAGTCCAAACAATCCGTCGAGCGTCATGCCCGCGCCGGAGGTTACCAACCGCACGCCACCTTGCGCGCGGACGAGGAACTGATCGTTAGTGGTCGAAGCAAATGGCGTCGGTTGCGAATCCGACCAGACGAACGCGCCTTGATGGAGCGCCTGCGCCTGGCGTCCGGCGGCGAAACTGTATTGACCGCCGGCCACATTGTTCTGGCCACCCGGAACCGTGGCATAAAAGTTAGTCGCCTGATTGTGGTCACCACCGCCCACTGTTGAATAAATGCCGGCCGCGCTGTTGCCATGACCACCACCAACGGTCGAGTCCAAGCCACCGGCATTGTTGTTGGCGCCGCCGCTCACGGTCGCAAAATTGTCGCCGGCAGTATTGACGTGTCCGCCGCCGACGGTTGCGCCGATGCCGTAGGCATTGTTGAACTCGCCGCCGGCCACCGTTGTCACATTGTTACCGGCGTTGTTTTGGTTGCCCCCGCTCACCGTCGCGTTCGTACCGAAGGTGTAATTGTTGGCAATCACGGCGGCCAGATTGCCCGCCGCGATCGCATATGGTGCGGGCGTGAGTTTCTGTCGCAGGTTCAGCGCCGTGAACGCGCCGCCACCGTTGGTGCGCACGGCAATGTCCAGCCAGCGGTCCGCGCCGGTAAAGGGCGTGACACCGAAGTCCAGCATGACGGTGAACAACCCGTTGCTCACACTGGTCGCGGAGTTGGTGACCGGACCAACAATCAATGTGCCGTTGGTCACCAAGTCGTAAATTGCAAATCGCAAATCGTAAATTCCTCCGGCCGGACCGGAGCCGTCGTTGAGCCGGCCCTGGTAGGAGAACGCCGTGCCCTGAGCGCAGGCCATCTCGGAGATGGCAGATAGCAGATAACAGATGGCAATGATTCGGTTTTTCATGAACCGGTTCCTTTCAGTTTGGTTTTTGATTGAGAATGATTTTTTCCAGTGCGTCGAGCCGTTGTTTCAACTCCGTGATCTCCTTTTCCTTCTGTTGGAGTTTTGCCTCCAGCATTTGGGTTCTGTTTTTCGACTTCTGATTTCCGACTTCAACCTTCTCGTTGAGCCCCTGGATCGCCGCCAGCGCCACACCGTCGGCATCCACCGTGGTGATGCCGGTGTCGGTTTCCCCCAGGCCAAAGGCCGCTTTGAAGTCCTGCGCCATCGGGCCGAGATGCCGGAAAACCGCGGCTTCCGACTTGTAATTCCAGGTGCTCAACGGCAGCGACACCACCTTCTCCAAAACCTCGCGCCGGTCCACCGGGGCAAAGTTCTCCTTGGCGTTGCGGTCGCTAAGCGTGGCCCACGCGCCGCCTCCGGCGGCGAGAGATACGCCGGCTGACTGGGCTTCGTCCGAGTATATGGTCGTGCCGCCAGGCGTCTTGAGAAACACCCGCTGCGTGCCGCCCTGCGCCCGCATCCAGACATCCCCGGCGCCCCCGCCGCCGGTGGCCACGCCGATCTTGAAACGCTGGACGTCATTGCCCACCCGGAAATCCCCCTCGGTGGTGGTCACGTCCCAATTGTTTGCCCCCCGGATGCGGGAGGTGCCGTTGACATCCAGCGTGGCGGCCGGGCTGTTGGTCCCAATGCCCACATTGCCGCTCGTCTGGACCCGGAAGCGCCCGCCAGCGGAACCCGGCGCATCAATGCTGAAGGTGCCCAGCGAGGACTCGGCGAATCCGCCCGCGCCGGTCACCTGAATCGTGCCGGCGAAGGTGTTCGTGCCGGCAAACGTCTGGTTGGTGCTGAGGAGCGCCACGTTGGCGGACAGCCGCGCATCCGCCAGGGTGCCGCCTGTCACGTTGGCGGCATTCAGGCCGGACAATCCCGAGCCGTTGCCGGTCACGCTGGTCACCGTGACCGCCCCGGCGCTGAAGTTCCCTGACGGGTCCCGCCGGACGATGGTCCCGGACGTGTTGGCCGCGGTCGCGGCATTCGCCGCCGCAGTGGCATTCGCCACACTGGCAGCGGTCTGGCCGCCGACCGTCGCCACCGCCGTCGCGCTTTGAGCTCCGGTCACATCGCCCGAGAGGGCTCCGGAAAAACCGGCTGCCGAGGCGGCGGTCGTCGCGCTGGCGGCACTGCCCGAAATGCTGATCGCGTAGGTGCCGGTCGTGAGGCTGGCGGGACCCAGGTTGGTCAGCCCGGCGCCGTTGCCGGCGAAGGAATTACCCTGATTGGTGAGCGCATTGACTCCGGAAAAGCTCTGATTGCGGTTCAGCAGGGCCACATTCGGGGTAAGCCGCAAATCCGCCACGGTCCCGCTGGCCAATTGCGACGCGTTGAGCGCGGTCAGGGCCGAGCCATCGCCGGCGACCATACTGCCCTCGAAAGAACCGTAATAGATGCCGCTGAACACGCCGGCGAAGCTGTTGTCGGGATTGATGAAGTGGTTCATTCCAAAAAACATCTGATCGGCGTCAAGCAAGGCCACATTGGTGGAAAGGAGGGCATCGGCCACCATGCCGCTGGTCAGGTCCGAAGCGTTGATGTGAAAATTGGTCAGCCCCGCTCCGTCGCCGGCGAACTGGCCGGTAAACTGGATGACCCGCCCACGGGGACCGTTGGTCAACACCGTGAAGATGTTGGTGCTCAGGTGCGAATTGATCAAATCCACCCAACCGTCGCCGTTGATGTCCGCGGCCGCCACCCAGTACGGTTTCGCGGGCACGCCGTTGGTGTCGGCCGGGAAGAAGGTTGCCGTGCCGTCGTTGGTGAGAATGACGAGGGTGTTGGCATAGTAACTGGGGCAAATCAGGTCCGGCCGGCCGTCGTTGTTCACATCCGCCACGGCCACGGAGAACGCCAGGTTCCCAACGGGTGGCGTCCCGGCCACGGCAAATGTGCCGCCGCCGCTGTTCGTCAGAACGAAGACCAGGCCATCCAGGCTCGACACCAGCAGATCCACCCGGCCATCGCCGTTGACGTCCGCCGCCACGACGTCTGAGCCCCCGGTCACGGCGTTGGTGCTGGCCATCACGAACGTGCCCAGACCGGCATTCGTCAACACCACCAGTTCCTCAACATCACCGTTCAAGCTGATCAAATCCACCCGCCCGTCGCCGTTGACATCGGTTGCCACGACGGTATAGGACGCGGCGCCCACGTCCGGAGAACCCGCCAGCAGGAAACTGGTGTTGCCGGCGTTCGTCAGCACGGTGAGTGTCCTGCCGGTGCCCAGCAAGTTGGTGTCCACGAGTCCATAATTGCCGGTGATCAAATCCATCCGGCCATCGCCGTTGACATCCGCCGCGGTGATGGCGTTGGGGCCCACGCCCACGGCGGGCGAAACCGCCAGGGTGAAAGTGCCGTCTCCGCGGTTGGTCAGCACGCTGACGGTGTTGTCGACATAGTTGGCGGTGATCAAATCCACCCGACCATCGCCGTTGACGTCCGCGGCAACGATCGAATCCGGGTAGTTCCCCACCAGATTCGTGGTGGCCGGGGTGAAAGTTCCGGCCCCGTCGTTGGTTAACACTTCGACGTAGAGGCCCTCGGCGCAGATCAAATCCAACCGGCTGTTGCCCCGCACATCCGCCAGGATAAAGCTGGTGGAGCGCACCGGCGTGGCGGGCGCACCGGCGAAGCTGAAGCCAAAGGGGATGGAAAAAAATGAAGCCACCGCCCCCAAGCTGTTCAACTGAAGCAGCGGGACGTTCGTCAAGCCCGCGCCGTTGCCGGCAAATCCGGCGCCGCTGATGGCGCCAAACGTCACGTTGCTGCCAAGCAGCGGCACGCTTGCCGGCAATTGGGCCGTCGTCAGGGTGCCTACGATATTTCCCGCCGCCACCGCCCCCGCGCTGGCTGCTGTACCGGCTCCGGCCGCGTAAAGGGCGTATGGCGTTGGGGTGATTTTCTGGCGCGGCACGAGCGCGCTGAACGCACTGTTGCCATTGGTCCGCACGCCGACCTCGAGCCAGCGATTTCCGGCCGAAAAGACGCCGGCGCCGAAGTCCAGCGTGATGGTGAAGAGTCCGTTGGTCACGCCGGTGGCGGAATTGGTCACCGGACCGGCGATGAGCGTGCCGGCGCTGGCCGCATCGTAAATCGCAAATCGCAAATCGTATAGCCCGTTTGCGAGATTTGCCCCGTCGTTTAGCCGGCCCTGGTAGGTGAAGGCCGTGCCCTGCGCGAGCATACCAGAGGCGAAAGTAAGTAACAGCGAGACGGCAACGAGAGTTTTCATGGCATTGGACTGGGTTGATTCCACACCGGCCACGCGGGCTGGCGATGCCGGAGGGGGTTGGGGTTTGAACGCGCCGGCGACGGCGGCGCCAGGGATCGACGGCTTACGTGGGTCTGCATAAGCTTCTCCTGATGGTCAGGTTTTAAAGGGTTCAGAACCCCCTTCCGGACATGGCGGATTCCGGAATGAACGCCGCCCCCTTAATAAAATCGCTTATCCTCCTAATTAGCTTGGTTTTCAAGCAAAAAATCGATGAAACGTCCCAGTGATTAAGACACCGGGAGGCGAATCCGAGTTAGGAGGCACTTCTTACTTTTACCTGGCGCGTCCCGCGATTGACACAAACGCTTCAAATCAAGTGAGATAAAACAATCTAAAGCGCCATCCGTCTTCCCAAGCTTTCGGAAGAACCTGGCGGCACGATGGCCCCGCCTGTCAAGACCAAGCGATGCCAACCCCCTGCTCTCTCGGCGCCAATGACTTGCTCAGTAGTCTGGAACTAAGGATTGCTTAGTCGGAAAAACAGGTTACCCGTCGGCGGCGTTACGGTGATGCTGTTGGTGCCGCCGGCCGTCGTGATCGTGTAACCGCTGGTCGTCCAGCCTGCCGGATTCCCCGCGTTCCCGTTTTGCTGCAACGTGTAA
>DATJOW010000125.1:0-37156 GCA_035506715.1 Candidatus Acidiferrum sp. | reverse complement strand
CCCACCGACGAAATCAAATTCGTGATCGGCACGGTTGAAGACTACGAATGGACCCGGCGGCAGATCGCCGAGCACCGGCTGAATCTGGTATGTCCCCTGCTGATTTCCTGGGTGCATCCGCTGGCGCCCGGGCAGCAGGACACGTCGTTGAAAAAAGTCCCGGCCGGGCAGACGCCGATTTCGCAGCGGGAATTGGCGGAACGAGTCGTCGCCGACGCGTTGCCGGTGCGCTTTCAGGTCCAGATGCATAAAGTCATCTGGCCGGTAGAACAAAGAGGGGTTTAGTGAACAAAAATCGTCAATGGCTTGATGTGCTGCGGGATTATGAGTCGCGCAACATCGTGTTCGTCGAGCGGAACGGGTCGTGGCCCATCGTCTGGGAACGCGCCCGCGACGTTTTTGTCTGGGACGTCAACGGGAAAAAATACCTGGACCTGACGGCGGCCTTCGGCGTCGCCGCTGCCGGCCATGCGAACCCCCGGGTGGTCAGGGCCGGACAAAAACAAATGGCCCGGCTGCTGCACGCCATGGGCGACGTGCACCCGTCGGCCCGCAAGGCGGAACTCGCCCGCGAGTTGAGCCGGATTACCTTCGAACGCTGGAGGAAACCCTCCGACACCCGACGTCCGACCCTGGCCGCCGCCGGGAAGGTCATCTTCGGCAATTCCGGTTTTGAAGCCGTCGAAGCCGCGCTCAAAACCGCCATGCTCGCCACCGGCAAACAGGGCGTCGTCGCCTTCACCGGCGCGTACCACGGGCTCGGCTACGGCGCGCTCAATGCCACGCATCGTGAATTTTTCCGTGGCCCGTTTCACTCCCAGCTTCGCGAATTCGGTCACTTTGTTCAATTCCCCGCCAAGTCCGGCGAAGTCTCGGCCATCGAATGGATCATTCGCCGCCTGTTCCGCCGCGAATGGATCGGTGCCATCCTCGTCGAACCGGTCCAGGGCCGCGGCGGCATTCACGTTCCGCCCAAGGAATTCCTGCCCATGTTGCGGAAGATTTGCGACGATCTTGGCGCGTTGCTCATCCTCGACGAGGTTTACACCGGCTTCGGGCGCACCGGAAAATGGTTCGCCTGTGAACACAGCCAGGTGGTGCCCGATTTGATCTGCCTCGGCAAGGCGCTCACCGGCGGCTTCCCGCTCTCGGCCTGCGTCGGGCGGGCGGACATCATGGATGCCGCCTGGCCGGCATCGCGCGGCGAGGCCATTCACACCAGCACCTACCTCGGCCATCCCGTCGGTTGCGCCATGGCCCTGGCCCAAATCAAGGAAATTGAAAAAAGGGATTTGGCCGCACGCAGCGCGGAGCTGGGCGAATATTTGATAGAGCTGCTTTCCGACCTCGATTTGCCGTCCTCCATTCTCGCTTCCTGCCGCGGTCTGGGCCTGATGGCCGGAATCGAGTTGCGTCTGGCCGATGGCCGGCCAGCAACCGACGTGGCGATGCGAACCATCAAAACCATGTTACGCCGCGGATTTATTCTGCTGCCCGAGGGCGAACACGGCAACGTCATCAGCTTCACGCCGCCGCTGACCATCACCAAGAAGCATTTGACGAAGGCAGTAAAAACGCTGGCTGAGGTCTTGGCCACAGAAGGACACAGATAGACACAAATTGAAAAAAAGCCTTCGCGCCATTTAACTTTATCCGTGTCCATTCATGTCCATCCGTGGTTAAATTCTCCCCGTGAAACTTTCGGAAATGCGGGAGTTATTGGCCGCGCGCGGGATTCAACTGACGAAATCCCTCGGCCAGAATTTTCTGCACGACGCCCACCAGCTCCGGCGCATCGTCGCCGCCGCGGAATTGTCCGACCGCGACAAAGTGCTCGAAATCGGCCCGGGATTGGGGCCGTTGACGCAACTGCTGCTGGACGAGGCTGGCGAACTGCTCGCCATCGAAAAAGACGCGCGGCTGGTGGATTTCTTGCGCGAACGATTCAAATCTCTTACCCCGGCCCTCTCCCATCCGATGGGAGAGGGTGTCCGGAGGACGGGTGAGGGTAAATGTGCGTTTTCTTTGCTTCACGCCGACGCGCTGGAATTTCTGAAGCACGAATCCCGTGACTGGAGCGATTGGAAACTCGTGGCCAATCTGCCTTACTCCGTCGCGTCTCCAATCCTAGTGGAACTGGCCCAATCGCCGCGCCGACCGGAACGGATGGTCGTGACGCTCCAGCTCGAAGTGGCCCGGCGGCTCATGGCCGGCCCGGGTCAAAAGGATTACGGCGTGCTGACCTTGCTCGTGCAATTGGAGTACGAACCGCGCGAGTGGTTCAAGATTCCCGCCGGTTGCTTTTTCCCGGCGCCGGATGTGGACTCAGGTTGTGTGGTTCTGGTTCGACGCCAAACGCCGCTGTTGCCGGAAAACCAGCACGCACAATTCGTGAAAATTGTGAAGCGCGCCTTTTCCGAGCGGCGCAAGATTATGCTGAAATTGCTGAAGCAGGACTGGCCGGTGGAAAAATTGGAGGCCGCTTTCGCCGCCTTGAAAGTTCCAGCGCAGGAGCGGGCGGAGAAGTTGAGCTTGGAGAAGTTTGTTAAACTTACAAGTGTATTGAAATGAAAACCCTCAAATTTACCTTCATATCGCAGGGCCTGAGCGCCATAGGCGCGGAATCTTTGTAGAATCGCAAGTAAAAAGGATTTCCAAGCTCCGTCAGGAGCGGCATCTACTGAGCACCGTTTTGGTTCAACCGGCATAAATCATTTTCCGAATATGTCGCCCCTGACGGGGCTTGAATTTTGTTGGTTTCGGTTTCTACAAATATGTCGCGCCTAACGGCGCTGCCGGAAAATTATTCTCTGCGTCTTTGCGCCTTTACGTTAAAATTTCCTCGCCAAAATTTATGTCCGACGAAATCTTTGACGTGGTCAACGAAGCTGACGAGGTGATTGACCGCCGGCCCCGGCACGAGGTGCACCGGCTGGGGCTCAAGCACCGCGCCGTCCATGTGCTGGTTTTCAACTCGCGCGGCGAGGTCTTCCTGCAAAAGCGTTCGATGAAAAAGGACACCGCCGCCGGCCAGTGGGACTCGTCCGCGTCCGGCCACCTGAATTCCGGCGAGGGTTACGACGCCGGTGCGGTGCGCGAGTTACGGGAGGAAATCGGGCTGGAAGTCGCCGTGCCGCCGAAGCGGCTGTTCAAAATTGACGCGCACCCGGAGACCGGCTGGGAATTCTGCTGGGTTTACCGCTGCGATAACGAGGGCCCGTTTGAGTTGAACGCCGATGAAATCGAGTTCGGCGAATGGTTTGCGCCGGCGAAAATCGCGCATTGGATGGCGCAAAAGCCCGGCGATTTCGCCAGTTCGTTCCGTTGGATTTGGAAGAAGATGAATCCGGCAGCCTGATGACGGCAAAGAATTTGAAGCAGTCGGCGTCATTCCGCCAACAACCGACCATTCATTTTGGACTGCGCTGGCAGAGCGCAGCGGCGACAGCGCTTTTGGCAGACGAGTTGGATCGGACACGAATCCAGAGCGGCGTCGCGCTCCGCTTGCCGCCGCAGTCCAAACCGTTTCCCGCCTTTACTTGTTAAAAAAATAGGTTACTTGTTTCCCCATGAGCGAAACGAAAAATTTTCTGGTTCCGATCGTGGTCGAACAGACCGGGCGCGGCGAGCGCAGTTGGGACATTTACTCGCGCCTGCTCGTGGACCGCATCATTTTCCTCGGCACGCCGGTGGATGACACCATTTCGAACATCATCATCGCGCAATTGCTCTTCCTCCAGATGAGCGATCCGAAGAAAGATATCCATCTTTACATCAATTCTCCGGGCGGCAGCGTCACCGCCGGCTTGGCGATCTACGACACCATGCAATATCTCACCTGCGACGTGAACACCTACTGCGTCGGCCAGGCGGCCAGCATGTGCGCCGTGCTGCTCGCCGCGGGCACCAAAGGCAAGCGTTATGCCCTGCCGAACGCCCGCATCATGATTCATCAGCCCTGGGGCGGCGTGCAGGGCCAGGCCACCGACATCAGCATCCAGGCCAAGGAAATTCTGCGGCTCAAGGACCGGCTCAACGAAATCCTCGCCAAGCACACCGGCAAGACCGTCGAAAGCATCGGCAAGGACACCGACCGCGACAATTTCATGTCGTCCGAGGAAGCCAAGAATTACGGTCTGGTGGACCAGGTCGTGCAGTCCCGGAAGGAGATCCCGGGGCTGGCGGAAAAGAGTTGAGCGTTGGTTTGAAACCTGCTCTTTCAGCCGTTTTATTGGCCGATTGCAATCATGGCGCGCCCGAACAACATCACGATGTGCAGTTTCTGCGGCAAGTCGCACGCGGAAGTGCGCAAGCTCATTTCCGGGCCGGGCGTTTATATCTGCGACTACTGCATCATCCTCTGCAAAAACGCCCTTGACCGCGAACTCCAGCTTCAGGACCAGAAAAAACAGCCGAAGTTCACCGTCCCCAAGCCGGCGGTCATCAAGCGGCAACTTGACCTTTACTGTGTCGGCCAGGATCACGCCAAGAAAACCCTGGCGGTGGCGGTGCACAATCATTACAAGCGCATCCAGCCGGCGCCGGCGGTGAAAAGCGAGGAAGGCGACAAGCCGGCGCCGCACCCGCACGCGGATGTCGAAATTGAAAAGAGCAACATCCTGATGGTCGGGCCGACCGGCTCCGGCAAAACCCTCCTGGCCCGGACGCTCGCCAAAATTCTCGATGTGCCGTTCGCCATCGCCGACGCCACCACCCTCACCGAGGCCGGCTACGTCGGCGAGGACGTGGAAAACATCATCCTGCGGCTGCTCCAAAACGCCGATTACGACGTGAAACGCGCCCAGCGCGGCATCGTTTACATTGATGAGATCGACAAGATCGCACGCAAAGCCGAGGGCCCGTCCATCACGCGCGACGTGTCGGGCGAAGGCGTGCAGCAGGCGCTCCTGAAAATCCTCGAAGGCACCGTCTGCAACGTGCCGCCGCAGGGCGGACGCAAGCATCCCCAGCAGGAATACATCCGCGTGGACACGACGGACATCCTGTTCATTTGCGGCGGGGCGTTCATCGGGCTGGAGAAGATCATCCAGCGGCGGCTGGGCCGGCACACGCTGGGCTTCGGCGCCGTGGAGACGACCAAGAAAGGCGCCGGCACGACCCGGGATGAGATTTTGCAGCACATCGAGCCGGAAGACCTGCTCAACTTCGGGTTCATCCCCGAATTTGTCGGCCGGTTGCCGGTCGTGACGACGCTTGCCGAATTGACCGAGCCGCAACTGGTTTCCATTCTCAGCGAGCCCAAAAATGCGCTCACCAAGCAATACGCCAAGCTCATGGCCATGGAGGGCGTGGAACTGGAATTCACCCCGGATGCGCTGCATGAACTGGCGGCGCAGGCGCTCAGAAAGGGCACAGGGGCGCGCGCGTTGCGCGGGCTGATTGAAAAGCTGATGCTCGATGTCATGTTCGATGCGCCGGAGGGCGGCAACATTGTTCACGTTAAAATCACCGCCGCCGTGGTGCGCGGTGAGAGCCAGCCCGTCGTGCGGCGGAAACAGGATCAGGAAGCGGCATAAAGCGGCTCGCCCGGTGTCGGGATTGTCCGGCGGCCCTCCAATATGCAGTTCGCCTGCCCCCGCCGCACCAACTACAGGTCAGACATAGCATCCGCGGCCAGCCCAGCCACGGTCATGGGTTCACGCGACGCTTTCAGGCCAGTCCTCCATTCACGCGGATGTTTTGGCCAGTCACCCAGCCCGCCGCGTCACTCGCCAGAAATGCGACCACTTCCGCAATCTCGGGCGGCTGCCCGAGTCGCCCCAAAGCCGCGAGCTGCGCAAATCGCTGGATTTGTTCCGGTGTCTTGCCTTCCTTGAATAACTCGGTTTCCGTGGGGCCGGGGGAAATGACGTTCACGGTAATGCCGCGCGGCCCCAGTTCGCCGGCCAGCGAGCGCGTCAACTGCTCCACCGCACCCTTGGTGGCGACATAAGCCCCGTACCCGGGCATGATCCGAGCCGTGGTGGAACTGGACAGATTGATGATGCGCCCTCCGTCCGCCATTCTGTTGGCGGCCTGTTGACAGGCGAAGAACGTGCCTTTGACGTTCACCGCGAAAATGCAGTCGAATTCCGCTTCGGTGACCGCACTGACCGGCTTGGCCAGCATGAGACCGGCGTTGTTCACCAGAATGTCCACTTTGCCGAACCGGGCGATAGTCTCATCAAACAACCGCACCACTTCAGAGATTTGTCCGACGTCAGCCTGGAAGGCAGAGGCTTTTCCGCCCGCGGATACGATTTGCTGCACGACCGTTTGCGCGGCCTCCGCATGGGCGGCAAAATTCACCGCGACCGCGGCACCGTCCCGGCTGAGCCGTTGGGCAATGGCCCGCCCGATGCCGCGCGAGGCGCCCGTGACCAGGGCAACTTTTCCGTTTAACGAACTGCTCACGCCGCTGAATCTATCGGATATTCCCGAGTCTGGCGAACTTCTTAAATCCAATCTGACTCATTGGCTTTTTGTCGCCGCCAGGATTTCCAGGAATTTTGCCGTCGCCGGACTCATCGTTCGTCCCCGCAGGCGCTGGAGGTGAAGTGGCCGATGGATGACCAGGTCTTTTACCGGGATGATGGCCAGGGAGCCGGCCCGCAACTCCAGGCCGATGGTCAGCCGGGAAATGATCGCGAGGCCGAGACCCGCGACGACGGCGTTTTTGATTGCCTCGGGGCTGGTGAGCGACAACACCGGTTGAACGGCGAGTCCCCGCTTGCCCAAAGCACGCTCAACCACTTCGCGCGTGCCGGAGCCCTCCTCACGCAGGATGAACGGCTCCTCGCAGATCCTTCGCGCCGAAACCGGGCCCGCTTTCAACAGCGGATGGCCGCACGGCGCAATGGCCACCAGTTCGTCTTGAAAGAAAATCTCCGAGTCAAAATGTTCCCCCTGGATGAGTCCTTCGGTCAGCCCGATTTCAATCACACCCTGCATGAGATTCTCGCGAATCGTCCTCGTATTGGCGATTTCCAGGTGCAATTCGATGTCCGGATAGCGGCGATGAAATTCGCCGAACGCCTGCGGTATCAGATGAGTGCCGATGGTCATGCTGGCCCCCACCGCCAGGCGGCCACGCTGCAGCCCGTGGAATTCCTTCATCGCCGCCTCGGCCTCCTGTTCCAAGGCCTGCAGCCGCTGCGCGTACCCGGCCAGAATCCGGCCGCTCTCCGTAAGCCGCGTGCCGCGCGGTAGGCGCTCGAGCAGCCGTGTGCCCAAGGCCTCTTCCAATTCACGGATCTGTTTGGAGACCGCCGGTTGACTCACCCGCACCCGCTGCGCCCCGCGACTAATCCCGCCGGCCTGAGCCACCGCATGAAACAGAGCTAGGTGATTGCGATTCATGATATAACTATATTATATGTTTTCAATATAAACAATGTCTTTGTGATATGTCAATTTCACCGTAGAATTGGACTCAATTATGCATCGACACACGCCCGCGCAACCCGAAGTGCACAAGGAAACGAACCCCGAACTTCACGCATCATGCCGCGACTCGGCAGGTCGCATCGGCCGGATTGCGGTCTTCGCGCTGATGATCGCGGCGCTGGCCGCTTGGGCGTCGCCGCCGGCGGCGCTGGTCGCGGGCATCCTCTTCGCGCTCTGCCTCGGCAATCCTTTTCCCCGTCACAGCCACAAGGTGGCAAAACGCCTGTTGCAGATCTGCGTCGTGCTGCTCGGGTTCGGAATGAACCTGCCGACGGTGCTGAAGGCGGGATGGAACGGGGCGGTGTTCGCTCTGGTCACGATCGCGCTGACGCTGCTCGTGGGGTACTGGGCGGGCCGGGCGCTCAAGCTCAACGGCAACACCGCCGCGCTCATTTCGGCCGGCACCGCCATTTGCGGCGGCTCGGCCATCGCGGCGGTCAGTTCCGTGCTGACGGTGACCGAGGCCGAGATTGCCATGGCGATGGGAACCGTTTTTCTGTTCAATGCCGTGGCACTGTATCTCTTCCCGCTACTCGGGCACGGCCTGCACTTGAGCCCGCACCAGTTCGGGCTCTGGGCCGGCGTGGCGATCCATGATATTTCGTCCGTCGTGGGAGCGGCCTTCAATTACGGCCAGGGCGCCCTCGAAACCGCCACGGCGGTGAAACTTTCGCGCACGCTTTGGATTATCCCGGTAACGCTCGGCATGGCCTTCACGCTCGGCGCATGCAATCGCCGCCGGGATGCCGCCGGCAGCCAGACCGGCAAGACCCGGCGTCGCGTCAAGGCCAATGCCCCCTGGTTCATCGGCCTTTTCTTGCTGGCCTCGATGGCACGGAGCTTTATTCCGGCTGTGAATCACTGGACGCCGGTGATCACCGGGGCCTCGAAATGGGGGCTGACCGTCGTGCTGTGCCTCATCGGCGCCGGCCTTTCGCCCGCCGCATTGCGTCAGGTCGGCTGGCGCGCGGCCGCCCAGGGCGTCCTGCTCTGGATTTTCATCAGCGTGACTTCGCTGCTTGTCATCCTGCACGCCGGGGCCTAAAGCTTGACGGCATGTGGGACGAACGCTACCGCAGCGCGGATTATGTTTACGGAACGGCGCCGAATGAGTTCCTCAGGAGTGTCGCCGACCGCATTCCCCGGGGAAAGGTCCTTTCGCTCGGCGAAGGCGAAGGGCGCAATGCCGTCTTCCTCGCGGAACTCGGCTGCGAGGTCATAGGAGTCGACCAGTCGCCGGTCGGGCTGGAGAAAGCGCGGCGGCTGGCGGAACTCCGCGGGGTCAAAATCGACACCGCGGTTGCCGACCTGGCGCAATACGAAATTGCTCCCGGCAACTGGGACGCGATTGTTTCCATCTTCTGTCACTTGCCTTCAGAACTGCGCCGCACGCTGTATCGGAAAGTCGTTCAGGGGCTGCGCCCCGGAGGGCTTTTCGTGCTGGAGGCCTACACGCCTGCTCAGTTGCAGTTCAAAACCGGTGGACCAACTTCCGCCGATTTCCTGGCGTCTTTGGGCGTCTTGAAGGGGGAGTTGCAGGGGCTAAATTTCGCGCTGGGGCAGGAATTGGAACGACCTGTGGTGGAAGGGCAGTTCCACACCGGCCTGGCCGCCGTAGTGCAAATCCTGGCGCGCAAACCGTCGCATTGACAGAGTCGAGCCGGTGGCTCTTTTGCTTACCGCTCCAACGTCACCGCCATCAGCCCAATCACAACCTCGTTAGCCAGCGCGCGAATAGTCAGCGATTTCAATTCCTTGCCGGGATTCAACGGCAAGTCCAGAATCGTCGCCGCGCCGCCGGGGACCGCGCCGCCCCGGCCCTTGAATTCGTTCACGTCCAGAATGCGCACCCTTCCGGTTTTCAAATCCACGCGGGGCGGAATTGGCTCCGGCCGGCGGAACGCGTAATCGTCGATGAAATAATCCTGGTCCACCGGCCACCAGTTCAGCGGGTTGTTAAGCGCCAGCCGGTCCGTCGCGCCGTCGGCGTAGGTCACCAGTACCTCGCCGTTGTCGAACCGGCTCTGCATCGGCCCGGTCGAACCGGCCATGAGCAGGTACAGGTGCGCAGCTTTGCCCGCCAGGGGCACCGTCGCTTCGGGCGGGTAATTGTCCCATTGCGAGGTGAACACAATATTGTTTGCCGCCGGATTGGTTGGCGTCCGGAACGGCACGCCATTGGGCAGCATGAATTTCCCGCCCGCTTTTACCGCCGCCGCACGCAGGCCGGAATCGTCAACGTCGAACGCCTGCTTGTTATCTGCCCAGCCGCCAAGGCCCTGCTCCGGCAGGGCGAGCGAACAAAACGGCGAGCGGGGCGAGCGATATTGGTTGCGGAAGATCTGAGTGACCTGGTCGTTAAAACACCTTGCCAGATCCACGGTTTCCAATTTCACGTTGGATGGCAGCTTTGCCGTCCAGTCCGTGGCCGGGGTGGACGTTGCCATCGCGGCGGTGCGCTGCGGCGGTTCCCCGGCCGGCAAATCTTTTCCCTTCCAGGTAACAACAATCTCGGTGTGCGCCGCTGGAGGATTCCGGATCTCCAGCCGCGCGCGCGGCCAGAGCCACTTACCGCTTTTGCCATTTATCGTAACGTTGTCCACTTCGTCCCGCGGCGCGGTCAGCTGCAGGTTCAACGCCAGCAGCGGTGAAAATCGCTGGTTGATGATCCATGTGTCTTTTTCACTCTCGCGCCGGAACGACAAGTCAAAATCCGGGTGCCGGAGGCTCGCGTGATCCCAGGCCGCCGGAAAACCGGGAGCGATTTTCAATTCCCCGGCCAGCACATCGGGTCGCACTCCGAACAGACCTTCGACCAGAGCGCGCGACGTGATGCCGATGGAGTCACCAAAATCACGCTGGGCCTCGCCGCGCGCCATGTCGAAATGCGTCATCGCTCCCAGGTTGCCCGGACAGAGGCCGAGATACATGCTGTCGAGCAGGCAGCCTTTGAACAAAGCAAACGCTGTCTCCGGCCGATTGACCTGCCAGTAGGCCAGCGACGTGTGGGCCGCCTCGGCCATGACGACATTGTTCAAGGACCACTGGTACGGCATCCAGCTTGTCGTCGGCAGCGTAAAACATTCTTCCCTGGCAGCTGTCGCAGGGAGACGCTGCTCCGCTGCGGCTTTCGGCTCTTCGCTTTCCGCATTTTCCGTTTGGGCCTCGTTGCCTCGGCTGCTGCCGGGACTCTGAATTGGAATGTGTGCAATATTTTCATCCACCCAGCGTGACATCCGCTCCGCCTGCGCCAGCTTAGGCACTTCCGAATCGATGGTCGTGTAAAACGTCCACAGGCCCGCGTTCGGATGCACCTGTTGCAGGCCGAGGTAGTCCTTGAACTCCGCAAAGGTGCCTTCGTCTGGCAGCCACAGATATTTCTGCATCGCGCGCAGAATCAATTCCGCCTCCTGCTCGTAGGGCGTCGGGTCCCGACCGATGCACCGGGAAACGCGCGCGGCCATTTTGTTGTGCCAGTAATTGTAGGCCGAGGCATGTGCCGCGCCGCCGCCGTTGTAGTTGAGGTTGTCGCTCGCCCAGATCGCCGCGTAAGCCTCGTACAAAGGCAGTTTGTCCGGTCCGAACTCGCGCCGGAACAACCGCCGTTCCCAAGCCAAGTGTCGCTCAATAACCGGCCACATCTGCCGCGCGTAATCCAGGTCACCCGTCCAGAGCAGGTGCCGGAAGAAGGCGTCCACCCCCACCAGGTTCATGTCGTAGTGGGACTTCGTCAGGTCGCCGTTCGAGTGCAGGGCCGCCTCGTTCCGGGCCAGGTTGGCATCTTCGTCCGCCGGCGGGATTCGGTCGGGGACCGGATTGGTATTCTGCTGCCGGGCGTACCCGGCGAAATGGGCTGCCGTGCGGTCATGCCAGCCCAGTTCATCCCCGGCATACGGCCCGCGCCAGCCGAGCAACCGCACGCGCCAGGCCACCGCGCCATGCATGAACGACTGCTGCTGTTTATCCCAGATGGCGTCGGCCGCCACGCACAACGCCGGCACGGCGGCATTGATGAACGGGTCCGGGGTGTCCACGGTCAAGCTGTCGGCGATGACCCGACGATGTTCTTCCGCGGCGGAAAACAATTCCGGCAGTCCATCTGCCACCACGGCCGGCGCATCGTCGCCCGATGGCTTCAACGCCAGATAAACCGGTTGATTTGAAAACAGGGCCATTTCCCCGACGACGATTGGGAATGGAGCGCCGGTCGCCGGACTGGCACCTTTCGGGGATGACGGATCTGAAAGCCGGTCAGGCGACCGGCGCTCCGATACCAGTAATTTCTCCGCATTATTCCATTTCATCGCATCGCCCACGGCCCATTTCGCCCCGACGGAAGCTGTACCCTGAATCGTCGCCGTCTGGCTGCGCAGAACAAACGTGTTCGACGAGATGGTGAATGCGTTGTCCCGGCATTCCTCCGGCTTGAGTTGAAAGAATTGGCTCACCGGTTCGCTTTCGCAGCCAATGTCGCCACCCCGCCGGCCTTTCATTCCGTTGGCGCCACCGAAGGCGAGAATCAATTGCGGACTGCCTGTTTCATTCGGGCATTTCAATTCTACGCGCGCAATGAACCCCTTCCGGTCGCCCAAGGGCAAAACGGCCAGGTCCAAGTCCTTGCCGCCGAGCAGCGGGTCGCGGATGGTGTAAAGCAGCGAACCGGGGCGGTAGCACGCGACAATTTGCTCCGCGTCGTTCAACCATTTCACGCCGGCGGCGGTTTTGATGCCGAAGCGCAGATTGCCGCCGCGGCCGGGGAGGTAGAGCGAAAATTCCGGTTTATCCCCCCCGTCAACACGGAAGGCGGTGTTGGCGCAGTAAAGCGGCCGGTTGAAAAACTCCGGACCGTTCGTGATGACGAAATCCGTTCCGACCGGCCAGTACCGCAACGGCCGGTCCGTGTGGCCCGCATAATTGCCTTTGGGCCGGTAGGTCCATTCCGGCGGGCCGGCGGCGGCCCTCAGTGACAACGCGGCCATAAGTGTCAACAACAGAATGCGCGCAGTGCTCATGTTTGACCGGACGATGGGCGCGACTTTGCCGCAAACCCGCCGGCAAGGCAATTCAATCGCAGCGTCTTGCAGCGTCTTGCCCAACGCGGCGGAGAGTTGTCTTCCGCCGTATAACCAGAATTGGTGATTGCCTTGGGCTGCGCATTTTTCGGATAGTTCCCGGCAACCAAAAATCCCGGAATTTCTCATTGGTCATGAGCTCTCAAAAGCATATCGAAAAATCGTTGGCGCTCGCCCGGGAGCGCTACGCCGCGCTTGGCGTGGACGTGGACCGCGTTTTGAAGAACCTGGAGAAAGTCCCCGTGTCCCTCCACTGCTGGCAGGGCGATGACGTGGGCGGCTTTGAAAACTTCGGGAGCGCGCTCGGCGGCGGCCTCGTCGCCACCGGCAATTATCCCGGCAAGGCCCGCAGCCCCCAAGAACTCCGTGCGGACGCCGAGAAGGCGCTGTCGCTCATTCCGGGCCGGCACCGCTTCAACCTGCACGCCTTTTACGGCGACTTTGGCGGCAAAAAAGTGGACCGCAACCAGATCCGTCCCGAACATTTCCAGAGCTGGATCGACTGGGCCAAATCCATCGGCATTGGCTTGGATTTCAATCCCACCTGCTTCTCGCATCCCAAGGCCGCCAGCGGCTTCACGCTGTCGCATCCGGACAAGGCCATCCGCCAGTTCTGGATCGAGCACTGCCGGCTCAGCCGTGAAATCGGCGCCGCGATGGGCAAAGCATTGGGCACTCCGACGGTTACCAACGTCTGGATTCCTGATGGCATGAAAGACACCCCCGCCGACCGGCGCGGTCCGCGCGAGCGGCTCTCCGCCGCGTTGGACGAGGTGTTCAAGAAACCGCTGGACCCGAAGCACAACCTCGACGCCATCGAAGGCAAATTATTCGGCATCGGTGCCGAAAGCTACACCGTGGGCATGCACGAATTCTATCTCGGTTACGCCGTCAAAAACGGGAAACTCGTCTGCCTCGACGCCGGCCATTATCACCCGACCGAAAACATGGCGGACAAGATTTCGTCCGTGCTGTGTTTTGTGCCGGAAATCCTGCTGCATGTCAGCCGCGGCGTTCGCTGGGACAGCGACCACGTGGTTATTTTGGACGACCCGTTGCTGGGCATTGCGCAGGAGCTGGTGCGGGGCGATTACCTTGACCGCACGCACATCGGACTGGACTTCTTCGATGCCAGCATCAACCGCATCGCGGCCTGGACCATCGGCGCGCGCAACCTGCTCCGCGCCCTGTGCATCGCCATGCTTGATCCCATCGACAAGCTCAAAAAGCTCGAGCGGGCGGGCGACTACACCTCGCGCCTGGCGCTGATGGAAGAGGCCAAGACATTGCCCTTCGGCGCGGTTTGGGATTATTACTGCGAATCGAAGGGGACACCGGTCGGCGACGCGTGGCTGGCGGAAGTCAAAGCTTACGAGAAGAAAGTTCTGAGCAAACGTTGACCGCTAATCTGCGCTCATCAACGCTAATGAAAGCAGAAATTCACTGGGGGAGGGACAGCACGCTGTACTGTCCGGACGCCGCAGCGCGGCGTGCCTGCCGTGAGCGAAAATTAGCGGTTTAAAAACTCATCAACCAGACACCAAAAAGTTCATGAAACCAACCCGCAATCCGTTGCTGTTCGCCTTCCTCATGGTCGCCTCCCTGTTTTTCATCTGGGGGTTTTGCCATGCCATGCTGGATGTCCTGAACAAACACTTCCAGAATATCCTCCACGTCAGCAAAACGCAGTCGGGTCTCGTCCAAACGTCCGTCTTCGGCGCGTATCTGCTCATGGCCATGCCCGCGGCATTGCTGATCCGTCGCATTGGTTACCAGCGAGGCATCCTGGCGGGCCTCGTGGTGCTGGCGATCGGCGCGTTCCTGTTCATTCCGGCGGGATTGGTGTTCCAGACGTTCTGGTCGTTCTGCCTGGCGCTCTTCATTCTCTCCACCGGCCTCGCGTGCATTGAAACGGCTGCGAACCCCTATGTCACCGTGCTTGGTCCAAAGGACGGCGCGGCGGGGCGGTTGTCCGTCGCGCAAGCGTTCAATTCTTGCGCTTATATCATCGCTCCCACTGTGGGCGGGCTGCTCCTCTTCGGCCATAAAGCCGAAGCTGGCGCACCGGTGGACTTCCACACCCTCATCCTTCCTTACGCGGTCCTGGGTTGTGTGGTGCTCGTCATCTTCGGCGCCTTTTCCTTGATCAAGTTGCCCGGCATTGAGGACGGCGGCAAAGCCGAGGAGGCCAATGACCCCGCGATTCTCAAAGCGCCCCTGGCCCGTTTGCCGCATTTCACGTGGGGCGTTTTCACCCAGTTCCTTTATATCATCGCCCAGATCGGAATCAACGCGTTTGCTGTGAACTACATCGTGGAAAACGCAATGGTCAAAGACGCGTCCGGGACCACGTCCTCGGCTCCACTCTTTTCCTGGTACGCCTCCGTTACGCACGCGGCCACTCCGGACGCCACGGCCGCCTACGTCATCACGTTCGCGATGATCCTCTATGCGGTCGGACGTTTCACCGGCGCGCCCATTGCGCGCGTGATCAGGCCCAACCTGCTGCTCGCGCTCTACGGCATCGCCAACTCCATGGTCATCCTATTGGCCATGGCCGACCTCAAGATGGTCTCGTGGATGATTCTCCCGCTCTGCTGGCTGTTCATGTCCATCATGTTCCCGTTCATCTTCGCGATGAGCCTGCGCAATCTCGGCCCGCAGACCAAAATCGGGGCTTCGTTCCACGTGATGGCCGTCGGCGCCGCCGGCTCCATCTCGGCGGTGCTGATGGGTTGGCTCTGGGACCGCTATCACAGCGTGGCGATCTCCTTCACCCTGCCTTTAATCGGCTTCATCGCCACGACGATTTACGGTCTGGTTTATCCGCGCCTGCTGGAGAAATCCAGCCGGGCCGCGCAGCCCGCCGCGTAACGACCGGCCGGTTATGCAGCGGCACGCGTTCAAAATGAAACTGAAGCCCGGCGTCGTGGCCGAATACAAAAAACGTCACGACGCAATTTGGCCGGAGCTGGCGGCGGAGCTGCGGAAGGCCGGAGTTTCGGATTATTCGATTTTCTTCGACGAAGAAACGCTGACGCTGTTTGCCGTGCAAAAACGCAGCGAAGGCAACACGGCTGCTGCGTTGCCGCAGTCGCCCGTTGTGCGCCAATGGTGGGATTACATGGCCCCGCTGATGGAAGTGCATCCGGACCACGAGCCGGTGACCAAACCGCTCCGGGAAGTTTTTCATCTCGACTGAGGCGGAAATCTTACAATTCGCAATTTCGAGAAGATCTGCAAATATCGGATTTGCCAGTCGATCCATCAGCGTCGGCGTCTTGCCTCCTGGATTTGTTACCGGCATGCTCGGGCGGTGCAAAAAGCTGATCGCGCCGATGCCAATGCCGCGCCCGAACCGGAACTGGTCAAAGGCCTGGGCCTGACCAGCGCCACCACGCTGGTCATGGGTTCCATGATCGGCTCGGGCATCTTCATCGTCTCCGCCGAGATTTCCCGGGAAGTCAATTCACCCGCCCTGCTCATCGCCGCCTGGCTGGTCACCGGTTTCCTGACCGTCACCGGCGCGCTGGCTTACGGTGAACTGGCCGCCATGATGCCCCGCGCCGGTGGACAGTACGTTTTCCTGCGTGAATCGCTGGGCCCGCTCTGGGGTTTCCTTTACGGCTGGACGTTTTTCCTGGTCATCCAGACCGGCACCATCGCTGCCGTGGGCGTGGCCTTCGGCAAATTCCTGGGCTTTTTCTTTCCCTCGATTTCCTCCGCTCACTGGCTCATCCACTTTTGGAAAGTGCCGCCCCTCCCCATCGGCCCCATGGTGCTCGGCAACATGGACGTCGGGCTCAACACCCAGAACCTGGCTGCCATCCTGATGGTCATCTTCCTGTCAGTGCTGAACATTTTCGGAATCAAGACCGGCGCACTGGTGCAGAACGTCTTCACCGTGGCCAAAGCGGCGGCGCTCTTTGGTATGATTGCCGTGGGCTTTGCCCTCGGCCGCAACCCGCAGGCCGTGGCCGCCAACTTCGGCGATTTCTGGCATAACGCCAGCCTGGGCGCCCAGCATCTCATCCAAGTGGGTACCGGCGGCCCGATGGTGCTGGTGGGAACCATCACCGTCCTGGCCGTGGCGCAAACCGGTTCCCTGTTCTCCGCCGACGCCTGGAACAATGTCACCTTTACCGCGGCGGAAGTCCGGAATCCCCGCCGCAACCTGCCCTTGGCCCTGGCCCTGGGCACCGGCCTCGTCATTTTGCTCTATCTCCTCACCAACCTGGTTTATCTGAGCGTGCTGCCATTGGCCGGCGATCCCGATGGTGCGACCGTGTTGGCCCGCGGCATCCAGCATGCGACCGAGGACCGCGTGGGAACGGCCGCCATGCAGGTCACGTTCCACGACGTGGGCGGTGCCCTGATGGCGTTTGCCATCCTCGTTTCCACTTTCGGTTGCAACAACGGTTTGATTCTGGCAGGGGCGCGCGTCTATTACGCCATGGCCCGGGATGGACTTTTTTTCCGCTCGGTCGGCAGGGTCCATCCCCGCTATCACACCCCGGCGGTGTCCCTGATGGTGCAGATGGTCTGGACCTGTGTGCTGTGCCTGTCTGGCAGTTATGGACAATTGCTCGACTACATCATTTTTGCGGTGCTGGTCTTTTACGTTCTGACCATCGCCGGCCTGTTTGTGCTGCGCCGGACCCGCCCCGATGCCGAGCGACCCTACCAGGCCGTTGGGTATCCCGTGTTGCCGGCCGTTTACATCGTCCTGGCGCTTTACATCGACCTGGTGTTGTTGCGTTACAAGCCCCAGTACACCTGGCCGGGCCTCATCATCGTGTTAATCGGCATCCCGGTCTATTTTGTGTGGACGCGCCGGGCCGGGAAAGGCGGCGGACCCGTGCCGTCGGATTGAACTCCCGGCTGCGGAAGGCGGATCATTTCATCGTCGGAATCACACCTGCCGGTAATCTGTTGCCAGGCGGCGTACCAACAAACCCAGTCCAACCAATATCAGCCCGGTAAGGGTCAAGATCAGCAGGCGTACGGTCCCGGAAGCAACCTGGGCGGTGCGCGTCAGCAGATGAATGCCGAGGTCCGCCCAAGTATCCACCACCACGGCGCGTTTGAAGGTGAGCAGGCGGCCCTGTTCCGGAATGTTGGCGCGAATGGTGCCGGCGCTCGCCACGGCCGCGTCCTGCTGCTGGATGAGCCGCTCGGCCAGCTTCATGAAGGCGGCATTTTCCGCCGCGCTGTTGTTGTCAATGATCCGCTGCGCGTCCTGCTGCGTGTAATTTCCCTCCTTGTCGTTCCGCAATTCGCTCAACTTGCCCCCCGCCGCCCCGCCGCCGGACACCGCCGCCTGCCGCACGTTCAAGCCCACCAGCGCCTGCTGCAATTTCAAGTTGTTGAGCTGGACGCGCGCGTCCTCGTTGAACGCCTCGTCGTGGGCCGACAAGCCATAAGCGGACTCGAAGGCGCGGCGCGCCTGCTGGGGATTGCCGTTCTGGAGAGCCGTGTTGCCCAGCGCCAGCAACTGCTCGGCTTCCTTGGTTTTCCGCCGTTGCAGGCTGGATTCATCCTGCAAATAGCCCTGCAAGTCCAGCCCGCCGCCTCCGCCCACGATTTCCTGCTGCTGCAACTGCAACGCGCCGCTCCACGTTTTGACCTCCCAGCGGTCATTGAGAAAAACGCGCCAGGTCAGGTTCTCCAGCGGCAAATCAAACTTCGGCGCGAGCAGGGACAGGTCCAATGCGCGGCGGCCCGGCTGGCCGACGGTGCTGCTGAAAAAGATCTCCACCGGGACCGGCTGGTCGCCGCGCGACGGCTGCGCCAGCGGAATCAAAATCTGGTCCGCCTCGCGCCACGGCCAGACGCCGCTTTGGTTCACAAAGGCGAACCAGAAATTCGCGTCCCGGGGCAGGGTGAGGTGCAGCAGCCGCTTGTCGCCCGGCAGCAGGTCGAGCCGCGCCTGGGTGAGCATGATGCCGGCATCGGAAATCACCGACGTAAGCGTGATGGCGTTCACGCGGGCCGGCAGCAGTTTCGCGGCCGGGTGCCGCTCCAGCTTCAGCGGCAGGTGGAAGTCCGGCTCGACCAGCCGATAGGTGAAATTCGCCGCCATCGCCGGCAGGTCCTTCTGCAGGCTGCGCGGAATGCCCTGCCACTCGGTCGGCTGCAGCGACACCGGCAAATCGTCCACGCGCAACTGCAGCCGCCCGGCGGATTGCACGGCCACGAAGCCGCGTTGCAGGTTCACGTCCGCCGCCAGCACGCCGCGCAGGACCGTTTCCGCCGATTGCCCGGCCAGCGGCACCTGGTAACTGACCTGCAGCAGATGCTGCCCGATGACGCGCCGGCGCAGTTTGATTTCCCACGCCTGCAGCCCGTTTGTGACCGTGTCATTCTGCGCGAGAAAATCGGCGACCTGATCGCCTTGGAACGTCACGCCTTCGGCGTTGGCCGGGAGCAGGACATGCAATGATTTAAGGCCGGTATTCTCAATTTGGTACTGTAAATTCGCGGCGACCTTCACCTGCGCTTCGCTGACGGTGGCGTGCTGCAGGGTGGTCACTTGAATCCACGGGTCCACCTGTTCGATGTCCAGCGCGAGCTTCCACGGCGTTTCAAGAATGCGGAACGCCAGCACGCCTTTCTGCTGGACGCCGGCCTTTTGGGGATCGAGTTGCGTCACGTTGTCGCGCGCGGCCGCTTCCAGGCGCATGCCCTGTTCGGGTACCACGAGCAGTGTCCCGCGTTGCTTGTCCGCCTCGCGGAACCGGATGTGCGGCACGGGCCACGCGCGGGCGGTTTTCACGCCCGGTCCGGACAGCGTAATGAGGAACTGCTGCTGGCCTTCCGTCTTGCCGTTGAGATTCAGCGTGATGACGCGGCCCGCGTCGGTCTTCAATTCGGTCCAGTGGCTCAGCGCCGCGCCGCTCATGGACTCCACGTCAAAGCCCGCCGGCAGGACGAAGCTCAATTTGAAGATGCCGGCGCGCGTGATGGCCACCTGCGCCGTCGTCGCCAGCAGCGTCCGGTCTTCGCCGAGCGACAGCGTGTCCCGCGTCTCGACCCGCACGTCCGGCTCGACCGGCGAGGCCTTCAGCCGGGCCGAGGCGACGGCACTGGCATAACGAAAGGCGCGGCGCACGGTCAGGCCCGGGAATTGCGCCGCGAGCGGCTGCGCGACATTGCCCGAGAAATCCTCGAGATTGATGGCCGACAGGCTTTCGGATTCGACCTCATCCAATTGGACTTCGTTGCCGGTGGCCACGCCGAGCAGGCCAATCTGGCCTGCGGCGTTTTCGACCGAGATCAACCCCACCTGCTGCGCGAAGGGCAGGGGGCCCGTCGCGACCTCCGAGCGGATGACCAGCACGAACGGCCGGGATTGCGCCGGATTCAGCGTCACCCGCAATTTCCGGGTGTCGGGATCAAACCGCCAGAGTGAAACAAGCGCCTGCGGATTGGGAACGGCGGACTGCGGATTTGCATCGGTCACATCGGTCACCGTTGCACCGACCGGTACGTCGAAGATTAATTCTCCCAATTCCCCCTGCGCCGGCCGGATGGAAATCTGGTGGACGCCTTCGACGACGCCCGCCGCCGGAATGTAAAGCTGCGCCAGCTCGGCGTAAAAAACCGGCTTCTCCGTTTTCACGTCTCGGCGGCGCGGGTTCCATCCGATCCAGCTGTCGCCGGGCGACAGCACCAGGGTGGCCACCGTGTTGCTGCCGGCGGTGGCGCGTTGCACGGACACGGCCCGCGGTGAAGACACATCCACGTCGAGGTTCACCAGGCTCAGCGTGACGCGGTTCACCAGTCCGCTCGGCACCGGCAAATCGAAGCGGCTGTCGTTGTCGCCTTTTGTGATCCGGAGCTGATATTGCACTTCGATGTCGAAGGCGCCGCTGGATTGCGCGACCAACTGCTGCGCGTTGTGGGAGCCGGCGGGCGCGGCCTCCAGCTTTAGTGACTTCGGATAACTGACATGCATGAGGACGGCCGGCTCGAACAGCAGCGGCAGCGCCTGGCCCCGCTGCGCCTGCCATTTGATTTTGGCCGTCGCGGTCGCGAATCCGTCCGCGACCCGGATTTGCTGGATAACGGATTCGGGCGTGCCGGCGGCCGCGCGACTGTTCAGCGCAGTGCCGAGCAGGCACAATCCCGCCAGCATCGCCGTCACCGGCGGCGGCACGGCGGTTGACGGCGGGAGGATGTCGGGGCGGGACCTGGCCGGCACGCGCCCCAGGCGTTTCAACGCGGGCCATACGACCCGGAAAACGAGGAACGCACCAACGACAGCCAGATAAGCGGGCGCCCCGTTCGGCCAGCGCAAAGCCGCCCACGCGAGCAGAATCCAACCCAGTAGCCGCGACCAGAATTTTTCCCTGCGCACCCGGCCATAGATCCAGGCCGCCGCCGCCAGGAGCACCAGCATCAACGGTTCGACCAACGCGTATGTGGGTGCTTGGGCGGGCACGTTGGCCACCTCGGCCGTCAGGGCGCTGCCGGCCTGCTGGACGGGCGCCAGCAGCGTCACGCTGTTGGCCGCGGCTGGGGTGATGGGTTCAAAGGCGCCGGCCAGATGCAGCAGCGAAATGCCAGCGCCAACGACGGCCGCCACGGTAATGGAGCCGCCGAGCACGTGGCGCGGGCTGAATTTGTGCACCCCCTCGGCCGTGGCCCACCGGGAAACGGCCACTGACAAAAGGAGAAAGGACAGCGCCAGGACGAGCGGAACCCACACTTCGCCGGCCTGCCCGTCGCGCAGCAGATGCGCGATTTGGGCGAAACCGGACGCATCCACCGGCTTTCCCGCAGGGATGAGCGTGCCATTCCGGAAATCAAGCCGTTGTCCTTCATCGGGCTCGAGTTTCCACTCGGCGAGCATAACGGGCGCCGCCACGATCGGCGCGGCGACCTTTACCCGCCGGGCGTCCGGCGAGCGCGCCGCCAGTTTCAGATCCAGGGTCAGCACGGCATCCGGATCGGCGTGTTGCGGCAGCGGGATGAGATTTGACTGCCCGTCCGTGACCGGCACCACCGCCGCACCGTTGACTGCCACCGACCATAGTTGGATGCCCTCCGGCAGCGTCAGACGGAAGTTCGGATTGCCCCGGCTTTTCACGAAGTAACGCGCGTCGGTGAGCGCCTGGCCTTCCTTGGAAATCCGCGTGGTCAACGACGCGCGGTCCACCACCTGCGCCAGCGAATCGCCCTGGGCCAGCGGGCTGAGCGCGAGCTTCAAATTGAATGGCCGGGCCGCGTAGCGATACGCGGCGAGCACCGGCTGGTCGAAGAACAGGCGGTACTCCGGGGTCACTTCGCCGGGCTCGAGCGCGAGCAGGCCGGGCGACACATCCACCGGCTTCACCTGAAATTGGTAGGCGCTGATGACGATGGTATGGCCGGATTCGGACTGCACATCGAGGGGCCGCGCGCCGGTGAAGGCCAGCGTCTCGCCCTGCGGCTTGAATGGCCGCTCGTAGGTCGCCAGCAGTGTGTAAGCGCCCGACACCGGCGTGTGCAGGTGCACGAGATAACCGTTGGCCGTCTTTTCCCAGTTCCGGAGATCCTTGCCGGTGAACTCGACGTTGTAATATTCATCCGACAACTCGACGCGGAACGCCGACACCGGCGCGCCGCTCACGACGTAATTCAGCACGCTGCTGCCGTAGGCGATGCCCTCGCCGATGGAAAACAGATGAAACCCATCCGCCTGCACCGTCTGCGGCAGGCGTTCCACCCGCAAGGTTGCCTGCCAGTCCGCATCGCTCAAACGGAACGCCGATTGGATGCCGGCGGGCTGGCCCGGGAAAAACGCCGTGGCGATTTCCGTCAACGCCTGGGTGCGTTCGGGCGTGAGGCGAAAGCCACTGTCCGCCGCCACGCCGACGAAGCCCCGCACGGATTTGGCCTTCGCCACTTCGATGCGCGGCAACGTCCAATTGGTTTCGCCGAGGGACTGGTTGCGCTCGAGGCGGAACTGGATGACCTGACGGCCGGACACGGGTTGGCCATAGACGAGCCGTAATTCCGCGCCGTTGTGGTCGGGGGTTTCCCCGGTGAAATAGTCGCTTAAGCCGGACGCGTTGAGCCGGGCGAGGGCGTAGCCTTTCGGGATGTTCAAGAGCAGTTCGCGCAACGGCGCCTCGCGGATGTCGAGTTCAATTTCCGCGTCCACCGACAGCTCGTTTTCGCCCAGGTTATAGGCGAGCACCTGCGACACGCCGACCTCCGGCAGGATCTGGTCCGCCTGAAGGCGCAGCGCAAAATCCGCGCTGGAAAACCGGTAGGCAAAACACTGGTTGCCCGTCGGGCGGAATACGTTCGCCTCGGGAAATTGCTCCGGCGAAATTTGCGACAGGCCATTCGCCCGGGTGATTTCGAGCCGCACCGCGCCGTCGTTGACGACGCGAAGGCTGCCGGCGAACCGCGTCGCGCCCTGGGGCCGCAATTGGACAGCGTCTGCCGATTGCGGGAACGCACCGAGCGGCGCTTGCAGCTGCACCAGCACGGCGAAGGCATCCTTCTGGGGCTGGTTGAATTGCACGACCAGCTCGCGGTCGGCGGAGTTCGTCCCCGGTCCGACCTTCCAGGCCAGCACGGCGTCGCCCTGCACCCGCGTCACCTCGCCCGCGCCGTGCAGCTGCAGCGCCAGCCGGCTCATCTCGCCTTGCATGATTTTCCCGTTGAGCAGCGCCGCCTGACGCATCAGGCCGGGGCTGATGCTGATTTGCGCAAACATCTCGGCCGCGTAAAACAGTTTGCCCTCCGCCTCGGAACGCGCCGGCCGCCAGGCAAGACTGACCGCGCCGTCCACCGGCAGGTAGCTGACGAAGTTGGTGCCGACGCGTTCGGGTCGCGCCGCATTCGCAAATTGAAATTCCGTGTCCGGCGCGAGCCCGCGCAGCACCACCGGCTGCACCACGCCGGGCGCGACGTGAAACGCCACCGCGCGCCAGTCGTTGCTGGTTTGAACGGTCGCGTTGAAGCGCAATTCGACCGGAAACGTGCCCGCGCGATCGAACGTGGCGACCAACCGGCCGGCATCCGCCGCCAGTGTCCATTTCCGGCGGGCGTCGAGGCCGGTCAGAGCGACCGGGCCGGACAGCAATTCCAGCGAACCGCCGCGGGCGTCCTCGACGGTTGCGGTGGCGGTGAGCGTGAACGCGGCGATATCGCCGCCGAGGTCGCCCACCAGTTTGAAATTCTGCAGCGTGATGCCGGCCGCCGCCGGGCGCGCCGCGGCCAGCGACAGCAGGGCGGACATCATCGAAGTGATAATTCTGGTTTTCATAACTCAATCAATTTTAGCGGTCGCAACGACCACCGGTTGTCAGGCCGGGGTCAAAGGTTTGTAAAAAACCTGTAAGGCGCTGCGGTTCTCCTCGTCGTCGTCGCCCGCGTCCGCGTAATCGAACCTGAAGGGATTGAGGACGAGGACGAAAACGAGGGGGATTTCGGCAGTGTGTTCATTTTCCCGACAAACTCTTTGCCTGGCGGATCATCCATTCCAGGGTGGCCGGGCGCGCATCCGCGCCGTACGTTTGCGGCACACCGCTCAAATAGCCGAGCAATTGGTCAGGGGTGACGTCCCCGGCGAAGGGGTTGGCCGCCAGCCATTCAGAAAATGCGCCCGCGGTCGCGGCCAGGCGCATGGCGGCGCTGGCGCGTTCGAGGGCGGGCGCGTCGCCGGTATAAGGCACGTCCCAGTTGCGCTCGCGGTAGTCCTGCGTGCCCGGCGCGCGGTAGCGCACCCGCACGGTGGCAATCGGGCCCACGTCGTTCGGATTCGTCTCGATCGTGTAGAGCGCGTTGCCCGCCTCGCGCGCGGCGATTTCGCCGGCGTCCACCGTGTTGTCGCGAAATTGTTCCTTGGTGAGCTGGTGCTTCGCGTACCCGATTTGCCGCCACGAAATCACGCGCTGCGGATTGAATTCCACCTGCACTTTCACATCCTGCGCTGCCACCTGCAGCGCGCCCGCCAGCTTGGCGGCGAACTCGCGCGGCGCCGCGTCCGGCGAGTTGATGAACGCGTACCGCCCGTCGCCGTTGCTCGCGAGCTGCTCCAGCAAATCATCGTTGTAGTCCTCCCAGCCAATGCCGAAGCAGTCGAGCGCGATGCCCTGTTTGCGGTTCGCCTCGACCGTTTGTTTCAGCGCCACCGGGTCCACGTTGCCCAGGTTCGCCGCGCCGTCGGTGAGCACCACCACGCGGTTCTTGCCGTTGACGAGGTAATGGCGGCGCGCCGTTTCGTAGGCCAGCCGCATCGCTTCTTCGAGGTTCGTGCCGCCTTCCGGCGTGATGCCGCCGACTTTTTCCAGGGTTTCGCCGGCTTTGTCGCCGGACACACCGTCGGCCCAGAGCCGCGCCGTGCGCGCGAAGGTGACGACGCTGACCGTGTCCTGCGGCTGCAACTGAGTCGCCAGCACGCGCAACGCCTCGCGGATGATGGCCACGCGGTCGGCGCGCTCCATCGAGCCGGACGTGTCGAGCAGGAGCACGAGATTCAATGCCCGGCCGGCCGGCCGGCCAGCCGCGGCCGCTTTGACGGAGAACCGCAGCAGCTCGCGATTATGGGCGAACGGGTATCGGGCACGCTCCGCCGCGAACGCCAGCGGCTGTCCGGCGGCCGCTTCCGGGTCGCGGTAATCAAACGCGTTGATGAATTCCTCGGTGCGGATGGACGCGGCGTCCGGCATCCGGCCCTTTTCGAGGCTGGCCGCGGCGAGCTTGAACGACACGTCACTGACGTTGAGCGAGAACGTGGAGAACGCATTGTCGCGGGTCTGGATCTCCGGCTGGGGAACCGGCGCCGCGGGCGATGGTTTGGGTAATGGTTGATCGGCCTGCTCAACCTTCGATTCTTTCGCTAGCCGGTCCACCTCGGCTTGCGCGACACGGACCTCCTCCTGTTGCTGGTTGAGCTGTGCCTCCAGGGTGCTGATCCCGGTGAGAGCCAGTTGCCGGCGTGTTTCCACGCGATAGTCTTTGTAAGCTTCGGCCACGGCGTTGGCAAGTTTCGCCGCTTCCTCCGGTTTATCGCTTCGGGCGCCAATCTCGACGAGCTTGGAATACGGCACCGGCTTCAAATCGAGCCGCCGCTTGAGCTGGCGGATGGCGTCCTCTTTATTGAGCTTCTCGCCACCATTCTTTGCCCAAGCCTCATCCAATTTGAGTGCCTCAACCGCCTTGCCCAATACCGCATCAGACTGGATAACTTCGAATTCGGTCTGAATGAAGTGGGGGTCGTAGACTGTTGCAGCCGATCCGGAAGTCGAACTTCCGGCTAGACCGGCAATCTCACCGGCAGAGTCAGGTTCGATCCGGATGCGGGTTTTGCTTTCGACCTCGCCCGTGACTTTTTGCCATGCGTTCTGACTTTGCCCGGGTTCTGCCGGAGTCGTGATTTCCACCATGCTGCTCTGGGGAATTTTCAGATCGAGCTTTGCAGATTCAATTTTTGACGCGAGGAGCGAATGAAATTGTTGCAGTTCGTCTAAGCGTTGCTTGGCCTGGACGTAGGCAAGGCTGCCTTCCGCTTCTGCCTGTTGCCGCACTTGAATGGCATTTGTAATCGCAAACTCAGGGGGCGTGGTTTTGGCCCGCTCCTGCAATTGAAGCGCAGGACTGTGTAGAATAGCCGGCGACGATGGTTGCGGCTTGGCACTTGCTAGAGTAGCCGTCGACACCACCTCCAATGCAGTCTCTTTCTGACCGCGACTTTTATCCTTTGCCGTTTTGCGATCTGCCGCCACGGCGTCGGCCAGTGTGCCGCCGACAAACCCATTCTTGAGCGTTGGTGTGCGGTCGTTGACAGCTACTCCGCCGGCAGAGGAGTTGTTTCTGCTCAAACCCAAAGCGTCGCCGTCCGTTTTGGACAAGTCCCGGCGCGTCCCGCCAGCGGGAACTCCGGAAACACTTAGCGTGGTTTCAGGGGCATTGACGCTTGGAAGTTCTGCGCCTGGGTTGGTAGCACTTGTTTGCGATTCAATTCCGGCAGCCAGCACGCCATGGTCCAATGGCTCCAGCGGTAATTTCCCACGGGCTGAACTTTGACTGCCAACACCTCCGAACGCCTTTCCGCCTCCTAAATAATAGCTCAGGGCGGGTGCTCCGGACGGTGACGGCTGTTCATTCGCGCGCAAGCGGTTCGCGCCAGCGGCGTCCCACGCAAACATCGTGTCGTTGGGGGTGAAGGTGTTCCCGCCACCTCCGCCTCCGCCGCCTCCACCCGCGGCGAAGCCGTTAATGACGATGCCGTTCCCAACCGAAAGCGAATCCGCCGAGGTGGTGAGTGGTGCACCGGGATTGTTGGGTGCATTCACATAACCAAGCGTCCCTTGCGAGTAGACACCGCCAGGTGGGGACGCCGCGGGTTGGGGCAGGACAATCCCTTCCGGCAGCGTGGTTACAAGTGCGCTGGAATTATTTTGACCTTCCCCAAACCCGACATTTTTTACCGCAAAGTCAGAGCCATTGGCCGGAGACGATCCTGTTTCGGGCAGAACAATTCCAGCCGGTGGTGCCTCGATTGCCGGCGCTGACGCCACGGGCGGCGCGACCACCGGCGACGGCGGAGGTGGTCCGCCCTTCATCCGGATGGGTCGGTGCAGGCTGGGCGATCCGGACTGCTTTTCAGAAAGCGATTTAATGATTGGCTCAGCACTCCAGCTGTTCGCTCCTGCCAGAGATTGCGCCCTGCGTTTGGAAGCGGCCAGCGCCGGCAGGAACAGGGCGGCCAGGACGGCGATGGCGGCCACGGCGGCCAGCGCGGTCACCAGCGGGCGCACTTTGAATTGCCGCAGGAGGAACGGCTGCCTGGGCCGCGGCGTCTTGAAATGGTCCAGCAGCTTTTGCCGCCGTTCCGGCGGGAGTTTCAACAGTCCTTCTTTTGGGGCCGGGGCATCTGCGGGCGGCTTCACCGCCTCGCGCACAAAGCCGATGGTCAGTTTTAGCCGGTCGTGCAGTTTTTGCAGTTCGGCGTCCTGCGAAATCGTCCAGCGCAACAGCTCGGCCTCCGCGGACGGCAGCTCGCCCAGGAGCAACGCGGTGATGCGCGCCTCGATCAGTTCGCGTGAAGGTTGGTCCGGGTTCATGGCACTACTCCCGTTTTCGCCAGTTCGGCGGCGATGGTTTTCAGCGCGCGATGCAAAATGAAGCCGACGTTGACGGTCGTCAGACCCAGGCGCGCGGCGATGTCCTTGTAGGAAAGCTCGTCGTTGAATTTCAGCCGGACCAGCTCGCGGCTGCGCTCGTCGAGCGCCGCCAGGCTGATGCGGACCAGGCCGATGCCTTCGAGCCGGATGATTTGTTCGTCCGGCAACAGGGCCGGGTCGGCGGTTTCTGCGGCGGCGGAGTTTTCATTTTCGCCGGCCGGCTCGAGCGGAACGGTTTTCTGCGCGTCCCGCCGCCGGTTCAGCGCCAGATTGCGCACCGTGCGGTAGAGCCACGCGCGCGGCTTGGCAACCGATTCAAACTGGGCATGCAGTTTCATGAACGCTTCCTGCACCACATCCTCCGCCAAGCCCGGCTCGCCGGTGTAACGCACGGCATAACCCAAAAGCGGAGACTCCAGAGCCGCGAAGAGCTCTTCGATCGTCTCCCCTCCGGGTGATTCCGCGCTGACTTCGTCTGGTCGCATCACAGCCATTTTGAGCCAGGCTTCGCCCGCAAGCCGGGGTTATCCATCCATCAAGACATCCTCATCCCGCAAGGCAACGTGTTCACTGATTACGACACGCGGCGGCGAGGGTTTATTAGACGAAAACTGATTTATTTTTGCCTGAAGATTAGAATCTCCACGCCGGTTCCCGGCAATGCATGTGCGCCGGAGTATCTGAAATCAAAACGACCTGAGCCTGAGACAATGGCAAACCACGTGGAGGAGGAGAGACGTGCACGTGACCGCCGGACGGCGTCTTTTCCTTGTTCCGGCCGGGGAACCGTTTCGATCTTGCGGGCATTAGGGGGTGCCGGTGCAAACCCAAATTTCGTATCCCGACCAGGACTGGCCCGTAGGATAAGCCCGGATGGAAGCATTTTCCTTAAGTGACTTCTCCATGTCCGACAGCTGCTTGTTCTGGTGCTTGAGTTGAACTTTACGCTCCGCTTTGGCTTCCTTCAACGCCCGGTTTGCCGCTTTGTCCGCCGCCTTTTGAGCGTGACCGGAACCGTTCCGGGTGGCCTGCGCCGTTACGGTAATCGGCGTGGTTTCCTCAGCCTCGACATCCGCTTTTAATTTCTGGTACTGGTGCAGATAATTCGATACGGGTCCTGGCATGTTTTTCACGAGCATTTTTCCCTGACCCTGGCCGTGGCCGCTGCGGCGGCCGGCGCACAATGGAATTCCGCCGTAGGACGTCTCATCCAGGATGGCCGTGAGTTCAACCGTTTCTTCCGGGCCAGCCATGGCCGCGGCCGCTTTTTCATAAGCAGCCTGTCGTCGGCGAGCCTCTTCTTCTTTTCGCTTCTTCTCGGCCAGGAATTTTTCGGCGTCGGCGGGGCTGTATCCGTATTGCTGCTGGTAGGCGACCGGCAAATTGCTCATGGCGACTTGTGCCACGCCGCCCTCGTGCGAGATGACGGCGTAGGCCGGAGAGGTTTGGGTGATTCGGGCGTTGGTGTAGGACTGCTCTCCGCAAACCAGGACCGGAATTAATTCGTTGGTTTGAGCCTCAACCGCCAAAGCAGCCAGCAGCACCAGAGCAGTCGTGATGGCTTTCATGGGTGACGCGAGAGTAAACCCACTGATACAATTGGCAATACAGAATTAGAAACCTCTGAAAAAGGGTGGAAGCGACGCCCCGTCGCTTGGGTTATCAGGCCAAACCCTGGGGAATTTACATTCTCCGCGGCGGCAAGGCGCCGTCACCACGAGTTTTTCAGAGATCTCAATTAATTGCAGAACCTTAAAGCATTAATGACAAAGGCGGATGTCCCGTGTTGTCACTCGCTGTCGCGGAGAGTCGGGAAACGGAACTGGCGCACCCATCAGGAGTTGAATCTGATTAGATCGTTTCGCAACTTTTCGGGAATGTTCGTAAAACCATCGTGAATATTAGCGATTATTCGCTTTTCATTTTTTAGCCACGCGAACGCTCCTACCCGCGAAACGAAATTTTACTGTCAGGAATTGTCAGGGATTTTAAAATTGGCTACACAGTAGAAACACTTGCCGGGGGAATTGGTTTTAAGGACGCGACCGGCGACTTCTTCGTGTAATGTTTTGCAGGACTCCATCCTTTCGGAAGCCGCTTGCCGAAAGGAGGGCCGGATTTTCCCCTTTCCAACTCCTACAACAACAAGATGCTAAACGACCCGCCAAAATTCCCCTTCACTGAGGTGAGACTTCATGTCATTGATGATACGAGCTTCAACGACTGCTTCTTTGTGATTGCTCGGATCACCCGTTGCGCGAAACGCGGTTCGCAGCGGACTCGATTATTTTGAAAATTAGAACAACGGAAAACTGCGAATCCGGAGGCGAAAACCGTTGCAGGTGGCTAAAAATGAGTTAGAAATTCCTAACGATTCAGGCGACCTGAAGTAGGGCTACGACAATACTTTCTCTGACAGAAAGGGAATTATGAAACTAATCGGAAATTCTATCGGAAGATTATTCATCATCATCGGGCTCGTTTCATTGCTTGGCCACGCCCACGCCCAGACCTCCACGAACATCATGTCGGTGATTGCTCAAGCCCAGGCGCTGGCAGCAACAGAGCCAGTTTCGGATCGGAGCATTCCGGTGGTCGCCACCGGCCCCACAGCGGACAGCCTGCCGGGAACCTATTGGAGTTTGCAGAATGCCCTGCCGCCATTGCCGTTTGACTTGTTCCCGGAATTGCCCGTCTATGTGGTTGACCCAACGAACGGCGTGTTTCTGGTGGATGACCGTTCGGTGGATTTCGCCGCGCTCCAAGCCCAGCAGCAAGCCCAGGCCCAGACGATGACCGCAGATTTTATGGGACCACCCATGCCCGGTGATGGCAGCGACGAGGGCACAAATTTGGTTATTCCAGAATTTAACAACAATCTATTGATTGATTACGGCACTAACCTCTGGATTGCTAACTTCGCATTGTCGGCAAATAACGCGGTGGGCATCCTCTCCAATTCCGTGTCAGATGTTCTCTACGAGATTCAATACCAGCACAGCTTGGGCGATACGCAATGGTTGAGCGGGGGGTTCGTGGTAGGTTCGGAAGTGACGAACTGGACGGGGTTGGTGATGACCAATGTGAGCGGAACCAACAACGCTTTTTTCAGGATTCGTTCTTGGGCAGACGACGGGAGCGGTCTGCCGATCTGGTGGCAACTGCAATACTTCGGAACGACAGGTATTGACCCGAACTCCCAAGACTGGGCAAACGACGGCTGGACAATGTGGCAGGACTTCGTAGGGGGCTACAATCCCCTAATCTTCCACACGCCCTCAGCACCGACTGGCTTGGCTGTTACTTACAACAGTTCCAGCGCTACCGCGATGATAACCTGGTTGCCTTCGCTGGGACCGGTGACGGGTTACACGGTAAAGAAGCATGACCAATGGACAGGACAGACGGCGAATTTCTATTTTTCGACGAACGTCCATAGCTTCTTAGATACTATATCCGATGGTTCGGGCGAAAAAATAGATCCTGTCGGCCTTGATGCTGGCCCGACAATTCCAATATATTATCAAATCCAGGCGCATTACGCCGGAGGCGACTCGGCGTGGAGCAACCCCGTTTTACTGGAACCTAATTATTCGTCCATTAACATTATCCAAGCGTCACTGCCTGTGCACATGATTGCTGGGCCGCAGGGTTCAGCGTATCTGGCGGCTTCGGGCCTGCCTCCCGGCACGGTGGCCTTACGGGTGAAGCTGGTTGATGAATTTGCGAATTACTATTGGGGCGACGCTTCGTTTGACACAAGTGTTGACATTCCAATCTCGGCGCTGACGAATGGCCTGTGTTTGTTACCATCGGCTTTGACCGCGCCACCAGCGGATTCTTATGGAATGGCAGAATATTGGTGGTTTGTCCAAACTGTGGATGCCAACAACAACCCCAGTGAACCGATGCTTTTGCTTTTGACGTACAGCTACACCAGCCGTGCCGTTCCTGCTTACTTGGATGGACGGGTACACATGAAGCAGAACCTGATCTTTTTGCTGCGGGCAGCGACAGTGGATTTGCCTTTCAGTTACGTCGGAATTAACACAAACACGGACGCTTACGGCATAGTCGCCTATCCGTCCGACTATGCTTATTCCGATTTCGGTTCCGATGTGTTCAGCGACAATTACCTTTTCCGCAACTTCGTGCTTAATCCAACGAACCTAGATGTCAACGGACGCACGACCACCGGCGCGGGTGGAAATTATTCCGGCAACAATTGGGACTGGAAAGTTTTTCCGGGCGGCTTGCTTTTGCTGGAACCGCCGTTGTTTCAGCTTCAAACGCCGGAGATTAACGGAGCGAGCATCCCGGCAATGTTGGCGACCAACCAGACCGAGTGGCTGGCCACCTATGCTTTGGATTCGGCGACCACCTATCTAGGCGAGATCGGCATCAGTTACAACACCAACACGGGGGTTTATTCAATGGCCGGCTACGCCCGGAACATTTATGGGCTGACCTTCCTGTCGGTCAACATCGGCTACAACGCGGGAAATGGCGCGGGCATCACGACGCTGTATGCCAACCACACCACCACCCAGGGAGGTTGTTTCTATCCGCAAACCGCGCAGCCGTTGTTCCAAAAGGTGGAATACGATTTTTGGAACAACAGCCCGTTACCGGCTAGCATCAATTTTTCGACGAGCCAAACCAGCGATTTGCTGATAGCAGGCGCGGATAGTTCCATTAACATCGCTGGCTACGCTAAGCTGGCGGTGCTCAACGGCTATTCCGGCGTGTATGCCTACCTCGGCCAATATTTTGATCAGGCTTACAAAATCACCAACAGCGTCGTGACCACGAACACCACGGGGCTTCTGTCACCCTATGGAAATTTCTTCGCCACCGAACCCGGCCCGGTGGCGCTCGTGACCATGCCCGACACTGACACAGGCGCACTAGGCACTTGCACCGTTTATTGCGTTAGCCTCCAGCTCGACGCCAACCACGACGGCAATATGGATTTGTCCTTCAACAGCCCGGATGCCACATCCGTCAGCAGTCCTTATGTTTTCTGGACCGACCGAAACTATGACCGACTATCCTACGATGCCGACGACAGCACCAACTACGAGGATGACGTGAAAATCGCCAGCAATCCCGGCACCAGCGTTCCACAATCAGATTGCAATTACTCAAATCGCGTGGTCAAAGGCCGCAGCTTCCGCGCCATCCCGACCAAGAGGGATTTGGAAGACTTTGCCCGGCTATGGGTGGCAGGTATTGACACCAATCTGATTGCCAAGCTGCCATCCGGCAGCACCATCACATTAAGTTGGGCAGACGACTTCAGATTCTGGCCAAACGTGCAAGCGGGCAATCCAACCATTGACTTGTTCGCGGCTGCCGACGCAGACGGTGGCATTGGTTATCTGACGAACGAAACCACCGCCGCGACACAAACCAATATCATTCATTGTCCCTATATTGGGCGACTTGGGCCGGGCGGCAGTATTCAGTTGAACACGATCCAATTTGCAGATAGTTGGGCAGGCAATCATTTTATCTGGTGCGGGGTAAGCGACGGCAGCGGGTGCTTGCTTTTAACCATTGCCGACGCAAACGGAAACGTCCTTGGTCAAGCTTCGGCGTGGATTAAAATAGTGGACATAAAACAAATGTATGAGCGGTGGACGGTCGGCGATAATCCAGCCAAAGCGCCGACCAATACGCCTGTTTTGGTCACCGACGGTCTGGCGGCCGGGATGCAGGGTTTTCGCTATACGGCGCCCGCCGACACCAATACGCCTTACATTCTTTTCGTCCACGGCTGGAACATGGAGCCGTGGGAAAAAGACCGGTTTGCCGAAACTGCTTTCAAGCGGCTCTACTGGCAGGGGTATCAAGGAAGATTTGGCGAATTTCGCTGGCCAACGGATTATGATTTTGCAGGCTGGAAGAGCGTGATTACTGACCCGGACAATTTTGACAATAGTGAATTTCAAGCGTGGAAATCTGGCGTTGGCTTGCTTGCCCTTCTGAATAATTTGAACGCGCTATATCCGGGTCACGTTTATATGTTTGCTCACAGCATGGGTAACGTGGTGGCTGGGGAAGCCCTGCGACAGGCTGGTAATACCCAACTTGTGAATACTTACGTGGCCATGCAGGCGGCGTTGGCGTCTCATGCGTATGACCCTACCACGCCAACACGGTCTTTGGGAATTTACGACAGCGGCACGCCAAACCGTTATGCGCAATATTATACGAACGGAGCGGCCAATTATTTTCACGGCTTGTTGGGCGCGGGAACTTACGTGAACTTTTTCAACACCAATGATTTTGCTTTGAGCAAGTGGCAGATTGACCAGAACTTGAAGCCGGACGTGGGCTATAGTTATCAGTCCAGCATTGATACGTGGTGGCAGATACATCCAATCTTAAATACCGAACTGGTGTTTCCGCAAGACACCTACGAAATCTTTTCCTATGGAGATGAAGCGAGATGTTATGCACTAGGTGCACAGCAGGATGTGGGCGGCGTCTTCACGCCAGCTAGTCAAGTAGAACTTGACGCTGCACCTTATGGGTTTGGCTCCCAACACCTTTTTCATAGTTTTCAATTTCGGTTAGATAACGCGCAGTCGATGACGTTCTGGCATAGAATACTGATTAAATTCGGACTCGTGGAGGACCAATGAATAAATTTAGTTGGATTTTTGGGGCAATACTTTTACTGGGAATTTTCGGTGTTGTATTTTGGCTCCGCCCGACTCATCAGGGAGGAAATCCTTCATTACCAAAACAGCAGCCTGTGGCTTCTCCTGTTCTTCCCCAAGCTACTCCGACCGTATCGCAGGTTTCCCGTGTCTCTAGCGTTGTATCTAATCCTGTTTCTGACGTAAAAGCACCGGCCGTCACGAATCAGGACGCCTCTCAATCACGGGTGGAAACCGTTCAACAGGCGTTGAGCGAAAAGAATGTCCCAATTAATTTTTACGGCCAAGTCATTGATCAAGGCGGGATCCCCGTATCGGGAGTGAAGGTTAACATCTACATTCGGCATTGGGAACTAACGCAGGATGCCATGAGCAATCCAGTGCGTTTAGAGAAGGAGACCGATAGTGATGGCCGCTTTGAAATACATGATGCAATGGGAGATGCCATTGATCTTGAAATGCTCCAGAAACAGGGCTACCAGCTTTCGCCGAGCGCGCAGCGAAGTTACGGGCCGTCAAGCGGAGCGCTCGAGAAACCTGTAATCATTAAGATGTGGAAACAGGGGCCCAAGGAACGCCTTATTGGCGGGGATAAGGTCTTCGGGATAGTTCCGGATGGTCGGATTTATACTGTGGATTTGCTAGCAGGGAAGAAGCTTGAGGGCGAAATGATAGGGGATTTAAGGGTCGCTATCGCGCGACCAAACGGTGTTAAGCCGCGAGATAAATACGACTGGTCATGGAAAATTGAAGGCGTTCAAGGGGGAATAGAAGAAACGGACGATGAATTCATGTACTTGGCTCCAGAATCCGGCTACGCGCCCGAAGCGCGAATGGAATTGGCCGCCACGGATTCCGCCTGGACACCATTGGTGAAAAAGCGATTCTTCATCCGCTCTCGCAATGGTCAGGTATATGGTCAGATGCAGGTTGAAATCAATTCGATTTACAACGATCACAGTGTCATTGAGATTCGTTACGCCGTGAATCCAAACGGTTCGCGAAATTTGCAGCCATAGGAATGCTGACCATGCAATCTCGACGCTACGGCATTGCGGCTTTGTTCTTTGCTTTCGGTATCGCGTTGTCCCTTGTCTTGGCCTGGACCGCGTTCCTTGGCAATATGATGTCCGGCATGAGCGACTCGGCCAGTTCCGGCCCGAGCGGGCAGGTAGCTATTGCTGGCGTTACGGTTCCATATTTTTCGTATTTCGTAAGTGGAACGGTAGCCGCTTTGACCTTAAGACGCGCTCTTCGGAGAGCATTGGTAGTGCTTGGGCACACAATTCCGTTCACTGGCCTGGCATTTGTCAGAGGCTTAGACGCTGCCATCTTTGCCGCCTTTAACGTCGTTAGTTTTGCGTTGTTTGGAGCCGCATGGCTTGCTCTTCTCAAGGAACCGAGAAAAGCTCCAAGGTCGCAAGATGGGCATGAGTTGTGTTGAACGTTTCGCGGATGTTTGGTCATGGCGCGTTTTCTTTGACCGCCGTTCTCCGATCCATCTCCCGCCTGCTGCTCGCTGCTCTGGCGAGTTTTTCAAATAGCTTTTAGGCGCGCCTCGCGCGGCGGGTTGAATTTCACTGCCAGGCAACGCGCCAACGGCGCCCCAACCCCCCGCCCGCCCTTGTCACGTTCCCTGCCCGCGCAATTTCCCCGCAGTCAGTCAAAAACACGCCCCCGCCCTGGTGAAGCGAGCAGCATACGGCAGACGGACGGACAGCGGTTTCAAAAAAAAGCTTATGAAAACACAAACTTTACTATTTGAAGCGTCAGCTCCAGCTCCAGTCCGGCCATCGTCGGTTTCAAAAGCAGTTACAGCCAAAATGGCGAAACTGGGCGAGTTTCGCGTGTTGACGCTCCGCGAGACTCCCGCCTACGGCAAAGCCGAGACACCCGACAATGCCGCCGACTACTGGCGCAAGCACATTGACACCGACCCCAGACACAATCCCGACGTGGAAACGCTGGTTTGTCTGGTTCTGAACACCCGCCGCGACATTCTAGGCCATTTCATTGTGGCCACCGGAACGCTGGACACGATTCTTTGCCACCCCCGCGAGGTGTTTAGACCAGCCTTGGTTGCTAACGCCGCCGCCATCGTGGTCATGCACTGCCATCCCTCGGGCGACGCCACCCCCAGTGAAGCGGACATCAAAGTGACGCGGGATTTAATCGGCGCCGGCCAGCTTTTGAAGGTGGAACTGCTGGACCACGTCATCATGGGCACGGCCACTGCCGACCGCCCCGGCCACCGCAGCTTGCGCGAACTCGGGTATTTCTTCCAATGAACCCGCCATGCCAGCCGGGGTTTGCTGCCCCGGCTGGCTACGCCATTGGCAGGCTCCCTCTTTGACAGGGTGGCTCAAGTTCAAAATTCATGCAGGGCGGAGGCGCCCATGTCTGAATTTTTAAACCTAAAGGATTTTGGCCGGGCCTACGAACCCAACTTCGCTCTCATCGCAAACAGGTTGGTGCAAGCACTGGCCCGACTGGTTTTGACACGACCCAGGGGATTTTCTAATCTCCTTGCATGGCAAAAAAGGCCGCTGCTAAACCAACTGCCGCTTCTCCCCGGTTAAAATCATCGTCGCTCCTCGACACGCGCGTCATCTATTGCGGCGACAATCTGGAACAGCTCGCCAAGCTGCCCGACGCCTGCGTGGATCTGATTTACATCGACCCGCCCTTCAACTCCAACCGCAATTACGAGGTCTTTTGGGGCGAGACCAAGGAGAAGCGCGCCTTTGAAGACCGCCACGAATCCACCCGCGCCTACATTGACTACATGCGCCCGCGCTGTGTGCAACTGGCCCGCGTCCTCAAAAAGACCGGCAGCTTTTATTAC